>NZ_AP023423.1:1764256-2088884 GCF_021654335.1 Sideroxyarcus emersonii
ACCTCCTGTTGAAGTGGATCAGGTCAAAAGGTAACTCTCAAACCAACCCCATGAGTTGCACTGTGTACCTGTGCAGATATTCATTCAACCCTATTGCCTGCGGTGCTTCTGCGACCCTGAGTATCAAGCGATCAGACCACGGTTGCGCACTACCGTTCCTGAAACGCGAGCTGCTCCCGATCATTCCCAAAGAAAAATCGCCCTTGCGGGCGATGAGTAAAACAATTGCGATGCGACTGCATTGGCTCGCGATCACTTCCCTGCCGGTACCGGCTTGGGTTGCGGTTTCTTGCCCTTTGATTCTTTCCTCTTGTCTTTGCTTCCCATGATGATCACTCCTTGGTTATTGATTGACTCCGACCCACTGCAAACAATTCTACTCTGCCACCTTTCACACTGGCTCCCCGCCCTATTCTCGAGTATCCCAATCGCCTACTTGTTAAATTTACGTCAAATAATGTATTTTTAATATATGTTTTAAGGGCGAATTAATTTAGCATTCCCCTGCCGCTGTAAAAGAACCGTCAACGGCAAATCAAATCAATTTTTATCTATGGAGAGTATGGCAATGGGAAGCTTCGGGGTAGTGATATTTGTGTTTTTACCATTCATTCTTTTGGCTTTGATGATTCTGCTGGCCGGCAAACCACAACCAGCCGTAGCATCCGGGCAATCCATCTATCAACAGCTCGGCGGCGAAGCAGCGGTTAATGCTGCGGTCGACATCTTCTACCGCAAGGTCCTGAAAGATGCGCGTATCAGCCATTTCTTTGCTGGTGTCGACATGGACAAGCAAGCAGCCAAACAAAAAGCTTTCCTGACCATGGCATTCGGCGGTCCGCACAAATACACCGGGGAAGACATGCGCCGTGGCCATGCGCACCTGGTCAAGCAGGGCCTGAACGATTCCCATTTCGACGCAGTGATGGAGCACCTGGGCGGCACGCTCAAGGAACTTAACGTGCCCGGACACCTGATCGCCCAGTGCGCCGCGATCGCCGAAAGCACACGCAAGGATGTTCTCGGCAAGTAATGAACGCCGGCACGCCGGTGCGCAGCAACTCGGCCGAAAGCGATTTGATCCCACAAGAGGACAACGTACACGTCGAGCAGAGGTTGCAAATTAAAAGCGGCTTGAGGAATCCACCTCAAGCCGCTTTTTTATCGGCGCTACAGGAGCATGACTCAGTGACGCAAGGTGCAACAAGCGTAGCGCATTGCACCAGAAAGCTTTCATGCGGCGCAATGCCCGTTGGTTATTGCGCCCTACGCGGGCTGTAGCCCCCGATTATTCTCGTTTAATGAGACGCCTCTGAATCTTACTAGTTATTGTCTGGCTCTCATGAGAATAAATAGCTTCAAACGTTCCCAAAGAACCCCGAGAATTTTTTGCAACTATTAACTCAACAAGTCCCTTCCCGATGCTATCTGGAAAATACTGACCATCTTGATAAACAAAGATCACCACATCTAGATCTTCGTTTAATACCGCCCACTCCCCTAGGTCTTTTAGTACGGGACGCTTATTCGGCCTAACCGACGGATCAACCTCTAAACCCATTGCAACGATTATTGGTATCTTATTTTTCCTAGCATAGCGCCCAAGCTGGGTTAGCAGATCAGCTTTCTTGCCGCCAGTAACGTTATCAAAATGATCAATGATGACCAGATCACATTTGTCATTTCTTACGGCGAACTCATCTATCGCTCGAATAAGCTCGTTAATATCTATAGATGATTGCTCAATAAAGCCAATTTCGGCGTCATTAGCCAGACCTAAAGCATGGGTTAGTTTTGACCAATCTTCATCCAAGAGCTCGCCTCTTTGCATAGCTCGAACTGATATACCCCCAATAGCTGCACACAAGCGTCTTGCAATTTCCTCTTGAGTTTTTCGTAAAGTGACCACCAGACCAGCATGATGTTTATTAACGAATACTTCATGCATTATTCGAACCAACAGAGCCAAACGATCCATCACCGGCGCAGCCGAAATACAAATCAAATCTCCAGGATGTATACCGTCAATTACTTGATCTAGATTGCTTAATCCAGAAGAGTACCCCCCAACCTTTAATTCATTCCCATATCTAACCTCAATCTTTTCAACCAGTGAAGTCAAGGCGGAAGACATATTTGAAATATGGATTGCCCGATGTGCACGGTCTTCTTTTTTTAGTTCAGTAATTGCAGCACGAATTCCTTTTACCACACCCAGCCACGCCGCATCCCTATCCCTGCTTGATGCTATAGGTGTAGCATCTTTCGGTAACGCTTGAATTCTCCCCAATGGCGTCGAAAGCCAATCAACTGAACGAACCACTATTGGTATAACTATGGCGGTCCCTTCGGTATGCCTTTCCAGCGCGCTTGCAACTTCTTTCTCAATGCAATATTCAGAGGCAACGAAGTCTGGACTAATGAGAAAAATGTAAATATCAGCGGTTTCTAGTGCAGCCTCAATTTTCCTTTCCCATTCCTGCCCGGGAATAATTTCCCTATCATGCCAAGTATCAATTAGCTCTTCTCTCTTCAGCGTTGATAGGTGTTTTTCGAGTTCAGCCAAATATTCCTCGTCCTTATGGCTATAGCTAATAAACAAGCTAAGAGGAGTCATATCGAGCTCACCGGAATTTGATTAACGACTAATCGGCTTATACCGAATCCGCTTAGGCTTCGCGCCCTCTTCACCCAAACGCTTCCTCTTGTCCGCCTCATATTCCTGATAGTTACCATCAAAGAACGTCCACTTCGAATCGCCTTCGCAGGCCAAGATGTGGGTGGCGATGCGGTCGAGGAACCAGCGGTCGTGGGAGATGACCATCACGCTGCCGGCGAATTCGAGCAGCGCATCTTCCAGCGCGCGCAGGGTTTCCACGTCGAGGTCGTTGGAGGGTTCGTCGAGCAGCAGCACGTTGCCGCCGGAGATGAGGGTTTGCGCCAGGTGCAGGCGGCCGCGTTCACCGCCGGAGAGCTGGCCGACGATCTTGCCCTGATCCGCGCCCTTGAAGTTGAAGCGACCGATGTAGGCGCGCGCCGGGGTTTCGTATTTGCCGACAGTGAGGATGTCATTGCCGCCGGAGATGGCGTCGAACACGGTCTTGTCGTTGTCCAGCCCCTCGCGCGATTGGTCGACGAAGGCGATCTTTACGGTGGAGCCGATCTTCACGGTGCCGCTGTCCGGTTGTTCCTTGCCGGTGATCATGCGGAACAGTGTCGATTTACCCGCGCCGTTGGGGCCGATGATGCCGACGATGGCGCCGGGCGGGATCTTGAAGCTGAGGTTGTCGATCAGCAGGCGGTCGCCATAGGCTTTGCTCACGCCGTCGAATTCGATGACATCGTTGCCCAGGCGTTCACCGGCCGGGATGAAGATCTCCTGCGTTTCGTTGCGTTTCTGGTATTCGGTGTTGGAGAGCTCTTCGAAGCGGGCCAGACGCGCCTTGGACTTGGCCTGACGCGCCTTGGGATTCTGGCGCACCCATTCCAGTTCCTGCTTCATCGCTTTCATGTGCGCGTCGATCTGCTTGTTCTCCTGCTCCAGGCGCGCTTCCTTCTGCTCCAGCCAGCTGGAGTAGTTGCCCTTCCAAGGGATGCCGTGGCCGCGGTCGAGTTCGAGGATCCATTCGGCGGCGTTGTCGAGGAAGTAGCGGTCGTGGGTGACGGCGACCACGGTGCCGGGGAAGCGCACCAGGAATTGTTCCAGCCATTCCACCGATTCGGCATCGAGGTGGTTGGTGGGTTCGTCCAGCAGCAGCATGTCGGGCTTTTCCAGCAGCAGCTTGCACAGCGCCACGCGGCGCTTCTCGCCACCGGAAAGGTTCTTGATCACGGCATCCCACTCGGGCAGGCGCAGCGCATCGGCGGCGATGTCCATCTGGTGTTGCGCATCGGAACCGCCTGCGGCGATGATGTTCTCGAGGCGTGCCTGCTCGGCGGCGAGCGCGTCGAAGTCGGCGTCCGGCTCGGCATAGGCGGCGTATACGGCGTCCAGCTTGGCTTGCGCTTCCATCACCTCGCCCAGCGCGGACTCCACTTCCTGGCGCACGGTCTTGGCGGGGTCGAGCTGCGGTTCCTGCGGCAGGTAGCCGATCTTGATGTTGGGCAGGTGCTGCACCTCGCCGTCGAATTCCTTGTCCTGCAACGCCATGATGCGCAGCACGGTGGATTTGCCCGAGCCGTTCAGGCCCAGCAGGCCGATCTTGGCGCCGGGAAAGAAGCTGAGGGAGATATCCTTGATGATCTGACGCTTGGGAGGAACGATCTTGCTCACGCGGAGCATGGACATTACATATTGACCTTGTGCCATTTTATTGCGCTTTCTTGGGTGTGGAACATGAAGGGGCGTAGCTTACCGTAAAGCCGCTGCGCAGGCACTAGCGCGCCCGCACAAACGGCCCGCATGAATATGCCCCAGCCAACAGTCGGTTACGCCAGCCGCCCCGGAAACGCCGGCGCCAAAGAAAACTCCGGGCAGATTTTTTTGGTTATCATGCGAGGAAAACCATGGCGCGACGGGCCGGCAGGCCGCACCGGATGCCGCCTGCCGCAGCCACCCGGCCACCTTGCGGACGACCAACGGGGAGAAAGATGCAGGATCGTACCGACGCAAATTCGATGGCGAACATCCTCGCCGGCAAGAAAGACACCTTCGAGAGCGAATACATCCGCTTCGATGCGCTGTCGGCACTGGTCATCGACGACATCGGTGCGATGCGCCATGCGCTGCGCTCGCAGTTGCAATGGATGGGCATGAATTCGATCAAGTGCGTGGCCGATGCCCAGGAAGCGCTGGAGCAGATCCAGGCCAACCGCTACGACCTGATCCTGTGCGACTACAACCTCAACAAGACCACCTCCGGACAGCATTTCCTGGAATACCTGCGGAGCGAGCGCCTGCTCGGTGCCAAGACGATCTTCGTGATGGTGACGGCGGAGGCCGAGTACGCCTACGTCGCCAATGCGGTGGAGTTCGCGCCGGACGATTACATCCTGAAGCCCTGCCCCGAGAAGAAGCTGCGTGCGCGGCTGGAACGCCTGTTCGACCGCCGCAACTTCCTGCTGCCCGCGCTTACCGCGATGGACGACGGGAATTACCTGCAGGTGGTCAGCGAATGCGACCGGCTGGTGACGCTGGTGTCGAACGAACGCTGGCTGCTGGCCGCACTCAAGCTGAAGGCGGAGGCGCTGCTCGCGCTGAACGACACCACCGACCTGCTCAAGACCTACGAACAGGCCCTGGCCATGCGTGACAACGTGCCGTGGGTGAAGATCGGCATCGCGCGTGCGCGCATGCTGCTGAACGAACCGGAAGCTGCCGAAGAGATGGCCCGGCAGATCGTTGCCGACAACCCGAGCTACGTCGCGGCCTACGAGTTGCTGGCCGAGATCAGGCGCATGCAGAAGGACGAGGAAGGCGCCTACCAGCTGATGGAGCAGTCGGCCAGGATACTGCCCACCGCGAAGCGTTTCCGCTCCAACGCCGAATCGGCCTTCCTGCTGGGCAAGCTGGACGAGGCGAAGAAGTATGCCGAATCGGCGATCAGGCTGTCGAACGGCTCCATCACCGAGCGCCCCGATGATTACCTGTCGCTGGCGCATATCCAGATCGACCTGGGCGACCCGCAGGGCGCCATCCACACGCTGGAAAAGAGCGCGCGCAGGTTCGAGGAGAAAGGCGCATTCGGCATCTCCAGGAATGCCATCCTGGCGCAGGCCTATTTCGATACGGGAGACAAGGCGGCGGCGAAGAGATTGCTGGAGCGCTCGCAGCGCTTGCTGACGCCGGAGAGCGGCAGTTCCGCCCTGAACCTGATCGGCAAGGCGGCCTTCAAGATGGGGGACTCCGTCCTCGGGCTGAAGATGCTGACGCAGGCGGTGCAATCGAGCGGCCTGGAGCGGGAGCGCATCGCGCGCCATGTCACCAAGTCGATGCTCGACACCGGACAGCACGACAAGATCGAGGAAGTCATCGATGCCGGACAGCGGCGGGTACTGGCGCTGGTGGACGAGGCGCGCAAGGCGATGCATGTGGCGCAATTCGACACCGCCTACCGCAAGGTGCTCGATGCGCTGGCCATCCAGAACGACAACATCGAGGCGTTGTTCGCCGCGGCGCAGCTCCACCTGCTGTGGCTGAAGCAGGAAGGCCTCGATGCCGAGGTGCAGGAACGCGCCAAGAACTATCTGGCGATACTGGACAAGCTGGTGCCGCACAACGAGAAGGTGATGGGCTTTTACCGTTTTTACGACCAGTTGACGGGGGCATGAGGGTGCCACCGATCACCGAATTTTTGCGCGCGCCCTTTGCGGTTTGTCATTCCGGCGCGGGCTGCAATGCAGTCTTTTCAATCAACTGGACACCGGCCTGCGCCGGTGTGACGAAGTTGATCGACGATTACCTGGAACGTTGAATTACTGGAGGCTCCCTGATGCAGCAAACCTTGTCCGCGCTGGTCATCCACGACATCAAGAACTCGCTGGCGCTGCTGGAGGCCGACCTGGAGCAGCTCAATCACCGCGCCGATGCGCCGGGCGAGGCGCGCAAAGCCTACCAGCGCTGCATCGAGCTGAAGAATCGCCTGATCGGTTTCCTGACGCTCTATAAGCACGAGCATGCCGGATTGAAACCCAACACCAGCGAGGTCGAGCTGTTCGAATTCCTGGAAGACATGGTCGCCGGCAGCCAGTCGGCGACCATGGGCAGCAGGCATGGCCATGCCATCGAAGTGTGCGTCGACGAGATCAGGATCAGGATCGCGCCCGAGGTCAGGCGCAAGGGTGCCGCCGCGCTGGACGAATACCTGGTCGATCTGGCGCTCGAATCGGCATTGAACAATGCGGTCCGTTATGCCGCGAGCAAGGTGGATGTCTGGTTCGAGCAGGATGCGGACCGGCTGACCTTCTTCGTGCTCGACGACGGCCCCGGCCCCGACCATACCGGGCATGCCGCGCAAGCAACGCCGTCCGGGAAATCCGCTTCGACCGGCCTGGGTCTGTCGTTGTGCAAGGCGGTCGTCGAAGCGCATGGCGGCGGCAGCGTCGACCTGACCACTGCCCCCGGCGACGGCGCATTGTTCACGATGGCATTCAACATCGCCGGATAAACGCATCCGCTCGCCCTCCGGGAGAGGGAGAAAAGCAGAGCTACTCGGCATTTCCATCGCTAAAACAAAAGGCCATGCCTCGCGGCATGGCCCTGTTTTTTTTGGTGTCAGCCGTATCAGAGGCGGATGTACATCGAGATGCCCAGCCCCAGCGACAGCAGGCTCAGCGTGACGCCCGACACGGTGGGATGCGCCAGCACCCATTTGTCGACCTCGATGTAGTTTTCGTACAGCGGACGGGCCTGCTTGCGCAGGCTGTACCACTTGTCGGTGTAGCTCTCGACGGTGGACAGGGTGCGCGGGAAGAACAGCAGCATCAGGCCCACGACGATGCACAGGGCATTCCCGATCAGCAGGAACGAGGAGGTATAGCCCGCCAATACGCCTGCCGCTTCCTTGGAGAACGAGCCGCTATACATGGGCTGGAACACGTCGCCATCGACCTGGCGCAGCAGTGCGATGGAAACGATGGCGCCCAGCACGATGGCGACGCCCAGTATGCGGGGGTGTTTGAGCAGGGTGGGCTCGACGAAGTGCGGCTCGGTCAGCGGCTTGGTGAAACGGCGGGTGGAATAGCTCTTGTTCATGAAATTGAAGAAACGCAGCATTCTGGAACTGCGCACCGCCAGCCCTACGCCCACGATGAAGGAGAAGATGCTGGCAATGATGAAAAAGACGAATACGCCGGAAATGAAGACAGGATAAGAAACTTGGCTGATCAGGCTGGACATGACTGGTACCTGTTATTTATTTAGTAAGCTGTTGTAGAAAGCCGGATGGTTCGTTGCGCTTCGGATCATCCGCGTTAACGGAATTTTAACACTGCGGTCGTGCCAACCCAACCCGATAATGCATGCTCGCGCGAAAAACCCTGTCGATGCTCAGGGCTTGTGCGGAAGATACGCGGGTTTTCAAGCAGCTACGGCGTGCCGGATACCCGAGCCTTGCGCTGCGCCATCCTGCGCACCAGTGCCTTGCGCCCTTCTTCCAGCAGCCACATCCCCAATCCGAACGGGACCATGAACAGCCATACCTCGATGGCCAGCGGTGCGGTGCCGAACAGCGCATTGCCCAGCGGCGTGTAGTCGATGAGCAGCAGCATCCCCAGCTCGAAAGCGATGCCGTAAGCGATCAGGCGGTTGGGGGCTAGGTTGCGGCTGAACGCGGAATAGATCGGATGACGGCACATGAAGATGTTGACCACCTGCATCAGCACGATGGCCGAGAAGCAGGCTGCGGTGGCCTGCAGGTAGAGTTTGTCATGCATCCCCAGCACCTGGCCGGCATGCCAGCCGCCGCCATACAGCACGAAGAAGAACGCCGCCAGCGCCCCGGCGGATTCGAGCAGGCCGAGGAACAGGTAGACGCGCATCAGCAATCCCCAGTTGAGCAGGCGTTCGTTGCGCGGGCGCGGCGGTTTGCGCATGATGCCGTGGTCCGGTCGCTCGGCGCCAAGCGCGAGTGCCGGCAGGGTCTCGGTGCCGAGATCGAGCGCGAGGATCTGGATCACCGTCAGCGGCAGCGGAATCTTGAACAGCACGAATGCGATGTACGGCGCCAGCTCGGCAACATTGTGGGTGAGAATGTAGGTGAGGAACTTGCGCAGGTTGTCGAACACGGCGCGGCCTTCCTCGATGGCCGTGACGATGGTGGCGAAGTGGTCGTCGAGCAGGACGATGTCGGCCGCCTCCTTGGCGACATCGGTGCCGCTGATGCCCATGGCAATGCCGATGTCGGCGCATTTCAGCGCGGGGGCGTCGTTCACGCCGTCGCCGGTCACCGCGACGATCTCGCCCTTGCGCTGCAGCGCCTGCACGATGCGCATCTTCTGGTCGGCACTGGTGCGCGCAAAGATCAGGTCGGGTTCGTCCAGCAGCAACAATAAATCGGCATCGGACAGGATGCGCAGCTTGTCGCCGGTGATCGCCAGCGGGTTCTGCGCCAGCCCGATCTCGCGCGCGAGCGCGCCGGCGGTGTGCGGATGGTCGCCGGTGACCATGACCACGCGGATGCCGGCCAGCCGGCAGGCGGCGATGGCGTCGGCCACACCGGGGCGCGGCGGATCGACCAGTCCGACCAGCCCGGCGAACACCAGTTCGCTCTCGCGATGATTGGGTTGGGACGGCAGGTTGCGGTAAGCGAGGGCGATCACGCGCAGGCCACGCGCCGTCATCTGTTCGTGCGCGCCGAGCAAGCGGTCGCGCTCGTCGTCGCCCAGCGGCAGGCGCTGCCCATCGCCCAGCATCTCGCGGCACAGCGGCAGCACGGTCTCCGGTGCGCCCTTGCAATACAGCATGCGCCCTTGCGGCGTGTCGCAGATCACCGACATGCGCTTGCGCTCGGTATCGAACGGAATCTCGTCCACGCGCGGGTACACCGCGCCGCCCGGCGGCAGGCTTTCCAGCAGCGCCACTTCCATCGGGTCGCCTTGCCATATCTCCTGCCCGTCGCGTTCGACGCGACGCAATTCGTGGCAGTGGCGCATGATGTCGTATAACTGTTCAGCCCCGTCCAGCTCGGCAGGGTCGAGCAGTTCCCCGGAGTGGAACACCTGCCGGATGCTCATGCGGTTCTGCGTCAGCGTGCCGGTCTTGTCGCTGCAGATCACGCTGACCGACCCCAGCGATTCGACCGCCGACAGGTGGCGCACCAGCGCGTTCTTCTTCGCCATGCGCTGCGTGGCCATGGCCAGCGACAGGGTGACGGTGGGCAGCAGGCCTTCGGGCACATTGGCGACGATGATGCCGATGGCGAACACCAGGTTGTCCCACATCGACAGGCCGAGCATCCGCCCGATGAAGAAAAACACCACACCGAGCAGCATGGCGAACAACCCCACCAGCCGCGACAGCCGCGCGATTTCTTTTTGCAGCGGCGACAGCGGTTCGCGCGCGACCTGCGTGAGGCGCGCGATGTCGCCAAACTCGGTGTGCATGCCGGTGGCATACACCATGGCCTTGGCCTTGCCCGACACCAGCGAGGTGCCGGCGTTCAGGATGTCGCGCCGCAGCGCCGCCAGATCGTCGCCGGCGGTGCCGGTATCGCGCGACTTGGGTAGCGATTCGCCGGTCAGGTTGGCGGTGTTGACGCGCACGCTGAAGGCTTCGATCAGGCGGCAATCGGCCGGAACATCGTCGCCGGCAACCAGCACCACCACATCGCCCGGCACCAGTTCCGCCACCGGCACCTGCATGGCGCGGCCGTCGCGCAGCGCGGTGGTGTAACGCGGCAGCAGGTTGCTCAGCGCCGCCAGCGCCTTCTCCGCGCGGTATTCCTGCCAGTACGAGAACACGCCGTTGATGATGATGACGCCGACCACCGCGTAGCCCATCATCGCCATGCCCTGGCCGGGATCGCGCCATTCGGCGAAAAATGCCAGCCCCGCCGCCAGCCACAGGATCAGCGC
This sequence comes from Sideroxyarcus emersonii, assembly GCF_021654335.1. Classification (NCBI taxonomy): domain Bacteria; kingdom Pseudomonadati; phylum Pseudomonadota; class Betaproteobacteria; order Nitrosomonadales; family Gallionellaceae; genus Sideroxyarcus; species Sideroxyarcus emersonii. Next base: position 1,774,769 of record NZ_AP023423.1, read on the forward strand.
AAAGAAATGGGTGAACTCCTTGAACAGCCGGGCGACTGCGGATTGCCCGCGGATCTTTTCGAGCCGGTTGGCGCCGTAGCGCACCAGCCGATCTGCCGCCTCGGCTTGCGCCAGCCCTTGCGCGCCGCTGTGCAGGCGCGCATAGAGTTTTTCGATGTCCTCCTGGTATGGGTTCACGATGCTCCACGCGGGCACGGCATGCGGATCAATCGGGTTTCTTTTTCGCTCGAGTCGGGACGGCCGGTGGCCGTGCGAACGACTTCCTGATCCTGATCAGTTCGTCCAGCCGCGCTGCGACCTTGCGATTGACGCTTCCTTCCGGGTAGACACCTTTGGCATCGGCTTCGCCGGCCGGCAATCCGGTCAGCAGCGAGATTGCCTGGTCGACATTCTCCACGGCATAGATATGGAACTTGCCGGCCGCGGCAGCGGCCACCACATCGTGGCGCAGCATCAGGTGCTTGATGTTGGCAGCGGGGATCAATACGCCCTGCTCGCCCGTCAATCCGCGCGCCGCGCAGATATCGAAGAAGCCTTCGATCTTTTCGTTCACCGCGCCGATGGCCTGCGCATGCCCGAGCTGGTTGACCGAGCCGGTGATCGCCAGCGATTGCCTGATCGGCACGTTGGCGAGGTTGGAGAGCAGCACGCACAGCTCGGCCAGCGAGGCGCTGTCGCCATCGATCATGCCGTAGGACTGCTCGAACACCAGGCTGGCGGAGAACACCATGGGCTGGTTCTTCGCATAGCGCGAGGCGAGGAAGGAGGAAAGGATCAGCACGCCCTTGGAATGGATGGCACCGGAAAGCTTCACCTCGCGTTCGATGTTGATCATCTCGCCATCGCCCAGCCGGGTGTTCGCGGTGATCCGGGTCGGCTGGGCAAAGGAGAAATCGCCCAAGGAGATGACAGAGAGGGCATTGATCTGCCCCGCCACCGCCCCGTGCGTGTCGATCACCAGCGTATCGCGCAGGATCGCCTCGTACAGGCGGTCGCGCAACCTGTCCTGCCTGCGTATCTGCGCATCGATGGCACACTGCACATTGGCAGCCTCCACCACCTTGCAGCCCGCTTCGCGCGAATAATAGTCCGCCTCGCGCAACAGATCGGCGATGCTGCGCATGTGCGTAGATAGCCGCTCCGCATCGCCCACCAGCCGCGCGCTGTGCTCGATCACCCGCGCCACGGCGCTGCGGTCGAACGGCAGCAGGTCTTCCTTGCGTGCCAGCGTGGCGATCAGCCGCGCATAGAGCTGATGGGTGTCGGCATCGCGCTCGATGCGTTCCTCGAAATCCGCCGCCACCTTGAACAGTTCGCCGAACTCCGCGTCGTATTCCTGCAGCAGGTAATAGAACAGTCGATCGCCGAACAGGATCACCTTGGTATCCAGCGGGATGGGCTGCGGTTCCAGCGACACGGTACTGACCAGGCTATACATCTGCCCCAGCGATTCGATGCGGATCTCGCGCGTGTGCAGCGCCCGTTTCAGCCCTTCCCAGGCGAACGGCTGGCTCAGCACCTTGCGGATGTCCAGCAGCAGGTAACCACCGTTGGCGCGATGCAGCGCGCCGGGCTTGATCAGGGTGAAATCCGTGACCAGCGCGCCAAACTGGGAAATATGCTCTACCCTGCCGACCAGGTTGCTGTAGGTCGGGTTGTCCTCGCTGACGATGGGCGCTCCCGGCTGCTTGCTGCTGTCGACCAGCACATTGACCTTGTACTGATGGAAGTTCTGGTGGGAAACCATGGTCATGCCGCCTATCGTCGCGGATTCCTCCTGCTTGCGAAAATCGTCCGCGTTGTCGACCATCACTTGCCTGACCTGGTCGAGATAATTCAGCACCTCCGGCAACTCGGCATAGGATTCCTTGATCTCGTTCACCAGATGGTCGACCGCAGACAGCGTGGTTTCGCGGTCGAGCTGCTTGACGCGTTCATGCCGTTCTTTCCGCCATTGCGGCATCTGGCGCATGATCTTTTCCAGCCGGGTCTGCAACTCGATGATCGCCGCCTCCACCCGTGCCTGCTCTTCTTCCGGCAGCTTCTCGTATTCTTCCCGCGGGATCACCTCATGCTCGCGCATCGGGGCAAAGGCAAAACCTTCCGGGGTGCGCATCAAGGCGATCTGCTGCTTCTCGGCCGCCTCGCCCAACTCGTTGAACGCCTGTTCCTGTCGCTTGTTGAATTCTTCCTGGATCGCGCCGACCTTGGAACGGTACTCGTCCCCTTCGAAAAGTGCGGGGATCGCGACGCGGAGATATTCGACCAGCTGCTCCATGCGCGAGCGCAACTCTTCGCCCCGACCGCAAGGCAGCCTGAGCATCAGCGGTTGATGGCGCAGTGCAAAATTGTTGATATAGCACCAGTCGTCCGGCTTGCGCTCCTTGCCCGCCTTCTGCTCGAGGAACTGCCGCACCATGCTGCTCTTGCCGATACCCGAGGGGCCGAGTACGAACAGGTTGTAACCATCGTGGCGGATGCCGGTGCCGAAGCGGACCGCATCCATGGCACGCATCTGCCCGATGATCTCGGTCAGGTCATCCAGGTCGGCCGTAGTCTGGAACGTGAACTGGCTGTGATCGCAGGACCGGTAAAGTTGTTGCGGCTGCAGCAGGAAAGGGACGTTCGTTTTTTTACGCATGACTGTTTCCCCGTTCAGTTGATTCCAGACACACCGAGGTCATTCTACTGCCATCCGGGAACCTGCCATCGCTTTCCGACAGCTCGCTTGCCGGCATGCCACGCATCTCGGCTTTGCCTGGTTCGGTTACCGGACATGCCCTCTCAGTCCCGCCGCCAGACAGGGTTCGGCAACCTTCCGTCGCCCGGATAACCAACCCATTATGTCGACATAAAATAGAAATGCTTGCACTTTTTCCTGTTTTTGGTGCTAGCATTGCCACGGATTGTCGACAATCGGAGCTGTGCAATGCTGATCAAAGTTCCAGAACAGGGCACCCTTGCTGACGTTGCGGCGCATCGCCTGGCGCAGAGCATCGTCACCGGCGAACTGGCGCAAGGCCAGAAACTGAACGAAGCGGAGCTGGCCGAACGCTTCGGCATGGGGCGCGGCCCCCTGCGCGAAGCACTGCGCCACCTCGAAGGCATGCGTCTGGTCAAGCGCATCCCCAACGCCGGCGCGCGCGTGGTGGTACTGGATCGCAAGACCCTGTCGGACTTGTATGGCGTGCGCGAAGCGCTCGAAGGCATGGCCTGTCGCCTCGCCGCCACGCAGATGACCGACGACGAGATCGCCCAGCTGGGCGCGCTGCTCGACCGGCACGAGGCGCAGATCGAAAAACAGGGCGGCAAGGTGTATGCGCAGAGCGAGGGCGATCTCGATTTCCATTACCAGATCGCGCGCGGCAGCCGCAACGAGATGCTGATGGATCTGCTCGGCAGCGAACAATACCAGTTGCTGCGCATGTGTCGTTACCGCACCAGCCGCAACGCGCAACGCACCCGCCCAGCCCTGCAACAGCACCGCCAGATCGTGGATGCGCTGGCGCACCGCGACGGCGAGCTGGCCGAACTGCTGATGCGCCGCCACATCCAGGGCGCCTGGCGCAGCATCAGCGAGATGATCGACAAGGAAGAGGAGGCAGCGTGACCTCGCTCATCCGTCATTCCGGCGGTGTCAACTTTGCACTCGGCTTGCCAAGTGGCAAATTGCCTGCTTTTAGCGCAGGCCGGAATCCAGCGAATTACGACAATTGCGCAAAGCGGACAAAACCCAGCTGCATGTTGAACGACTGCACTGGATTCCGGCCTGCGCCGGAACGACGGAATTTGAATTTAGTGGAGGATCAAGAATGAAGCAGATACCCAATTCCCCCGGCAACAAACTGCGCCAGGCCGTCGCAGACAACAACCCCTTGCAGGTCGTCGGCGCGGTCACCGCCTATTGCGCCATCCTGGCGCAGAAGAGCGGGCACAAGGCGCTGTACCTGTCCGGCGGCGGCGTGGCGGCTTCCTCGCTGGGCATCCCCGATCTCGGCATCACCACGCTGCACGACGTGTGCGAGGATACCCGCCGCATCACCGCGGCGAGCGACCTGCCGCTGCTGGTGGACATCGACACCGGCTGGGGCGGTGCATTCAACATCGCCCGCGCCACGCGCGAGATCGCCCAGGCCGGCGCAGCGGGATTCCATATCGAGGACCAGGTGATGCAGAAGCGCTGCGGCCACCGTCCCAACAAGGCCATCGTCAGCCAGGGCGAGATGGTCGACCGCATCAAGGCAGCGGTGGATGCGCGCACCGACGCCAGCTTCGTCATCATGGCGCGCACCGATGCGCTGGCGGTGGAAGGCATGCAATCGGCAATCGAGCGCGCGCAGGCCTGTGTCGAGGCCGGTGCGGACATGATCTTTCCCGAGGCAATGACCACACTGGAGCAATATGCCGAATTCACCCGGGCGGTAAAGGTACCGGTACTGGCGAACATCACCGAGTTCGGCGCCACCCCGCTCTTCACCACGGCCGAACTGGCCGGCGTGGGGATCAAGCTGGCGCTGTATCCGCTCTCCGCTTACCGCGCGATGAGCAAGGCTGCACTGAACGTGTACCAGCACATCCTGGCCGACGGCACGCAGCAGAAGGTGGTGGACACGATGCAGACGCGCATGGAGCTTTACGAATATCTGGGATATCACTCTTACGAGCAGCAACTGGATCGGCTGTTTGCGGAGAAGGGAGCGGAATAACTATTTACTCCCTTCTCCCGCAGGCGGGAGAAGGGGTGGGGATGAGGGGCGGCGGGTACAAGCCAATTTGGATTAACCTCAACGCCCCTCACCCCTGCCCCTCTCCCGCTTGCGGGAGAGGGGATAGATGAAAGAAATTTGATTTACAGAAGGGAGAACACCATGGCAGAAGAAAGCACACTACCGAAGCCCAAGAAATCCGTCGCCCTCTCCGGCACTGTCGCGGGCAATACCGCGGTCTGCACCGTCGGACGCACCGGCAACGACCTGCACTATCGCGGTTACGACATCCTCGACTTCGCCGAGACAGCGGAGTTCGAGGAGATCGCGCATCTGCTGATCCACGGCACCCTGCCGAATGCCGCCCAGCTGAAGGCCTACAAGGCCAGGCTGAGGACACTGCGCGGGCTGCCGCAGCCGGTGAGGCAGGCACTGGAGGCAATCCCTGCCAATGCCCACCCGATGGATGTGATGCGCAGCGGCTGTTCGATATTGGGCACCTGCGAACAGGAGCCGGAAGCGCACGACCCGGCCAAGACCCGCGAACTGCTCGATCGCCTGCTGGCAAGTTTCGGTTCGATGCTGGTGTACTGGTATCACTTCAGCACCAGCGGCAAACGCATCGATGTGGAGACGGATGACGATTCCATCGGCGGGCATTTCCTGCACCTGTTGCACGGCAAGCCGGCCCCGGACTCCTGGGTGCGCGCCATGCACACCTCGCTGATCCTGTATGCCGAGCATGAGTTCAATGCCTCCACCTTCACCGCGCGCGTGATCGCCGGCACCAATTCCGACCTGTATTCCTGCATCACCGGCGCCATCGGCGCCTTGCGCGGGCCCAAGCATGGCGGCGCCAACGAGGAAGCGTTCCGCATCCAGAGTCGCTACAGGAACGCCGACGAGGCGGAAGCGGACATCCGCGAACGCGTGGCGCGCAAGGAGATCGTGATCGGCTTCGGCCATCCGGTCTATACCATCGCCGACCCGCGCAACGAGGTGATCAAGCGCGTGGCGAGACAGCTGGCGCAGGAGCAAGGCGAGATGCGCCTGTTCGATATCGCCGCACGGCTGGAGACGGTGATGTGGGACCTGAAGAAGATGTTCCCCAACCTGGACTGGTTCTCTGCCGTGTCGTACCACATGATGGGCGTGCCGACCAACATGTTCACGCCCTTGTTCGTGATCTCGCGCGTCACCGGCTGGGGTGCGCACGTGATGGAACAGCGCGCCGACGGCAAGATCATCCGCCCCAGCGCGAACTATGTCGGGCCGGAGAACCTGGCCTGGGTCCCTATTCAGAATCGTTAATCCAAGGAAAAAGAAATGAGTGCCAATGTAGACATGAACAACCGCCCCGCTCCCGACCAGGTGCTGGTAGACATCGCGCAGTACGTCTGTCGCATGGAGATCCGCTCGGAGGAAGCGTACGACACCGCGCGCAACTGCCTGATCGACACGCTGGGCTGCGGCCTGCTGGCGCTGCGCTTCCCCGAGTGCACCAAGCACCTCGGCCCGCTGGTACCCGGCACCACGGTGCGCCACGGGGCGCGCGTGCCCGGCACCTCGCACGAACTCGACCCGGTCAAAGCCGCCTGGGACATCGGCGCGATGATCCGCTGGCTGGACTACAACGATACCTGGCTGGCAGCGGAATGGGGGCACCCGTCCGACAACCTGGGCGGCATCCTCGCCGTGGCCGACTATCTCAGCCGCTGCCGCGTGGCGGAAGGCAAGCCGCCGCTGAACATGCGCTACGTGCTGATCGCGATGATCAAGGCGCACGAAATCCAGGGAGTGCTGGCACTGGAGAACAGCTTCAACCGCGTCGGCCTCGACCACGTCATCCTGGTGAAGGTGGCGTCGGCCGCCGTAGTGACGCGCCTGCTCGGCGGCACCGAAGAACAGGTGATCGATGCGCTGTCGCAGGCTTTCGTCGACGGCCAGTCGCTGCGCACCTACCGCCACGCGCCGAACGCCGGTTCGCGCAAATCCTGGGCGGCAGGCGATGCCACTTCTCGCGCAGTACGCCTGGCGATGATGACGATGAAGGGCGAGATGGGCATCCCCGGCGTGCTGACCGCGCCGCAGTGGGGTTTCTACGACGTGCTGTTCAGCAAGACCAACAAGGACCAGAAACTGAAACCGGAAGAACAGCGCCGCTTCTCGCTGCCGCAACCTTACGGCAGCTATGTGATGGAAAACGTGCTGTTCAAGATATCCTTCCCTGCCGAGTTCCATTCGCAGACCGCATGCGAAGCCGCGGTGCGCCTGCACCCGCAGGTGAAAGACCGGCTGCAGGACATCAGCAGGATCGTCATCACCACCCACGAATCGGCCATCCGCATCATCTCCAAGGTCGGCCCGCTGGCCAATCCGGCCGACCGCGACCACTGCCTCCAGTACATGGTGGCGGTGCCGCTGGCATTCGGCGACCTGGTGGCGGAACACTACGAGGACAGTTTCCATGCCGCCAATCCGATCATCGACGAACTGCGCGACAAAATGGAAGTCGTGGAAGATCCGCGCTATAGCCGCGAATACCTGGAAGCGGACAAGCGTTCCATCGCCAACGCCATCCAGATATTCTTCAAGGACGGCAGCAGCACCGAGAAGATCGCGGTGGAATATCCGATCGGCCATCGCCGCCGCCGTGCCGAGGGCATCCCGGTGCTGGAACAGAAATTCCTGAACAACCTGCGCACACGCTTCCCCGAACAGCGCTGCCAGCAGATCATGGCGCTGTGCCTGGACAAGAAGAAACTGGAAGCAACACCGGTCAACGAGTTCATGGAGATGTTTTGTATCAACTAGGCAATATTGATGCCGTCATTCCGGCGCAGGCCGGAATGTGGAAAACAGGGAGGGATCGAAATGAGCTACCAGACAGAGTATGACCGTTCGATGCAGGATCCGGAGGGCTTCTGGCGCAAGCAGGCCGAAGCGCTGGAATGGTTCAGGTTCCCGCAGCAGATCCTGAAGCGCGATGCCGACGGTATCGGCCACTGGTTCGCCGACGGCGAGATGAACACCGCCCACATGGCGTTGGACCATCATGTGCAGCAGGGACGCGGCGGCCAGCTCGCGCTCATCTACGACTCCCCCGTCTCCGGCACCAAATCGCGCTATACCTATGCCGAGCTGACCGATGCGGTGGCGCGCACTGCCGGCATGCTGGGCAATCTTGGCGTGACGAAAGGCGACCGCGTCATCATCTACATGCCGATGATCCCGGAAGCCGTCATCGCCATGCTTGCCGTGGCACGGCTGGGCGCAATCCACTCGGTGGTGTTCGGCGGCTTCGCCCCCCCGGAGTTGGCCCTGCGCATCGACGATGCCAAACCCAAGGTCATCCTCACCGCTTCCTGCGGCATCGAGGTCAAGCGCGTCATCGAATACAAGCCGCTGATCGACCGCGCCTTCGAACTGGCCAGGCATAAACCCGAATGCTGCGTGATTTACCAGCGCCCGCAGGCCGCCGCTCCGCTGACCGCCGGACGCGACCATGACTGGGTCTCGTTGCTGGCACAGGCCGAACCGGTGGGGTGCACGCCGGTCAAGGGCAGCGATCCGCTGTACATCCTGTATACCTCCGGTACCACCGGCAAGCCCAAGGGCGTGGTGCGCGAGAACGGCGGCCATGCCGTCGCGCTGAAGTACAGCATGAAAGCGATCTACAACGTGGATGCGGGCGATGTGTTCTGGGCCTCGTCGGACGTAGGCTGGGTGGTCGGCCACTCGTACATCGTGTACGGGCCGCTGCTGCACGGCTGCACCACGGTGGTGTACGAAGGCAAGCCGATCATGACGCCGGATGCCGGCGCGCTGTGGCGGGTGTGCGCCGAATACGGCGTGAAAGCGCTGTTCACCGCGCCGACCGCGTTTCGCGCGGTGAAAAAGGAGGATCCGCAAGCCCTGCTGATGAGGCAGTACGACCTCGGCAAGCTGCAGACCATCTTCTCCGCCGGCGAACGGCTGGACCCGCCGACCGAGGCGTGGCTGACGCAGATCAGCGGCAAACCGGTGGTGGACCACTGGTGGCAGACCGAGACCGGCTGGGCGATCACCGCCAACCTGCGCGGCGTGGAGCCGATGCCGATCAAGTCGGGCTCTTCCACCATGCCGGTGCCCGGCTTCAATGTGCATATTCTGGACGACAGCGGGCAACCGGTTGCGCGCGGCACGCAGGGCTACATCGCGCTCAAGCTGCCGCTGCCGCCTGCCTGCCTGAACCGCGTGTGGGGCGACGACAACAAGTTCCGCGACGGCTATCTGGGCATGTTCCACGGCTACTATGCCACCGGCGACGGCGGCTATATCGACGAGGACGGCTACGTGTTCGTGATGGGACGCGTGGACGATGTGATCAACGTGGCCGGGCACCGCCTGTCCACCGGCGAAATCGAGGAAGTGATCGCCACCCATCCGGCGGTGGCCGAATGCGCGGTGATCGCGCGCGACGATGAGCTCAAGGGGCAGGTGCCGATGGGGCTGGTGGTGCTCAAGTCCGGCGTGAGCGTGGAAGAAGCGGAACTGCAGCAGCAACTGGTGACCCGGGTGCGCGAAGCCATCGGCGCGATCACCTGCTACAAGGACACGGTGATCCTTGCCCGGCTACCCAAGACGCGTTCCGGCAAGACGCTGCGCAAGACCCTGAACAGGATCGTCAACGGCCAGGAGTACGTCGTGCCGTCGACCATCGACGACCCCGGCGTGATCCCCGAGATCATCGAGACGTTGCGCAGCAAGCAGTTCGTCAAGTAGCCTCAGGCGAGTGTGTCGCCCGGCCGCGCCTCGGCGTACCACGCATTCAGTTCGGCGGCGGTGCGGCCCTTGCCCCAGGCGGCGACATCCGCATCGCCGATGGGCGCATAGGGACCATGCTTCACTTCGAAGATGACCGCACCGACATCGCGCGACAGCACGGCATGCCAGCCGCCGGCCGGGATCTCCACGACGCTGGTGTCCACGCCCAGCTCGGCACGTTCCGCGACCCTGCCCGCCTCGTCGAACACCAGCACGGTGAAGCGGCCGCGCAGGGCGGTCAGCACCTCCCAGGTATGCGGGTGGCGGTGCGGCAGGATCAAGGTATCCGGCTCCATGGCGATGGCGAGACGCTGGATGGGGTCGGTCAGCTCAGCATGCAGGTTGGAATTGGCGCGCAGGCGCGGCGATTGCTGTGCTTGCCCGGCAAGTGCAGCCAGGTCGGCTGATGTCAGTTTCTTCAAGTTCGTTCTCCTTTGCAGCCGAAATTCTCTCATGCTTTTGCCGGCCAGCCACAACGGATAGAATCTCGCCTTATGTCTTTCCTCCTGGACCGTCTTCGTCTTGCCTGCATCGTCATCGCGCTCTGCGCCCATGCGCCCTCCGCCCTTGCGGAAGAAGTGCAGACCGACAAGACCCATACCGAAAACAAAAACTCCGAGGATGTAAGCAAGACCGAGCTGGTGTACGAACTCGACCCCACCTACACCAATCTCGACTTCAATGTGCCGCTCACCAGCAAGGCCATCCCCACCATCACTTCCGACAACGAGGCGGAGATATACGGCGAACTCATCCAGGGCTCGCTCATCCCCCGCTACATGGTGCTGGAGGCCAGCGTATATCCGATCGCTTCGATGGGTACCTTCATCAAATCGCACTCGCCGAGCCTCTACCAGCAGGGCGAGATCGGCCACAGCGGCATCAACGTGTTCGAATCCGCGACTGCCGACTTCCAGGAACCCTGGGCGGTATCGGCATTCTTCGGCAACGTGGCGAAACTGAACCGCCCGAAAGAACAGCGCGAGGGGAACAACTACGGCTACACCGGCTACCTGTTCAGCGCCGGCGACAAGCACATCAAGAACAACCTGCTGATCCCGGACGACTGGTACGAGTTCGAATGGAAGATCAAGGGCAAGATCGACTACCCGGACGAGAAGCTTTCGTGGAGCTTCCGCGTCGGCGCACGTTTCAACAGCAACAAGGGCGTCAACGACGTGACTTATGTCAGTCTGCACCGCAGCAACCTGGACCTGCGCTACTCGTTCCTGGAATGGCTGGAAAACGCCAACTACGACCTGCGCATGTACTTCCTGCAGCAAGGCGGACAGATGGTGCGGACTGAGCTGATTGCCGGCAAGAAGGTGCCGATGCCGGAATGGGGCTATGCGCCGACGCTGGATATCGGTTTCGTCTGGAGCAGCCCGAACGAGTATGCGGGGCCGCTCAGGGACATCCGCGGCAACACCACGACCCTGATCTTCCGTCCCTCCATCGAATTCTGACCCGGCGTTGAAAACCATCCACAGACCGGACCGTTCGGGGATAAACTGCGCCTGCAGAAACCCGCCCCTTGCGATAACGATTCGAATATCTGTTCGACAACCGGGTTCCCGGCAAGGAGCATGTCGGCTATCGGGGCAATACTGCAATCAACAGGCAATCCATATGCAAGGGAATGGAACATGAGAGTCCGGGTTATCTTTCGTACCGTGCAACCATACATCTCGGCCCTGGCTGTCATCCTCACCGCAGGTGCGCTCGTCTTTGCCATCTACTTTACCCAGCTGGGCATGCAATGGATCACCTTCCTGGGCGGGGTTCTGGTGGCGGCAATCCTTGCCGAGGCAACCCGCGTCTCGCGCCTGGAGTGGATCGCCACGAGACGCTCGGCCCAATTATCCGCCGCCAGGGACAAGCTCGAACGCGAAACAAAACTCCGCAAGCTGGCTGAAGAGACACTCGCCGCCTGCAAGCCGCGGCTGCAATTGATCGATGAAGTCTTGCCGACCATGATCGCGCTGTTCGATGCGTCCGGGCAGTGCCGCTATCACAATCGCGCCTTACTGGAGTGGCTGCACCTGCGCGCAGACCAGGTCCGCGACCAGCACATCCGCAAGATACTCGGCTCCGGCGTCTACCAGGAAACGGCCACCTCGGTCCGCCAGTCCCTGGACGGGCATCGCGTGCGTTACGAGCGGACCCAGAAGATGCCGGATGGCGCGGTATACAAGCTGGCCGTCGAGCACATCCCGCAGTTCGGCGAGGACGGCAAGGTCACCGGCTTCTATATGCTGATGAACGACATCACCTCTCCCGGCGATCTGCACAAGGCCGCTATCGCAGCCGGCCCGGCAAGCAGCGTTTCTGTGGAGCCGGTCCGCATCCCCGAAGCAACGGCAAGCCAGGACAGGTTCATCGAGTCTTTTTCCGAACAGATCTCCGGGCACAAGGATGCGCTCAATATCAGGGCCGCCATCGAGAAAGGCGATTTCAGCCTGTACTGCCAGCTCATCAGCCCCCTGACGCCGGAATCCGGCGAGGCCGAACATTATGAAATCCTGGTACGCCTGATCGAAGAAGAGGAAGGCATGATGCCGCCGGGAGCCTTCTTCCCGCTGGCCGAGAAATACGGCCTCATGCCGCACCTGGACCGCTGGGTCGTGCAGCACGTGACGGCATGGGCCGCCCACCATAACCCGCCGGAGGAGAAGCGCAAGCGCTCGCTGTACTTCGTCAATCTCTCTGCGGCGACGATCGCCGATCCCAGCTTTCCCGAATTCCTGCAACTGACCTTGCTGGAATATGGCGTGCCCGGCGCCATCCTGTGCTTCGAGGTCCCGAATGCCGAACTGGTCGCCAAACCAGCGGTCGTCGCCGAATTTGCGCAGCGCGTCAGGCAATGCGGCAGCCTGGTTGCGATCAGCGGTTTTGGCCACGACCGCATCTCATTCGATTTGATCCGGGGTTTCCAGGTCGAGTACCTGAAGATCGACGGCAACATCATCTTCAATATCCACCGCGACCCGGTGGAACTGGCCAAGATAACCGCCATCAACCGCGTGGCGAAACTGATCGGCGTGAAGACGATCGCCGAACTGGTGGAAAGCGAGGAGACCATCGCCACGCTGCGCGAAGTCGGCATCGACTTTGCGCAGGGGTTCGGCATTTCGCGGCCGCAACCGCTGGCCGAATAGGTTCCGCCTGCCGACGCAGGCAGCCCGGCGTCATCGCAGCATAAAATCCCTTTACCAATCCCCCTGCAAACCATCCCGGCTGCCTCGACGGCGGAATTAATCACGTGACATTTATTTCATCCTGTCCGCGCCGGACAGGGAATATAGTTTCGGCACCGCCGCGCATCTTTCCGGAAACCGGACCGGTGCCTGCACAACCCATGCGTCCGAAGGAATCGTGATGAGTACACTACTGGAACAGCTGAAGTCGATGACTGCGATCGTTGCCGATACCGGCGACATCGAGGCCATTCGCCGCCATCGCCCGGAAGATGCGACAACCAATCCGTCGCTCCTGCTCAAGGCCGTCACCTTGCCGGAATACGCGCCACTGATCGACGAATCGATCGCCTGGGCCAAAACGCAGAGCAGGGATCGCGAACGTCAGGTACACGACGCCATCGACAAGCTGGCTGTGGATGTCGGGCTTGAAATACTCAAGATCGTGCCGGGGCGCATTTCCACCGAAGTCGATGCGCGCCTTTCTTTCGACACCCCTGCCACGCTCGCCAAGGCACGCAAGCTGATCCGCCTGTACAACGAGGCCGGGATCGGCAACGAGCGGGTGTTGATCAAGATCGCTTCCACCTGGGAAGGCATCCGCGCCGGAGAAATCCTGGAGCATGAAGGCATACACTGCAACCTGACCCTGATGTTCGGCTTCGCACAGGCCCGCGCTTGCGCCGAGGCTGGTGTGACACTGATCTCCCCATTCGTCGGCCGCATCATGGATTGGCACAAAAACAAATCCGGCCTGGGCGACATCCCGCCCGAACAGGATCCGGGCGTACTGTCGGTGCGGCGCATTTACCAGTATTACAAGGAACATGGCTACCGCACCACGGTCATGGGCGCATCATTCCGCAATGCAGGCGAGATCATCGCACTGGCCGGCTGCGACAGGCTGACCATCGGCCCGAACTTTCTCGAAGAGTTGCAGGCCGGCACGGGCCTGCTGGAACGGCGCCTGCATTACGATGACGCAATCAAGGCGCGGCCAGCCTCGATGACCGAGGCGGAATTCCGCTGGGCGATGAATGAGGATGCCATGGCCACCGAAAAGCTGGCCGAAGGCATACGCGGCTTTACCGCGGACCAGATCAGGCTGGAAGCGCTGCTGGCGCAGCACCTTTAGTCAGTCTTTGCACTCGCATCGCAATCTTGCATGGCGTGGGCTGCACTCCTGGAACAGACTGCTATTTCCCGCCACCGGCTTTTTCGCGATGCCCGCCGAACTCGAAACGCAATGCGGAAAGCAGCTTGTCGCCATAATCGGCTTCGCCGCGCGAGGAGAAACGATTGAACAGGGCGGCAGTCAGCACCGGGGCCGGCGTACCGGATTCGATCGCCGCGATGCTCGTCCAGCGTCCCTCGCCGGAATCGGAAACCCGTCCGCCGAAACCCTCCAGCGTCGCATCCGTGCGCAGGGCTTGCGCGGTCAGATCCAGCAGCCATGAACCGACCACGCTGCCGCGCCGCCACAATTCCGCCACGCCCGCCACGTCGATATCGTAACGAAACGTTTCCGGCTCCCGCAATGGCGTGGTTTCGGCATCCGGCTGACGTTCGACGCTGCCGACATTGGCATGGCGCAGCAAATTGAAGCCTTCGGCATAAGCCGCCATCAATCCATACTCAATGCCGTTGTGCACCATCTTGACGAAATGACCGGCGCCCGCCGGACCGCAATGCAGATAACCCATCTCGGCGCTCCCCGGTTCTCCCGTGGCGCCGCCGGTACGCACAGCCGCATCGACACCGGGAGCAAGCGCAGCAAATACGGGCCGCAAGCGTTCAACAGCCTGCCGGTCGCCCCCGATCATCAGGCAATAACCCCGTTCCAGTCCCCAGATGCCGCCACTCACGCCGACGTCGACATAGTGCACCGAACGTGCGGCAAGTTGCCTGGCACGGGCAATGTCGTCCTTGTAGTATGAGTTGCCGCCGTCGATGAGGATGTCGCCTTTCGCCAGCAGCGGCGCCAGCTCCGCAATGCTGGCCTCCACCGCTGCCGCCGGAAGCATCAGCCATACGGCGCGCGGCATGTGCAATTTCTCCATGAAGTCCTGCAGGCTGGCGGAGGCCGTCGCGCCTTCCTTTTGCAGCCGCTGAACGGCGTCCCGGTCCCTGTCGAACACCACGCACTGGTGCCCGGCGCGCTGCAGCCGACGCACCATGTTTGCCCCCATGCGCCCCAATCCTATCAAGCCGATTTGCATTTCATGCACTCCTTTCAATTTGCGCATCCGTCAGTGCCGCCAGTTCCACATGCCATTCCGCCATCTTCACCATCGCCGCAGGCAGCTGATCGCCGCGGGCGATACGCCATAATGCCTCGCTCTTTCCTGCGCCCGTGACTGCGAACAGTTTATTCCGGGCCGCATTCAGCGTGTTGATCCCCAATGAGACGCGCTCCGCCGGCAGTTTCGGTGCACCATACACCGGCACGGCAACATCGGTCAGCTGCATTGCCGGATTGCCGGGGAACAGGCTTGCAGTATGGCCATCTTCGCCCATGCCCAGCAGGACAAGATCGAATGGCATCGCATGCGCCAGTCTGGCGGCATAGTCAGCGGCCGCCAGCCGTGCGCCAAGCTCCGCATGGATTGCATGGATATTCCGGAAAGGGAGGTCGATGCGGTCCAGCAGCGCCTGCTGCACCATGCTGTCATTGCGCTGCGCATCGCCCAACGGCAGGCAGCGCTCATCGCTGAAATAGACATGTACATTGTTCCAATCGACAGGCATGTCCGGCAATCTCCGATAATAGCCGCGCGGAGTCTGCCCTCCGGCCAGTACCACCCGGAACACGCCGCGCATCGCGATCGCATCGGCGGCCAGCACGGCGATCCGCTGGGCGACCGCATCGGCCAGTTCGTCGGCATTCCGGTGCACGATCATCGCCTTGACGTCGGATACACCCCGGAAGGAATCGGCGAAGGAGTTCATCATTTCAATAGGCTTGCAAGTCGGCGCCATCGGGATTCAGCGAATGCCGCCAGAACTGGTCATCGCGGTCGAACAGCCGGTACGTGCCGCGCGGACCCCAGCTTCCGGCCGGATAGGTATTGATGAAATCGCGCTCCATTGCCCAGACCTTGAGCACGGGGTCGACCACGCGCCAGGCCGCTTCCACTTCATCCATGCGCAGGAAAAGCGAGTGATCGCCCTGCATCACATCCAGCAACAGGCTGGCATACGCATCGAAATCGTCGTCGTTATCCTTATGGTAGGTGGCATCGAGACTGAGGGTACGCGTGAGCAAATCCAGCCCCGGCACTTTGACCTGCAGTTCCACCTTGAGGCAATCGTTCGGCTGGATGCCAAGCATGATCCAGTTGGGCTGCGAGTGCCCCTGATGGTTGTTGCGGTGCAGCAGATCCTGCGGCGGGTTCTTGAAACGGATGCAGATCGCCGAGCTGTTTTCTGCCAGGCGTTTGCCGGTACGCAGATAGAACGGCACACCGGCCCAGCGCCAATTGTCGATGAACAGTTTCAATGCGGCGTAGGTCTCCGTCACGCTTTCCGGCGCCACGCCTTTTTCCTCCAGATAGCCCGGCACCGATTTGCCTTCGACGATGCCGTCGCTGTATTGGCCGCGAAAAGCATGGGCATGCACGGAATTTTGCGTGATCGGCCGGATCGATTTCAGAACCTTCACCTTCTCATCGCGCAAGTGCTCGGCCGACAGGCTTACCGGCGGCTCCATCGCCACCAGCGTCAACAGCTGCAGCAGGTGGC
This sequence comes from Sideroxyarcus emersonii, assembly GCF_021654335.1. NCBI lineage: Bacteria > Pseudomonadati > Pseudomonadota > Betaproteobacteria > Nitrosomonadales > Gallionellaceae > Sideroxyarcus > Sideroxyarcus emersonii. The sequence continues at coordinate 1,791,219 of NZ_AP023423.1, forward strand.
TCTGGATCATGTCGCGCAAGGCTCCGGCCCCTTCGTAATAATCCGCCCGATTCTCGATGCCATGGATCTCGGAATGGGTGATCTGCACATGATCTATGTAATGATGATTCCACAGCGGTTCGAGCAGCAAATTGGCAAAGCGGAATACCATCACGTTCTGCACCGTGCCCTTGCCGAGATAATGGTCGATGCGATATATCTGCGGTTCATCCAGATGTTTGTACAAACTGCTCTGCAGGGTCTGGGCGCTCAGCAGGTCATAGCCGAACGGTTTTTCGATCACCACCCGCCTCCAGCCGCCGTTCTGCCTGAGCAATCCCGCATTGCCAAGCTTGTCGACGATGGCGGGATAGTCTGCCGGACGCACCGCCATGTAATAGACCATGTTGGGCGGGAAACCGCCTCCTTGCAGCAATTCAGCCAATCTCCCATATGCGGCATCGTCGCCGGGAGGAATCGCCAGATAATGCCAACGACGGCAGAATCGCTGCAATGCGGCTTCATCTATGTCCTTCTGGTAGATCCCGTGCAGTATTCCGGCCACGAAACCGATCCAGGCATCGTGATCATGTACAGCAATATCGCAACCAAGGATCACCAGCTGCTCCGGCAGGCGCATGGCCATCTCCAGGCGGAATAGCGCCGGTATCAGCTTGCGCTGGCTCAGGTTGCCGCCAACACCGAAAATCGTCAAGGTACAGGCATCCAGTATTTTCATGTCATGATCCCTTGTGCCAGTTCTATCGGGGGACGATCGGCGAAACATGCCAGATGTGCTGGGCATACTCGCGGATGGTGCGGTCGCTGGAGAATTTCCCCATCCCGGCCACATTGAGGATCGCACGCTTGGTCCATTCGGCAGGATCCCGGTACAACTGTGCCACCCTGTCCTGGCAGTCAACGTAAGATTCATAATCGGCCAACAGCAAGAAGCGGTCGCCATGTTTGAGCAGGGCATCGACGACTGCCTGATAGCGCGTCGGTTCATCGGCACAAAAATATCCACCGGCAATCATGTCCAGCACGCGCCTCAATTCGGCATGGTTGCGATAGCAGGCCGCAGGATCGTAACCGGCGCGGTGCAGCGCTTCCGCGTCCTCGATAGTCAGGCCGAACAGGAAGAAATTCTCGGCGCCGACCTCTTCCCGGATTTCGATGTTCGCACCGTCCAGCGTCCCGATGGTCAGTGCACCGTTCAGGGCAAGCTTCATGTTGCCGGTACCCGATGCCTCGGTGCCCGCCGTTGAAATCTGCTCGGAAAGATCGGCTGCCGGGACAATGATCTCGGCATGCGAGACATCGTAATTGGGAATGAACACCAGCTTCAGCTTGTTGCCGATCAGATAATCGTTGTTGATGGTTTCGGCGACATCGTTGATCAGGCGGATGATGAGCTTGGCCATCGCATAGCCGGGCGCCGCCTTGCCTGCGATGATGACCGTTCGCGGCACCATGTCCGCATCCGCTTCGGCACGAATACGGTTATACAAGGTGACGACATGCAGCACATTGAGCAGCTGCCGCTTGTATTCGTGGATGCGCTTGATCTGTATGTCGAACATGGAATCGGGATCGATTTCGATTCCCTGCTGCTTGCGTATGATTCCGGCAAGGCGCTCCTTGTTGGCCCGTTTGACGGCATGGAATTGCTGCCGGAACCCGCTGTCGCCAACCAGCTCCCGCAGCTTGTGCAATTGATCGAGGTCGATGAGCCATGCCTTGCCGATGCGCGCAGAAATCAGTTTCGACAAGCCTGGATTCGCCTGATGCAACCAGCGGCGCGGTGTAATTCCGTTCGTCATGTTGACGATCTTGTTGGGCGTGATGCGGTGGAAGTCGGCAAAGATGGTGCGCTTCATCAATTCGGTATGCAGCGCTGCCACCCCGTTCACGGCATGGCTGCCGACGATGGCCAGGTGGGACATGCGCACACGCCGCTCGCCTGTTTCGTCGATGATCGACAAGCGCCGCAACAGCTCGCCATCCCCCGGGAACAGGTGCATCACGGTGTGCAGGAATCGATGATTGATCTCATATATGATTTGCAAATGGCGCGGCAACAGGTTCTCGAATGTGGGCACCGGCCATGTTTCCAGCGCCTCCGGCATCAGCGTGTGGTTGGTATAGGAGAAAATGCGCGTGGTCAGTCCCCACGCCTCGTCCCACGGCAGGTGATGGATATCCACCAGCAGCCTCATCATTTCGGCCACCGCAATGGAGGGGTGCGTGTCGTTCAGCTGTATTGCAACTTTGTCCGGCAGTTGCTGCCAATCTTCATGATGCTTGCGGAAGCGGTGCAGGATGTCCTGCAGCGAAGCGCTGACGCAGAAGAACTGCTGTTTCAGGCGCAGCTCTCGCCCCATTTCGGTCGAGTCGTCCGGATACAGCACTTTGGACAGATTCTCCGATTCGTTCTTGTCCGCGACGGCCTGGATGTAGTTGCCCTGGTTGAAATACTTGAGTTCGAAATCGCGCGAGGATTTTGCCGCCCATAGCCGCATGTTATTGACCGTCTTGCCGCCATAGCCGGGCACCGGCGTATCGTAGGCCATCGCCATCACATCGACGGTGTCTACCCAGTGATGATGGGAGGCGCCGTCGTCCTCCTTGTATTCCACCACGCGCCCATGAAACTTCACCGGATACAACAATTCGGGACGCGGGAATTCCCACGGATTTCCGTAGCGCAGCCAGTTGTCCGGGTGTTCCACCTGGGCGCCGTTCTCGATGCTCTGGCGAAACATCCCGTACTCATAACGGATACCGTAGCCGTAACAGGGCAAATCGAGCGTCGCCATGGAATCGAGGAAACATGCCGCCAGCCTGCCCAGGCCGCCATTTCCCAAAGCCGCGTCGGCCTCAGTCTCGGCGATCGCCTCAAACTGCTGTCCCAGATCGTTGAGCGCAGCTTTGCACTGCTCGTCGATCTCCAGGTTAAGCATGGCATTGCTCAGCGTTCGCCCCACCAGAAACTCCATGGACAGATAATAGATACGCTTGGCATCCTGCTCATAGTAGCTTTGCATGGTCTCGGTCCAGCGATCGACCAATCGGTCGCGTACTGCGTGGGCCATCGCCTGGAACCAGTCCCGCGTGGTCGCAGTGAGCGGATATTTGCTGTTGGAATAAATCAAATGATTGAAAAGCGAGGCTTGTATCTGCTCCTTGCCCATGCCCGCAACCTGTCGCTGAAGAATCATCTCCTTGTTCATCAGAGCCTCCTGTCCTGAGCGGACGCACTGCAAACTGCCTTATCTTTCTTATTCTCCCTGTGGCGCTTTGGGTGTTACCGGAATCTGCGTGACTGATTGAACGTTCATTGTTCATGCCAGAGCGGCATGGTGCCTGCACTTCCCGATGCTGAGCGATGACGGGCTGCGGGATCACATTGCGCATCGACAATCAATCCGGACCCGTTTGCGATTCATGCGAAAAAATTATAGCCAGTGCGAAGCGCTGCATAATTAATAATAGTTTAAGGACTCGTACCCATCTGATGCTGCCCCGCGCCCGGGTCGCAAGCGTGTTTCAAATGGATTATGTGAACTGCGGACGAGAATGGTACGCATGCAATCGATGATCCATGCCCGCCCCTCTCTTCAGGCATGCAGTACAAGAAAGCGCCCTGTCGCGACCACGAATGCAAGGGATTGCGCTCGCACCCATGCATGATCACCCATCGAGGATGTCATGCCGGCGAACCGATGAAGAAGCTGGATTTGCGAATGATGAATTGAAACACTGCCGGCCCAGCATCGCGGAATAGGCCGTTGGCAGGCTGATCGTTAACCAATCGGCAACAGGGAGCAGATCGATTCCCTGCCCGCAGCAGCAGTGCTGCCGTTTTCATATCTGCGATCTGACCCGCAAAAAAAAGGCTTGCCAAGGGGATAGGCAAGCCAGAGTAGGCACTTCAGGGAGTCTCTGCTTTGACGCATTAGTTTATAACTATACGCTTATATACATCGCTGTCAACAACCTCTTGCAGGCAATCCCACTCCGGGGCCGGATTGCCTGCCAAACCCGCACTGCTCAGGAGCTACGCTTCATCGACAACACCGAATTCGACAGGCATCTTGATGTAGAACAGTGAAAGCTTCTCGGCGCGCAAGAGTGCCAAAAATCGTTCGGCGTCTTCTTCGCTGACAGCGAACACCACCTCTACGGGCATATCCCCCCTCAATCCCGACAGCCGATCTTCCGTCAGTTCCCCGTCGCGGCCAAAACCGGCAATGGCCCTGAATGCCGAGCCGCCGTGAATGCCCATTTTCCTGGCCTGGTCGAGCAGCCATTCATAGGCCAGCCAGTGGTGATGCTTACGGTTCTCGTGAAAATAGAACTTCAGGTAAATGCCTTTCATTATTTCTCCTTTGCGTGGTGCTACCGAAATTTTCCCGGGAATCGTACCGGCCCCCATGGAGATTATCCGAGTTGCGGATGATTTGGCAAAGAATCGCCTCTTGAAACGTGAGGCTAAAAGATTCTAGAAAGAAAGCTTCAACGTGGATATCCATCCGCGATTGAAGGTACTGAAACTCGTTCCTCTTGGTTCCTGATAGCCGATTCCCACAGTCAATTTCTCCCTGCCTTTGAGTTCAAAACGGCCGAACACCACACCGTAAGTCAGTACCAGCTGATTCTTGCCATCGAATGCTCCCTTGTACCAATGAGTATAGTTCGCCTCGATCTCGGGCCAGAAATTCTGCAACACATGGGCTTGCAACGCTACGGCCCATGCCACAGGCACACCGATCAACGATAGATTGTGGTCAGGCACGCTGGCCGAGATGGAGCTTTGTATATCGAACCCTTGCTGCCTGTTCCCCCAGCCCTTTCCAGCGGCAAACGCGGGCGTGTAAACGGTACTGTGAGAAGAGAACTGGTCGCTGCCCGTAGGGACGCTCAGGCCGAGCGAACAGCTGACGACATAGTTGCCGTTTTCCTCATTGGCAGCCATGAGCCGGTATCTGCCTAGAAACGTTTCGTCCGCCCATCCCGACGAATTGGATCGAGGCGCCTGCTTGTCGATGTATGCAGGAATGCCGATTTGCGCTTCGAAGTTCTCGCTCATGATCAGTTCCAGCCCCTTGCCCATGCCGTAATTCTCCGCAATGGAATTGCCCGGCAGATATTGCCTGCTATAGTTGTAACGGAATCCCTGGGTCAGCCGCGGCGAGTTCATGCCGAGCAATAGCTCCCAATGCGGCTGAATTTCCTGCGTCCTGCTCACGCCATCCAGCCAGCCGGAAAGGAATTCGCCAGCCTGCCCGGGCATTTCCTCTGCAGCCTGCAAGGCAGTTGGCGAAAACAGTGCCAGGATCATCGTTGCGACGGCAACTAGCGCGACCACGTTTAAGCGACTCGCTTTCGATCGCCCCGCGCCGGGGGTCAAACCGGAGCGAGAAAAATGTTCCTGCATCATTTTCACTGGACTGCACGTTAGAGGCCGGCAGTCTAAATGACGGCGCCTTATTCCCTTAAATCACATTTAATTCATATTAAATAATTAATAATTCTATTTAACGCAAGGACTTCTGGCTGGATCGAGCGCTCGCCGATTCGGCAAGCGTGATGGACATCAAAAAGCGAAAATATTGGTACGAACGAGTACCAAAGGATGCGCGCAATATGCGCTGCAGGATTTACAGGTACGATTTTGTCACGCCAGAAAAAACAAAAAGCCTGCATTTCTGCAAGCTTTTGTATTATTTGGTGGGTCGTGCGGGGATCGAACCTGCGACAAACGGATTAAGAGTCCGCTGCTCTACCAGCTGAGCTAACGACCCGGAAGAGGCGCGCATTTTATGCGAGCAGCCGGAATTGTCAAGGTTAATTACCCGTCACTAACCGCTGGAATGGCGCTGCAAAGCCCATTCGACATGCTCGCGCACCAGGCCGGACGGGTGGTGCGACCGGGCTTGCAATGCGGCCACGACCTCCGGCGTTGTCGGGGCGTTACCCAGCGCCACCGCGACATTGCGCAGCCATTGTTCATGGCCAATGCGATGAATGGCGCTGCCAGCCAGCCTGGCATGGAAGGTTGCCTCATCCCAGGCAAACAGCTCGACCAGCGCGATGTCGTCGAGGCCGTTCCTCACGGCGAAATCGGGCTCCAGCGTCTTTTGAGCAAAACGGTTCCACGGGCAGGCCAGCTGGCAATCGTCGCAACCATAGATGCGGTTGCCGATGGGCGCCCGCAGTTCGGCCGGGATGCTGCCCTTGAGCTCGATGGTGAGATAGGAGATGCAGCGCCGTGCATCGAGCAGATAGGGCGCGGTAATGGCCTGCGTTGGGCAGATATCGATGCAGGCGCTGCAGGTGCCGCAATGATTCTCTTGCGGTGCATCAACCGGCAACGGCAGGTCGATAAATATCTCGCCAAGGAAGAACCATGACCCCTGCTCGCGCGACAGCAGCAAGGTGTGTTTGCCGCGCCAGCCCAGATGCGCTTTCTGTGCCAGCTCGACTTCCAGCACAGGCGCGCTGTCGGTGAATACGCGGCATTGGCATGCCACCTCGCCGCGTATCTGCTGCGCCAGCTTCTCCAGCCGATTGCGCAGGACCTTGTGGTAATCGCGCCCCAGTGCATAACGCGAGATGAAGGCGCGACTGCCGTCTGCCAGCACCTCCGGCGTGCTCCTGGCCTGCTGCGGGTAATAATTCATGCGTACCGAGATGACGCGCAGGGTGCCGGGCACCAGCTCCTGCGGACGCGCACGTTTGGCGCCATGTTTTGCCATATAATCCATCGCGCCGTGATGACCGTCCGCCAGCCATTGCAGCAGGTGCGCTTCGGCTGCATCGAGGTGCGTATCGCTGATGCCCACCGCCTGAAATCCGAGCGCATCGCCCCAAGCCTTGATGCGGGCGGCGAGCGCGTCGTAATCCGTGTGAGGTAAACCGTTTTGCATGAACCGAATCATAGCCGAAGTGGTGTAAGCAGACATTCCGCCGCAGCGCAGAAGCTCGCAATAAACCTGCCCGACGAGGCCGCCACGACGGCCTTTGCAGCCAGACTCGCAAGTGTCCTGCAACCGGGCCTGATGATCTATCTGCGCGGCAATTTGGGAGCAGGCAAGACGACGATGGTGCGGGCACTGCTGCAGAGCCTGGGTTACGTCGGCAATGTCAAAAGTCCGACCTACACCCTGATTGAGCGTTACGAAGCAGCTGGGTTACACTTACGCCACTTCGACCTGTATCGCTTTCGCGGTGCCGAAGAGTGGGAGGATTCCGGATTTCGTGATGAGTTCGACGGACGCAACATATGCCTTGTGGAATGGCCGGAACAGGCCACGGGCCTGCTGCCCCCCGCAGATATCAGCCTCACCTTCGAGATACTCCAGGACGGACGCGAACTTACACTCCATGCTTACAGCCCGGCAGGCCAGACATGCTTGAACGCGCTTTAAGACTCGCCCTCCTGTCTTGCCTGTTGTGGATACCGACCGCATTTGCCCAGATCGCCATCAGTGCCGCGCGTATCTGGCCTGCGCAGGATTACACGCGCATCACGCTGGAGTCGCAGCAACCCATCCGCTATAACCTCTTCAGCCTCAAGAACCCGGAACGCCTAGTGATCGACCTTGAGGATGTCGAGCTCAACGCCGCCCTGAATGAACTGGCCGGCAAGATCGGCAGCGATGATCCCTATATCAGGAGCGTGCGCATCGGCCGTTTCAAGGCTGGCGTCGTGCGCCTCGTGCTCGACCTCAAGGCACAGGTCAAACCCCAGTTGTTCAGTCTGCAGCCGGTGGGGGATTACGGACATCGTCTGGTGCTGGACGTGTATCCGCTGGTCGCGGTCGATCCGCTGATGGCGCTCGCCCAGCAAGGCGAGACCAAACTCGCGGCGAGCGAGCCCTCCGCCGCCAGCGAGGTTGCGGAAGCAACGCCCAAACCGGCGATCGAATCGCCAGCCGAGCCGGCCGCCAAGCCTGCGCCTCTGGCACGCACCGAACTCAGCAACCGCGTGCTCATCGTCGCCGTGGATGCGGGGCATGGCGGCGAAGACCCCGGTGCACGCGGTCGGCGCGGTACGCATGAAAAGGATGTGACGCTTGCCATCGCACGCCGGCTGAAGGCACAGATCGACAAGGAGCCCGGCATGCGCGCCATCCTGATCCGCGATGGCGATTACTTCATTCCGCTGGGCGGGCGCGTGGAGAAAGCTCGCAAGGCCCACGCCGACCTGTTCGTCTCCATCCATGCCGATGCCTTCGTCAAATCGACGGCGCGCGGCTCGTCCGTATTCGCGCTATCCGAGCACGGCGCAACCAGTGCCAGCGCACGCTGGCTGGCGAAGAAGGAGAACGAGGCCGACCTCATCGGCGGCGTGAACCTCGCCGCCAAGGACCCCTACCTTGCGCGCACCCTGCTCGACCTGTCGCAGACTGCCACCATCAGCGACAGCCTGAAACTCGCCCGACATGTGCTGAAAGAGCTCAGCGGCGTCAACACCCTGCATCGCGGTCACGTGGAACAGGCTGGTTTCGCCGTGCTGAAATCACCGGATACCCCGTCGATACTGGTGGAGACCGCCTTCATCAGCAATCCTGTCGAAGAGCAGCGCTTGAAAGACGACGCCTATCAGGAGAAGATCGCATACGCCATCCTGAGCGGGGTCAAACGCTATTTTGCGCAGAACCCTGCCCTGTCCAAACCACAGCTGGTACAGACCGAATAAGCCCTCGCCATGTTTCCAGCCTGCGGCAATATGTCGCAGCTGCGCCGAAAAACGAACTCCTATAATCGCCAACCTGAGCGGCTGGTCTTGCTCGAACAATAAATCAAAACCAGGGAGTTTCGAAAAATGCAATCTTTACACAAGGGGCTGCGCACTGCGCTGATGATCACATTCGGATTGGGGACGCAGTTGTCCGGCACACAGGCGCTTGCCTGTGCCGCTTGCGGATGCACGCTGTCGCGTGACTGGGAATCGCAAGGGATCTCGAGCAAGCCTGGCTTCACGGCGGACCTGTCGTACGACTACCTGAACCAGAACCACCAGCGCTACGGCAGTGCGGCGGCCTCCCCCGGCCTGATCAACAGCCAGCTCGCTGCCGGCCAGGAAGTCGAGGCCTATACCAGAACTCAGACCGTCACCGCCTCGCTGATCTATAACGACGACGACTGGGGGATCAGCGTGCAGGTCCCCTATGTCATGCGCAGCCACGGCACCTACGGCACCACCGCCCCGCTGGGCTCCAGCTACTCCGCCTCGGCGGACGCCAGTGTGGGCGACATCCGCCTCGTCGGTCGCTATACCGGCCTGTCCGAGGAGGGGGCCAGCGGCCTCATCGCCGGCATCAAGCTGCCCACCGGCAATTTCGGCAAGAACTTCGACAGCGGCACCGCCGCCGGCACCCCGCTGGACGCCGGCCTGCAGATCGGCACCGGCTCCACCGACCTCATCCTCGGCGCCTACACCACCGGCACCGTCGACACCTACGGCTGGTTCCTGCAGGGCACCGTCCAGCATGCCGTGGCCACCCAGCAGGCGCTGGGCAACCTGTACTACCGTCCCGGCGACGCCTATCAGCTGAACACCGGCATCCGCTATGCGGGCTTCGGCGCCAAGGTCTCGCCCATGCTGCAGCTGAACGTGATCAAGCGCGAGGTCGACAGCGGCGCCTTCACCGTCCCGGTCGATCCGGTCACCGGCGTGTCGGTCAGCGGCGGCACCCTGGCGTATCTGGCCCCCGGCGTATCGGTGCGTGTCGGCGGCGGCGCGTCCGTCTACGGCTTCGTGCAGATCCCGATCTACCAGAACGTCAATTCTCTCCAGCTGACGCCGGGCTATACCCTGACGCTGGGGCTGAGGCAGTCTTTCTGAGGCGAACCGGATGATGGAACCCCGCATGGAACGATCCTTTCTGCCGCCTGCGCCGATCTCCTGGGCAGGCGTGCTGCTGGCGCTGCTGCTGTGTTCGGCTCCCGCGGTGCGGGCGGGCGCATGGGATCTGAAGGATACGGCCGGGGTGCATCACACGCTGGCTGCGGAGAAGGGCAAGTGGGTGCTGGTGAATTTCTGGGCGCCGTGGTGCCCGCCCTGCCTGCAGGAGATGCCCGAGCTGGAGGCGCTGCAGCAACAGCGCAAGGATGTGCAGGTGATCGGTGTGGCCGTGCTGTACCGCAAGCGGCAGGAGGTGCTGGATGCGCTGCGCTCGACGGCGGTGTCGTATCCCATCGTGCTGGGTGACGAGGATGTCGCCAGCGATTTCGGCGAGATGCGCGGCATGCCCACCAGTTTCCTCTACGATCCTTCAGGCAAGCTCGTCGGAAAACACGATGGACCGGTTACCAGGGAGGAGGTGGAGCAGGCACTGACGCAAGGACCGAACCTGGCAAAGCTATTCCCCCGCTGATCCGCAACGCCGCTGTTCCAAACTCAATATCACTTCAGTTCGTCGAACAGCATCTCCAGCCGGAAGCTGAACTGCGGGCTGGGCCGGAACTGGCGCTCGCGCGGGAAATGCAGTTGCGGGCTGAAATCGAAGAACATCCATTTCCGGTGCAGCCGATAGCGATACTGCATCAGCACGACATAATCGATCACCTGCGTCGTCGGCTGGCTCACGCCGATGGCGCTTGCCTGATACATCATGGCCCTGCGCTCATCCAGGGTGTGAAACACCGTCAGATCCTGGCGCAGGTCGAAGTTCTGCGTGTTATTGAGCCAGTTGGCGGAACTGGTGGCACGAAACAGTACCGGTTCGCTGATGGTATGGTCGATATCCATCTGGGTGGTTTCGCCCGCACCGATGGTGTTGAACCAGAATGCCGTCTCCGTCAGCTTCACGCGCCATTCTTCCAGCGGTGACATTTCCACGCTGGCGCGCGTGCGTGCAAAAGGTGTCGTACTCAATCCCTGGAACTTGAGTCCGCCGTCCGCGCTCAGGTGCCAGCGCTCAGCTTCCTGCTGCATAAAGCGTAATGCAGCACCGAAACTCTGCTGTGCTGCAGGCTCATTCGGCTGCTGCGGCAGTTGCTGTATCTGGGTCGGGTCGACGACAGCATTCTTGTCCGGGTTCGTTTCCAGCAACAGGTGCAGCTTCTGTTCCGCGATAGGCAAATGCACATTCGCCCTGCCGGAAAAAGTGAAGCCCGGCTGTCCGGCGTAGCCGGCCACCCGATTGACATCCATCTCGAATACGCTGTCGTTGCTCTCCTGATAATGCCGGTCGTCGCCGAAGAACCGGTCGATGCTGCTCACCAGGCCGACGAGTTTCCCGGACAAGTAATCGCGCGGGGTATCCAGCATGTTCGCTGCGTCTTGCGGTGCGGCAGGTGGCAGCGGGGGCCCCGCCATCTCCGGCGGAGGCCCGACCATCTCAGGCGGGGAAACGGGGACTTCGTCGCCCAGCACCAGCAGCGGAACCCACAGTGCGGCGGCCAAGGACAAGCACACCAATGTTTTGCAGGTTCGTGCGGACGGGAACCTCATGCTCCTCAGGCGGGAAACACCCCGGTGGAAAGATAGCGGTCGCCACGGTCGCAGACGATGAACACGATGGTGGCATCCCGCACCTGCTGCGAGATGCGCAACGCCACGCTCAGCGCCCCCCCGGACGAGATGCCGCAAAAGATGCCTTCTTCGCGCGCCAGACGGCGCGTCAACTCTTCCGCCTCCTGTTGCCCGACATACTCCAGCCTGTCCACGTTCTGCGGGCTATAAATCCTGGGCAGGTAAGCTTGCGGCCATTTGCGGATGCCGGGAATCTGCGCGCCCTCCTCCGGCTGCGCGCCGATGACCTGGATGGCGGGATTCTTTTCCTTGAAGAAGCGCGAGCAACCCATGATGGTGCCGGTGGTGCCCATACTGCTCACAAAATGCGTGATCCGGCCTTGCGTGTCGCGCCATATCTCCGGCGCCGTGCCTTCGTAATGAGCCCGCGGATTGTCCGGATTGGCGAACTGGTCGAGGATGAGGCCGCGTCCTTCATCGCGGAGTTTTTCCGCCGTGTCGCGCGCCAGTTCCATGCTGCCTTCTTTCGGCGTGAGCACCAGTTCGGCACCGAATGCACGCATGGTCTGGCGACGCTCCACGCTCTGGTTCTCCGGCATCACCAGGATCATCCTGTATCCGCGCATCGCCGCCGCCATCGCCAGTGCGATGCCGGTATTGCCGCTGGTCGCCTCGATCAGCGTATCGCCCGGTTTGATCTCCCCGCGCTCTTCGGCATGGCGGATCATGGAAAGCGCCGGCCTGTCCTTCACCGAACCGGCCGGATTGTTCCCTTCCAGCTTGGCCAGAATCACATTGGAAGTATCGCCGGGAATGCGTTTGAGTCTGACCAGCGGCGTGTTGCCGACATGGTCGTCCAGTGTCTTGTACATGCTCAATCCTGCAAAAAGGAAACGCCTGCATGATAAATGCTGGCGATTCCTTTTGCACTTCTAAATCTCTCTTGTCGATCCGGCACGCTGAAGCATCAACTCCGTTCGGGCCGGATCATCAGAGGGCAATGCCAGATGGGTCGAACAGCCCATCGAACAGAATGGAACTCAAGTAACGTTCCCCCGAATCCGGCAGGATCACCACAATGGTCTTGCCCGCGTTCTCCGGCTTCTGAGCCAGACGCACAGCGACCGCCACCGCGGCACCGCTGGAGATGCCGGAGATGATGCCCTCCTCGCGCGCCAGACGCAGCGCATACTGCACTGCGTCTTCGTTGCTGACCAGTTCGATATCGTCCACCAGCGACAAATCCAGCACGCCTGGCACAAAGCCCGCGCCGATCCCCTGTATCTTGTGCGGTCCGGGCTTGAGATCGAAACCCGCTCGTTTCTGTGTCAATACCGGGCTGGCGGACGGTTCCACCGCCACCGACCTGATCCGCGTGCCGCGCGTCTTCTTGAAGTAGCGCGTCACGCCGGTGATGGTGCCGCCCGTTCCCACGCCGGAGACGAAAATATCGACCTTGCCATCGGTATCGTCCCAGATCTCCGGTCCGGTGGTCGCCTCGTGGATGGCTGCATTGGCGGGGTTCTCGAATTGCTGCAACAGCACATATTTCGGATCGGAGTCCGCGATCTCCTTTGCCCTGGCCACTGCACCGCTCATGCCCTTCGCGCCTTCGGTCAGCACCAGGCGGGCACCGTAGGCTACCAGCAGCTTGCGCCGTTCGATGCTCATCGTCTCCGGCATGGTCAGCGTGAGCGGAATGCCGCGCGCTGCCGCCACGAACGCCAGCGCAATCCCGGTGTTGCCGCTGGTCGGCTCGACGATCTCCTTGCCCGGCCCCAGCAGGCCGCGCTTCTCCGCATCGTCGATCATGGCCACACCGATGCGGTCCTTCACCGAATAAGCAGGATTGCGGCCTTCGATCTTGGCGAGGATGGTGGCAACCGCACCATCGCCGATGCGGTTGAGCCTGACCAGCGGTGTATGGCCGATGGACCTGGCGTTATCTGTATACAAGTTCGACATGCATCTTCTCCTGGAACCGGGTTCACGACGATGCAAGTCTAACCATGTCCAGGTACTTAATGAACTGGTCAATTGTTATATGGTTAGAAGCGCCATCGATAACGAATCCCCTGTACATGGTACGGGTTAGATGTGCCGCAGGCACCTGCGTCACACTAGAATGAGCGGGTGTAGTATCCGGGACATCGGCGCAAGCCATGCCGTGATCCGCAACCGAACTGTACCCGTCGAGGAGAAACCAGATGATAAAAGCCTATGCTGCATTCGAACCCAGGGGACTCTTGCAACCTTTCGAATACGATCCCGGCGAATTGAAACCGCATGAAGTGGAGATCGATGTCCACTACTGCGGCATCTGCCACAGCGACCTGAACGTGATCGACAGCGACTGGGGGCGCACCTCGTATCCCGTGGTCGCCGGCCACGAGGTGGTGGGAAAGATCGGCCGGATCGGCACCAAGGTCAGGCATCTGTCCATCGGCCAGGTCGTCGGACTGGGATGGCATGCGGGCTACTGCAACGAATGCTCGTTCTGCCTCGCCGGAGACCACAACCTGTGCTCCAGTTCGCAAGCCACCATCATCGGGCATCACGGCGGCTTTGCCGACAAGGTGCGCGCGGCCTCGAACAGCGTGGTGCCCATCCCCGACGGCATCGAGCTGGAATCCGCCGGCCCCCTGTTCTGCGGCGGAATCACCGTGTTCAATCCGCTGGTGCAATTCGGCATCAAGCCCACCGACAAGGTGGCGGTCATCGGCATCGGTGGCCTGGGGCACATGGCGGTGAACTTCCTCGATGCCTGGGGCTGCGAAGTTACCGCCTTCACATCGAGCGAAAGCAAAAAGAACGAAGCGCTCAGCCTGGGCGCGCGGCATGTGCTGGACTCGCGCAACCCGGACGAACTCAAGGCTGCGGCAGGCCGCTTCGACTTCATCATCTCGACGGTGAACGTCAAACTGGACTGGAATCTTTATCTCGGCACACTGAGTCCGCGCGGTCGATTGCATTTCGTCGGCGCAACGCTGGAGCCACTCGATATCAGCGTGTTCTCGCTCATCGGCGGGCAACGTTCGGTGTCGGGTTCGCCGGTGGGCAGCCCGGCCACGATCTCCCGGATGCTGGATTTCGCCAACCGCCATCGCATCAGGCCGCAAATCGAGAAATTCAGCTTCGCGGATATCAATCAGGCCATCGCAAGGGTCAGGAGCGGGCAAGCCCGTTACCGGGTAGTGCTCTGTCGATAAGGCCGTCTTCCTTTCGACCGATCGGAAGGAGGACTGCAACTCCTTGCCCAACCGGAATAGCGGGAATCGCGAACACAGCAAGAATCGGGTAGCGGCGATGGCATGGCCTTTGGATAATGAAGTCCATATCCACTACCGGAGAATTCATGGACACGACATCCCCGTCCCGTTCCACCCTAATTACAGCCTGTCGGCATGACAGCCCAATCGGGTCACATCACGTCCGGCTGCCGACATGCATCGCTGCCGGATCGCCATCGATGACGAAGGACCTGTTCGATGCCTGATATCTCTTTCAAGGAGCAGCGCAACCAATATGAAGTCGTGGCTCGCGCCATCGCTTACCTGCGCGCTAACGCGCTCGGACAACCGCCGCTCAAGGAACTTGCCGACCATGTCGGCCTCAGTGAATTCCACCTGCAGCGCATCTTCACGGAATGGGCCGGCATCTCTCCCAAGCGTTTCCTGCAATACGTGACGAAAGAACATGCCCGGCAGGCACTCAGGGACTCGTCCGACGTATTGACGGCCGCACTCGATTCCGGCCTTTCCGGCTGCGGGCGTTTGCATGACCTGATGGTGAGCTGCGAGGCGATGACGCCGGGCGAGATCAGGAAGCTGGGGGCGGGATTGGAGATCCGGTTCGGGTTCGCCCCCACCCCATTCGGCAATGCCTTCATCGGCTGGACGTCCCGCGGCATCTGTCACTTCGAATTCAGCGATGACGAGTTCGAGACCGCGGTATCTGCATTGCAAACCCATTGGCCCAGGGCGGCATTGCTTGCCGACCCTGTCGGCGCAATCGCCCTTGCCGCAAAGATCTTCCCCGCCGTACCCGGACCGGGAGAGTTGCATCTGGTGTTGCGGGGCACCAATTTCCAGATCAAGGTATGGGAGGCCCTGCTGCAAGTCGCACCCGGACAAGTCGTGTCATATGGCCATCTGGCAGGAATGGTCGGATGCCCGAAAGCCGCACGCGCGGTCGGTTCCGCCCTCGCTGCAAATACGATAGGCTATCTGATCCCCTGCCACCGCGTGATCCGGGAGAGCGGGAAGATCGGCGACTACCGCTGGGGAAGCGTGCGCAAGATCGCACTGCTTGCATGGGAAGCGAGCCGCACGGATAACGGCAAGCAGCGATAAGTCAGTCACCTTGCAGGCAACCTCCCGCCAGGTAGCGCTACCGTCGCAGACACACCGCAACCGCGTGCAGCCACGCATACCCCGCCCAGCGCAGCCGTGCTATCCTGCTTTCGACCGCATCAAGCGTCACTCGAACAAAAGGGTTGGCCGCCGTGCATATCACCCACTATCTTCCCCGTACCCTCCCCGAGCCGCTGGCAGGGCTGACCACCCTTGCACTCGACCTGCGCTGGAGCTGGCACCACAGCACCGACACCTTGTGGCAAGCCGTCTCCCCCGAACTCTGGGAAGAGACCCGGAATCCGTGGCTGATACTCGAAAACATTTCCGACCGGCGGCTGGAAGAGCTGGCAGCAGATGCCGGCTTCGTCGAGACGCTGCAGCGCCAGCTGGAGGCACGGGAAGGACACTTCAAGAGCGACACCTGGTTTGCTTCGCAGTTCGGACAGGCATTCAGGGGATATGTGGCCTACTTCAGCATGGAGTTCGGGCTCAGCGAATCGCTGCCGATCTACTCGGGCGGATTGGGCATACTGGCAGGCGACCACCTGAAGACCGCCTGCGATCTGGGCGTGCCCCTGATCGGCATCGGTTTGCTGTATCAACAGGGGTACTTCCGTCAGGCGCTGGATGCGCAAGGCGAACAGATCGAGTTCTATCCCTATAACGCGCCCACCATGTTGCCGGTGACCCCGCTCATGGATGACCGCGGCGAATGGGTACGGGTAAACGTGGAGTTTCCGGGACGGCAGTTGATCCTGCGTGTGTGGCACGTCGAGGTTGGCCGGCGTTCGCTGTTCCTGCTCGACAGCAACGAACCGCTGAACTTCCCGGGCGACCGCGGGATCACCAGCGAGCTGTATGGCGGCGGCCAGGAAATGCGTTTACAACAGGAAATCGTGCTCGGCATCGGCGGCTGGCGCCTGCTGGAAAAAATGGGCATCGATTGCCCGGTGTGCCACCTCAACGAAGGGCATGCGGCTTTCGCGATCCTGGAACGCGCCCGCAACTTCATGCATCGCTGCGCGCAGCCATTCGAGGTGGCGCTGCGTGCCACGCGCGCTGGCAACCTGTTCACCTCGCACACGCCGGTGGAAGCCGGGGCCGACCGCTTCCCTCCCGACCTCTTCATGCATTACTTCCGGGATTACGCGAAACTGCTCGGAATCGACGAGCAACGGTTGCTGGCGCTTGGCCGCGACGGTGTCCGGAGCGATCGCGGCGAGCCGTTCAACATGGCCTATCTGGCCTTCCGCGGCGCAGGGGCGGTGAACGGCGTAAGCCGCCTGCACGGCAAAGTGAGCAGGGACATCTTTCAGCCGCTGTTCCCGCGCTGGCCTGCAGCGGAAGTGCCGGTCGGCCATGTCACCAATGGCGTGCATGTGGCAACCTGGGACTCCCAGGCCGCGGATGCATTGTGGACCGATGCTTGCGGCAAGACACGCTGGCTGGGCACGCTGGAAACCGTCGCAACCGACCTGCGTTGCCTGGATGATCGCACGTTGTGGGATTTCCGCTGCCGCGGCCGCCGGGGACTGGTCGACTTCCTGCGCACCCGCCTGGCGCGGCAGAACAGGTGGCTGAATACCACACAGGCGCAGGATCAATCCCTGGATCCCGGTTTCCTGACCCTGGGATTCGCACGCCGGTTCACCGAATACAAGCGCAACAACCTGCTGCTGCACGATCCCGACCGCCTGACCCGCTTGCTGACCAACCGCGACAGGCCGGTGCAACTGGTCATTGCAGGCAAGGCACACCCGTATGACGATTTCGGCAAACGCATGATACGCCAATGGAACGATTATCTGCGCCGGCCAGAACTGCAAGGAAGGGTCATCTTCGTGGAAGACTATGACCTGGTCATCGCTGCCGAGCTGGTGCGCGGTGTGGACGTCTGGATCAACACACCGCGCCGCCCCTGGGAAGCCAGCGGTACCAGCGGCATGAAAGTGCTGGCCAACGGCGGGCTCAACTTGTCCGAACTGGACGGCTGGTGGGCCGAGGCCTACCGGCCCGAAGTGGGCTGGGCGATAGGCGACAGACAGGAACACCGCAACATTGCCGAGTGGGATGCAGCCGAGGCGGAACAGCTCTATCGCCTGCTGGAAGAAAAGGTCGTTCCCTGCTTCTACCGGCGCGACGAGAACGGATTGCCGCGCGAGTGGGTGCAGCACATGCAAGAAAGCATGGCACAACTGACCACGCATTTCTCCAGCAACCGCATGGTGCGGGAATACACGGAACGTTTCTATGTCCCGCTGGAAAACGCCTGCCGGCAGCGCATGGACGACGGATGCAAACTTGCCGCCGAACTCGAAGCCTGGCATGCACACCTGCGGCGGTACTGGGATAAGCTGTATTTCGGCAACGTCAGCGCAGAAAAATGCAACGAAGGCTATCGCTTCCAGGTCCAGGCCTACCTGGACGGCATCCCGGCCGAAGCGGTATGCATCGAACTCTATGCCGAGGCCGCGAACGGCGGCGAAGCGGTGCGTCAGGTGTTGACCCGGACGACGCCGCTGCTGGGGGCGGACAACGGCTATCTGTATACCGGCACGGTCAAGGACGACCGCCATGCCGCGGCATACACCCCGCGCATCGTGCCGGCGCATGCCGCAGCCACGGTGCCGCTGGAGGCATCCATGATCAGCTGGTACAGGTGACAACAGCCGTGCCGCCCGAAGGACCCCGCATGCCGCACCTACCCAATATGCTCAGCCTGTCCAGGGCTGCGCGCCTGGTGGGGGTGGACCGGATCGACCTGCAGAGGAAGATCCAGCAAGGTGCGCTCCATGCCTTCGACGGCATGGTTGACATCGAAGAACTGGTGCGCGCCTATCCCGATGTCCAGCTGGAAGATAATACCGAATACAACCGCCTGCTGCAGATCAAGGAGAAGGCGTTCGGCAAGCGCGTGCTGGAACGGATCCTGCCCAGCGCCGAGATACTGGCGGCTCGGATCGCCGAACTCGGCAAGGAGCTGGCGCATCATCAGGCACAGGCGACGCAATTCGGACGCATACTGGAACAGTTGAACGATCGATTGAATGTTGTTTGCAGGGAAGCGGAAGGCGGCATGAAGGCCGCCCTGATTGACCTGCAATCCTGGCTTGAAACGGAGGTAACAACCACCATGGCATCCGAACCCATCAATCCCTTGACGGTGCGCGACCATCTGCTGCGCGTGATGGCAGCTCATGTCACCGTGATGCCCAGCGGGCACGACTTCTTCATCGAGGGAGCAGATACGCTGCTGGAAAGCGCATTGCGCGCCGGCGTGCCGCTCGATTACGGCTGCAGCGGCGGCAATTGCGGCTTATGCAAGGCCAGGATCCTCTCCGGCCAGGTCAAGAAAACCCGCCACCACGATTATGTGCTGACCGAAGCCGAGAAGAACCAGGGCTACGTCCTGATGTGCTCGAACACCGCGGTGACCGACCTGGAGATCGCAGCGCACGTTGCAGGCAGCGTGCAGGACATCCCGTTCCAGCAGATCGCCGCCAAGGTCAAGTCGATCGCATCGATCAGCCCCGACATGGCATTGCTGCATTTGCAAACGCCCCGCACCAGCCGGCTGCGCTTCCTCGCCGGCCAGTATGTGACGCTCCGGCTGGGACAATCGCTGACTGCGCAACTGCCGATAGCAAGCTGCCCCTGCGACGAACGCAATATCCTGTTCCATGTCCGCCGCATGCACGGCAACCTCTTTTCCGATTATGTCTTCGACCGCCTGAGCAACAACGAAACGGTCGACATCGAAGGCCCGGATGGCGAATTCGTACTGCAGGAACAGACCCGTCGCCCGCTTTATTTCGTGGCCTTCAACCACGGCTTCGCTCCCATCAAGAGCCTGATCGAGCACGCCATGTCGCTCAACAAGGCCGAATCCATCGATTTGTTCTGGATCGGCTCCCACGACAGCGACATCTACCTGCCCAACATCCCGCGCGCCTGGTCGGATGCGCTGGATAATTTCCACTATGCAACACTGACAGCCGGCTACGACCTGTCGCACCTCACCGCACTGCGGGAAGCATCGTTGCTCACCCTGCTGGAAGGGATACTGCAGCGGCATCCCGAACTGACGGAAGGGGATGTCTACATTGCCGGACCGGAATCCGCCGGCAGACTCGCCGAACAGCTCTTCCTCGATGCCGGCCTGCCGAGGACGCGCGTGTTCATGACACATCGCAACCTTTGACAAGGCCGGTGTCTGTACCTCCTGAACAGGTTCCCCGCTCCACCACGGTCACCGCATGACCGCATCCTCCCGCCGCTGCGGCCCTGCCCCCCGGCGTCAGCCAGACCGATAGTCTGCAAGATGAAATTTTATTAATGCACTGCGGTTTTGCAGTCTGCTTAAATGACATCGCTCACAGGGTGTCGCGAGCGGAAACACCGTGCATAACCCCATTCGCCGTTCTGCGATGCCGGAACAAATCCCTGCTTCTCGAAAGGATGGACATCATGAATATCTTCTGTCGCCCCGGAACCGATTCATTGAGTGCAAGCCGCCTGCCCCGCGCAGCCACCATCCGTAGATGAATCATGTCAAGGTTAAGGATTTCATTGGAAGCAGCGCGGATCATTGCCTTGACGGCCGTCATCGGTTTCGTCGACGGGAATTCGAGGATCGAGGATGCGATAGCCTTCAGAAGCAGCAGTGCGCTCGTGACAACCAGGGAACACAGGGCATCCAGCGTGGCCGCCAAGGATGGCGAGGCTGCAGCAACGGCCGGGAGCACAGCCTATCTGGTCGAGGTCAGCCGCGGCAGCGACACCCGCATCGTGCTGGTCGATTCCGCCACCGGCCGGGTACTGCCGTCATGATCAAACTGGCTGCCATTCCGCTGCTGAGCGCACTCATGCTCTGCTCCGCGATGGCAGACGAGTTCGACGGTTATCCATATGCGACCGACAATGCCGGGAAATATTATTTCGCTGTCGATCTCGCATCCGCTACCTATGGCGGCTCGGTTTACCCCAGTACATCAGGATTGCGCCTTGCCGGAGGCTACAATTTCACCTCGCTGTTCTCGGTCGAGGCTGGCTACGCGATGCTGTCGAGTTCCAGCGACAACTGTGCCTATGGATGCGGCTATTACGGCGGCTACGGATATTATGGCTACGGCTATCCGGTGCCGCTGGCTTCCTACTCGTTCAATTCGTCGTCATTGCAGGTCGCCGGCATCGTCAACTTCCCGCTCAGCGATGCATTCTCCCTCTCCGGCAAGCTCGGATACGCCTACAACTCCATGAGCTATGAATCCACCGACAGCAACGGGAACAGCTTGCCCACGATAAGCGGTTCGCAATCCAATCGCCTGTACGGCATCGGGGCTCAATACAGCATGGGGGGAGGCATCGTTTTTCGCGCGCAGTACGAAGACCTGGGCAAGCTCCTGCCCGGTATCGGCATGCGGATGATGTCCATCGGCGCCATCTTCAACTTCTGAAGCCGCCCGCTCTCGTCCGGCACTCGCTGCCCCTTTGCTGGATCAGGCTGCGCCTGCCCCCTATGTGGTGGCCAGGCGCCGCGACGGGAACATCGATATGCTCACGCCGCCCAGCACCAGCAGGCCGCCGAGCAATTGCGCCGACGTCGGCAGCGTGCCCAGGAAACTGCCGACCAGCATGGCGAACACCGGGACGAGATTCAGGAAGATGGCCGCGCGCGCCGCACCGAGGCGGGCAATGCCGGCGCCCCAGAACAGGTAGGCCAGTACGGTGCCTCCGATGACCATGATGGCCATCGCGACAGCCGCCTTGCCATCGAGCGGACTCATGTGGGTCCCGCTATCGAGCGCGGCAATGACCAGCAGGAGGGCGCCCGCTGCCATCACCCAGCTGGTGTGTGCAATGGGCGAACCCTGCGGCATATAGCGACGCACCAGCACGTTGTACATCGCCCAGGACAGGTCGGCCCCCAGCATCAACAGGTCGCCCTGCGCAAAACTGAACGATTGCAGCTTGTGCATATCGCCCTGCGAGATGACGACCGCCACACCGATCAGCGCGAGGGGCAATGCAACCAGATGCCGGGCCGACAGTCGTTCGCCCAGGAACGCGACCGCGAGCAAGGCAGTGAGCAGGGGATTGGTCGCCATGATGAGCGAAGCGCTGTTGGCCGAAGTGGTGCGCAGCGCATAAAAGAAGAACAGGTTGAACCCGCAGATTCCGACCGCCCCCAGCAGCAAATATATGCCCGCGTACCGTTTCAGTGGGGCCAGCAGTTGTTCGCGGCGTACGCCGGCGATGCCGAACATCAGGGCTGCCCCCAGCACGAAGCGCATGGCTGCGGCCCACAGCGGGGGAAGATCGGCAAGAATGGGGGCGGCCAGCACGAAATTGGCTCCCCAGAAAAATGCGGAAGCGATCACCAGCAGATAGACAGTAGAGATTCTCATGGATGTTTCCAGTAAGATTAATTTGGACGGCACGACTCTAGCTGCTGGAACAGCGTGTCACAAGCTAGACTTTTTTGAGGTCACATTAAGGAAAACTAATGGCACGTCACCTTCCCCCGCTTAATGCCTTGCGCTTCTTCGAGGCTGCCGCACGGCACCGTTCCTTTGTCCGTGCGGCGGAAGAATTGCATGTCACTCCGGCTGCGGTCAGCCAGCAGATCAAACTGCTGGAAGACCATCTCGGCGTCGTCTTGTTCAAGCGCGGCAAGGCCCTCGTCCTGAACGAATCCGCTCAGGATGCGCTGCACCTGGTTTCCGACGCCTTCGACCAGCTGGAACGTGCCATGCTCCGGGTACGCTCCGGCAGCATCGCCGGCCCCCTGATCGTATCCACGCCCCCGGCATTCGCCGCGCGCTGGCTGATTCCGCGTCTGAACGATTTCTATGCCCGCTACCCGGATGTGAAGCTCCACTTGCTGGCCACCCGGCGCATCGTGGACTTTGCGATGGAAGAAGTCGACCTGGCAATCCGCTTCAGCAACAATGCGACCCAACCGGGACTGAGCGTGGAGAGCCTGATGCCGGAACGGATCGTGATGGTCGCCGCACCCAGGCTGGCGAAATCCATCAAGGTCGCGGCCGACCTGTTGCGTGCCGATCTGATCGAGGATGACTGGCACATCATGCGCGGCACTTTTCCGGAGTGGAAGACCTGGCTGGCCACCCTGGGCGTAACCGATGCTCCCTCGAACGTGCGCCGCTTCGGCGATGCGGACCTGGCGATCGAGGCGGCGGTCAATGGACTGGGAATCACATTGTCCTGGTACAGCCTGGTAGCGGCAGATATAGAATCCGGCAAGCTGCGGCAGGTACTGGACCGGAGCATCCCGACTGACCTCAGCTATCAATTGGTGATGCCCCGGAACAAGACCGTGCTGCGCAAGGTCGCGGCTTTCAGGGCATGGCTGTTCGAGCAAGCGGCTAACCAGGCAGGCGGCTGACATGCATGCGTCATCGAGAAAGGCGGCACGAGCGGAAAGATGGACATCGCCAGGTTCATGCACAATTCCGGGCACTGCCCCGGACAGCCATGGCCAGCCTGCCTGAATTAAGGGAGCTGGAAAGCATCCTCGAGCTCGGGCGAGGCCGGCTGGAGTCGCGCATCGCCTGCGAGGTGAGCGCGGGAGACCGGCGCTTCCCGGTATACCAGATCACCCTGGGCAACCCGGATCCCAGGCAGCCCTCCATCGGATATTTTGGCGGCGTCCATGGTCTGGAACGCATCGGCACGCAAGTGCTGCTGTACTTCCTGCGCAGCCTGCTCGCACGCCTGGAATGGGACAAGAGCCTGCATCACCTGTTGCAGGATGTGCGGCTGGTGTTCATGCCATTGGTCAATCCCGGCGGCATGTGGCAATCGACTCGCAGCAATCCGCGCGGAGTCGACCTGATGCGCAACGCGCCAATAGAAGCGGCCGGCGGCGTCCCCTTCCTGCTGGGAGGACAACGGATCAGCCGCCATCTGCCCTGGTACCGCGGCAGTGCCGGCGCCGAAATGGAAGCGGAAAATCTTGCGCTGTGCCGGACGGTCACCGAGGAGTTGCTCACGCACCCGTTCAGCATCGCGGTGGATTGCCACTCCGGATTCGGCGCGCGCGACCGCGTCTGGTTCCCGCATGCGCATAGCGTGCACCCGATCGACCATCTGGCCGATATCCTCAGGCTGGAAGAGCTGTTCCAGCAAACCCATCCCAACAACAGGTATCTGTTTGAACCGCAAAGCCTGCAATACCGCACGCATGGCGACGTGTGGGATTACCTGTATCTGCAATCGCAACGCGACAAGGACAAGACCTTCCTGCCCCTGACGCTGGAGATGGGCTCCTGGCTATGGGTGAAGAAGAATCCGCTGCAGCTGTTTTCCCGTCACGGCATCTTCAATCCGTCGGTCGAGCACCGCTTGCACCGGGTCTTGCGCAGGCATGCCGTCTGGCTGGACTTCCTGATGCGTGCCGCCGGCGGCCACGACAACTGGCTCGTTCAGGGCCCCACCCGGCTGCGCATGCAGGAGCGCGCAGTGGCGCGCTGGTACCGGCGATGAGCACTTGGGTCCTGCTGCGCGGCCTGATGCGCGAATCGCGCCACTGGGGCGAGTTCCCCCGGCAGCTGCATAGTGCCATGGGCATGCAGGCTGTGGTGACTCTGGACTTTCCGGGCAACGGCAGCCTGCATATGCAGACGAGTGCCCGCAGTGTGGCCGGGATGGCCGAGCATTGCCGCACACAGCTCAGGCAGCTCGGCTATCACCCTCCCTACCGCGTGCTCGCCTTGTCACTGGGTGCGATGGCTGCAGTGGAATGGAGCCGAT
Source organism: Sideroxyarcus emersonii (assembly GCF_021654335.1). Classification (NCBI taxonomy): domain Bacteria; kingdom Pseudomonadati; phylum Pseudomonadota; class Betaproteobacteria; order Nitrosomonadales; family Gallionellaceae; genus Sideroxyarcus; species Sideroxyarcus emersonii. Next base: position 1,815,816 of record NZ_AP023423.1, read on the forward strand.
GCCATCCCGCCGAGATCGACAGGCTGGTGCTGATCAACACCAGCCTGGCTCCATACAGCCCGTTCTATCATCGATTGCGGCCCGCCAATTATCCTGCGTTGCTCCATTTCCTGATCCATGGTTCGCCCGTCTGGCGCGAAAGACTGATACTGCAGCTCACCAGTAGACTGGAACGTTCTGCGCATCAACAGGATGAGCTGTTGCGGCAATGGGTAAGCTACGCGCAAGAATTTCCGGTCTCACGCGGCAATGTATTGCGCCAGCTGCGTGCGGCCATTTCCTACCAGGCCTCGCTCACCCCGCCCCAGGTTCCGCTATTGCTGCTGGCCTCTCAGCGTGACCGCCTGGTCGATGTGCGATGTTCGTCTGCATTGGCGCAGCATTGGGGCTGTCCGCTCCGATTGCACACAGAGGCAGGACACGACCTGCCTCTGGACGATGGCACATGGGTCGTGCGACAAATCACCGAGTGGATCGCTCGCGATGCAGGAGACGCAAACGAGGGAAAATCACTGGGTGATGCATCCGCACCTCGGTGATGCGCAATCCACTTGTTGCGGATATCCGCCGCGCAGGACTGCCCGGTCGACCAGCCCTGCTCATCGCCGGACCACAGCCCGGTTTAACCTGCGGGCCATTGTCAAAATTCCGTTAGCCGCATCGATTGCGTATTTGTAAAAAATACTTCACATACATTTATGTCAACTTAATTTGCTTCCATGCGTTGATGGTGCTGAGAGCATTCAATCTCAATTTCAACTTCACAAAATATTCACCAAGGAAATAGCCATGAAAAAAATTGCCGTCGTTCTGGCTGCATTGTTGATCGCAGCCTGCTCTTCCACCCAGAAAGCCGACACCACGCAGGCCGCTCAAACCAGCAACAAGGCAGATAACACCAAGACAGTATCCCTGTCCGCTGCTGAAGTGGCTGCAAACAAGCTGGCCGCCGAGCAACAGGCACTGCAACAGGACAGCGTCTATTTCGACTTCGACAAATATGCCGTAAAGCCCGATTATCAGAACGCGATTCAGAAACAGGCCGACTTCATCAAGGAACATAAGAACGATGTCGTCACGCTGGAAGGAAATGCCGATGAACGCGGCAGCGAGAAATACAACCTGGCCCTGGGCAGCAAGCGTGCCAATGCGGTCAAACACCGCCTGCTGTCGTTGGGTGTTCCTGCAGGCCAGATCAGAATGGTGAGCTACGGCAAAACCAAACCGCGCCTGCAGTGCCACGAAGAAAAGTGCTGGAAAGAAAACCGCAGGGTCGATTTTGCACACAAGCTGAACTGATTCAAATTGTGCATTCTGCCGACATCGTCGATAAGGTCGGCAGAATGACGCAGTTACCGACAATGACCAAGACACGCCGCTCGCCATCAGCGCCGAGCGCCGCTTCGACGAACTGCCGCCTGCCCCCATCCTTGAAAAGATCGATGACGACTGGGATCGATAATCCGCACACTCCTGGCGGAATCAGGATTTGCACGAAGGGTGCTGGGGATACCGCCACGGTGCGCAGATGCTTCATCGACCGCGCGCAGAAGCTCGGCCTCGATGCCTGCCTGGAAACGATTGAAGCACCGGATGGGTCATGCATCACTTTCCGGCTGGCACCGAAACTGCTGCATGCCTGGATGCCTGGGTACGATACATTGGAGCTATGCACCCAACTCCGCCTCGACTCCCATAGCAGCAATACCGGTCTGGAAAAGGAAATACTGCTGGCCATGCTTGCCGGGCCGGTCGTGTTCGAATACCCGAATTATCCTGAACTTGCGGCTTCCGTGCGCATCCGCCAGAACATCGTCAATGCCTCGCGCCGTACCGCACTGTCGTTCCACACCAGCAAGATCGAAAGACCGGTGGATTACTGGACTTACAGCGAGGAGACCGGCTTCACTGTATTGCCGGGCAAGCCGCTGATCGAGGCTTTGCGCAAGGCAACTCAACCGGAGGTGTCTGGCGAGCTGTACGCCTTTTCATGTTACCGCGCGACCGAATATGTGATCCTGCTGGGCCTTGCGCAGGAACTGGCCCACAGCAACCCGCTGCTGCTTGATCGGCTGCAACGCCAATGGGAATCGCGCGCCATCATGTCGCGCCAGTTCCACGATGTCTTCACGCGCGAGGTCGGCTCCATGAGCGAGCCGCTGCCGGAGAAATATTACGTGCCGGGAGACCGCCTGTGGTTCCGCAATCCGGACCAACGCTCCGCCGATGTCATCGGATACGAAGGTTCCTGGGTGATCTATCTCGGCGCCGGCCTGTTCACCAATTTCTGGAACCCGGCCAGTCCCTATTCCATCGATTCGAAATGCATCGAGATCTACCATTGGCGCGACGGGGTGTATCTCGATGGCGATGGCAATATGCAGATGGATGAATCCATGGTCGCGGAGCACGTTCGCGCGACGATGCAGGATCCGGACAAAATGGAGGATATCGTTGGCCGGATGATGAAGCTGCGAGACCCGCCGGATGTCTACGCGGATGGGGGCTGCATCGATGCATCACGCGAATACCCGCGTTGGGTGTGCCCGGATAGCGCGGACCTTGTATTACCTCCAGAATAGTTCAGAATCCGCATTACTACAAAGCAAGGCATTGCCTCAGTTGCCTGCGCAAGTATGGACCGCAACCTGGGTTGGAAAATTTCAAAGTGGAGATAGAACATGGATAAGAAAATGTTGTTCGTGATCGCTACGCTGGTGCTGCTGGGTGGGGCTTACGCATCGTATCTGTTCTGGCAATACAACCATCCGAAGCCGGAAATCGGCCAGGCAACCAAGGCTCCACCGCCCCCTCCTGCCGCCCCCCCGCCTGTAGTGGCGAGCCAGGCGAACGAGACCCTACCGCCGCCGGCCCCTCCTCCCCTGCCGTTGCTGGCCAAAAGCGACAGCTTTGTGCTCGATGCCCTGGCCTATCTGGTGGACAACAAGAACCTGATGAAGCTGTTCCATACCGAGCAGGTCATACACAACATGGTGGCGACCATAGACAGCCTGCCGCAGCAGCGTGTTCCCGCGAACATCATGCCATTCGACCAGGTGGCCGGACATTTCGCCACCGCCGGCGCCGAAGACAGCCTGACCATCAGCCCCAGGAATGCGGCACGCTACATTCCCTACGTAAAAATAGCCGAAGCCGTCGATAGCAGGAAACTGGTCGAACTCTACGTCCGCCTCTATCCACTGTTCCAGCAGGCATACGAAGATCTCGGCTACCCGGGCCAGAACTTCAACGACCAATTGACCGAGACGCTGGACGATCTGCTGGATACCCCGAATGTGAAGGAGCCGGTCAAACTGGTTCAACCCAAATATTTTTACCAGTATGCCGATCCCGATATCGAAGCCCTCTCCATCGGGCAGAAGATCATGATCCGCCTGGGCAGCAAGAATGCGAAACTGGTCAAAAACAAACTGCTCGAAATAAAACAGGAGATCGCACTGCACGAGCAAGACCTGAAAGCCGGAAAGGCCCCCTGAGCGAGACGCCGGCAATCGCTCAATGCTGCAGCAACCGCACCCCATGGAATTCAAGAGGCCGGTCGGTCTTCGCCCAAGCCGTACCGCGCGAATGCGCGTTCCATATCCTCAAGAAGCAACAAGCCCGTCCGGCTCCACGCTGGACGGGCTTGTCTGGACTGCAGCAGCAGGCAGCTCTGCCTATTTCTTGTCGCCTGACTTGCCTTCCTGATCGGCCTTCTGCCTGGCTTTCTTTTCAGCCTTCTTCGCTTCCCTGGCTGCCTTCTTTTCCGCTTTCTTGCTGGCCTTTGTTTCGTCTTTCGCGGCGGCAGGCTTGGTTTCCTTCTCGGCTTTCTTGTCGGCTTTTTCTTCCTTGTTCGCGCTGCTTGCACCGCTTACGGAAAGCTCGGAACGCATCTTCGCGACCGTCTTGTCGCCGAAACCCTTGACGTTCTTCAGGTCGTCCACGCTCTTGAACGGGCCGTTCTTGGTGCGATAGTCGATGATCGCTTGCGCCTTGGCCGGGCCGATGCCTTTGACCGCATCCAGTTCCTCCTTGCTTGCGGTGTTCAGGTTGACTGCAGCGAACGCCATGCTGGTGAATGCAAAAAACAAGGCCAGTACCGACAATATCTTCTTCATGCTTTTCTCCTTTTCACGATAAATGAAACATGCTGCCCATCAGGAACACAGCAACCCGCATCATGCAGAGCGCTGCAACAATTGATGCACATAGCGCCCCGTTCCCTGCTCCACGTTCAGGAACGGCTGCTCATAGCCGATCTCGCGCAATGCGGAGATATCGGCCTGGGTGTAGCTCTGATACTTTCCTTTCAGCTGCTCAGGGAACGGGATGTAACGAATGAGCTGCTGCTGGTGCATCTGCTCCAGCGTCAGCACAGCATCACCATTCGCCGCACGCAAAGTGTTGATCGTCGCCACGGCAACATCGTTGAAGCTCTGCGCCTTGCCGGTACCCAGGTTGAAGATGCCGGATTTGCCCGGGTGATCCAGGAAATGCATATTGACCTTGACCACATCCTCCACCGAGACGAAATCGCGTAACTGGCCGCCGTTGGCATAGCCATCGCAACCCTCGAACAGTTTCACGAAACCGTCTGCGCGATACTGGTTGAAGAAATGATAAGCCACCGAGGCCATGCGCCCCTTGTGCTGTTCGCGCTGGCCATAGACGTTGAAGTAGCGAAAACCGGCGATCTGCGAGGTCCGGTTGGCCCAACGGCGGCGCACCACCTGGTCGAACAGGAATTTAGAGTAGGCATAGACGTTGAGCGGAGACTCGAACTCCCGGCTCTCCTTGAACACACCGCCGCCGCCGTACACCGATGCGGAAGAAGCGTACAGGAAAGGCACCTCCTCGCTCTGGCAATGGTTCAGTATCTCCAGCGAATAGCGATAGTTGTTCTCCATCATGTAGCGGCCGTCGGTCTCCATGGTGTCGGAACACGCACCTTCGTGCAGCACCGCAGCAAGGATGCCATCGAAGGTCCCTTCCTGCAGCATCCCGACGAAATCTTCCTTGTCGATATAATCAGCGATCTCGCAATCGGTCAGGTTCCTGAACTTGTCGGCGTTTCGCAAATTGTCGACTGCAATGATATTGGTATCGCCGCGCTCATTAAGCGCCTTGACGATATTCGACCCGATAAATCCGGCGGCGCCGGTGACTACGTAGTACATATTCGACTCCTTGATTGGATGGATCCGGGGAAGGGGAAAACCAGCGCCCTGCCCCGTTCTCTTCTTGCTTGCCTATTCCCCAATGTCCTTAACGATCTCATCGCGCGAAACGACCGCCGTGCCCAGCTTGCCCACGACGATGCCCGCCGCCCGGTTGGCGATACGTACAGCCTCGACCATATCCGCACCGCTCGCCAGCATGACCGCCAGCGTCGCGATGACGGTGTCGCCGGCACCACTCACGTCGAACACCTCGCGGGCACGGGTCGGTTCGTGCAGCACATCCTGCTTGCGGAACAGCGACATCCCCTCCTCGCTGCGCGTGACCAGCAATGCGTCGAGGTTCAGCTCCATCCGCAACTTCTGTGCCTTGGCACTCAGCTCCGCCTCGTCCTTCCAGCCGCCCGCCACATCGCGGAATTCGCTCCGGTTAGGCGTGAGCAGGGTCGCGCCCTGATAGCGCGCATAGTCGTCCCCCTTGGGATCGACCAGTACCGGCTTGCCTGCCGCGCGTGCCGATTTGATCATCTCGGCGATATGCGCCAGCCCGCCCTTGCCGTAGTCCGATAGCACCACCACATCGGCCTGCGGCAGCTTGGCATGAAAGTCGGCCAGCTTGGCATTCAACACCTCGTGGCTGGGCGGCGTCTCGAAATCGATGCGCAGCAATTGCTGGTGACGGGCGATGGCGCGCAGCTTGACGATGGTTGAAATGGTTGCATCGCGGTGCAGCAGCGCTTCCACCCCGCCTTGCTCCGTCAGCAATCGTTGCAGGCAATCTCCCGCCTCATCCGCGCCGACCACCGACAACAAGGTGCAGTGCGCTCCGAGCGAGGCGATGTTGCGCGCCACGTTGGCGGCGCCGCCGGGGCGCTCGTCCACTTTGCTGACTTTCAGCACCGGCACCGGCGCTTCCGGCGAGATGCGTGTCACGTCACCGAACCAGTAGCGATCGAGCATCACGTCGCCAACCACCAGAACTCTCGCCTTATCGAACGATGGCAGCTTCATGCCATGTCTCCTATCTCACTCAAAATATCCTGCAATGCCCGTAACGGATCGGGAGCCTGGGTGATCGGACGTCCGATCACCAGGTAACTGGAGCCAGCCTCCAGCGCAGCACGCGGGGTCATGATGCGCGACTGGTCGTTTGCCGCGGCATTCGCCGGGCGTATGCCGGGCGTGACCAGGCAGAAAGCCTTGCCGCATTGCTTGCGCAATACAGGCGCTTCCTGCGCCGAACACACTACGCCATCCAGGCCGCTGTCATGCGCCAACCCTGCCAGCAGCGGCACCATCTGGGCCGGGCTGGCATTGATGCCGATGCCATGCAGATCCTCCTGCGCCATGCTGGTAAGCACGGTCACGGCAATTAACCTGGGCCGATGCACGGCATTCGCCAATGCTTCGCGCGCCGCATCCATCATGCGCTTTCCGCCCAATGCGTGCACATTCACCATCCACACCCCCATGGCCGCGGCGGCCTTGCATGCCTGGGCCGTGGTGTTGGGGATGTCATGGAATTTGAGATCAAGGAACACTTCGAACCCGCGTTGCTGCAACTGCTCGACCAATTGCGGACCGGCCGCAGTGAACAGTTCCTTGCCCACTTTCACACGGCATAGCGACGGCTCCAGACGCTGCGCCAATGCCAGCGCGGTCTGGGCTTGGGGGAAATCCAGGGCAACGATAACTTTGGGATCGCTCATATCGCAACTCCGTTCTCTTCGCTGCGTCTGGGGGAATAACTTTCCCAGCTGTGGCATGCCGGGCAATGCCAATAGAACTGGCGCGCCTTGAATCCGCAATGTTTGCAGCGGTACATCGCCAGTCCGCGCGTACGCTGATAGATCAGGTCTTTCACCAGTTCGAGGTCGGCACGGCGCTCCCCGGCAATATCCAGCAGCCGCGCTTCCAGCAGCTTGTCCAAGCCCAGCAGGGTCGGATTCCGTTTCAGTTCGTTGCGCACCATCAGGTAAGCCGCTTCCGCCCCGTCGCGCTGGACGAGGACGGCAAACAGCACATTCATCAGGTCCAGCGAAGGATATTTCTGCAGATACCCCTGCAACAGTGCCACGCCGGCAGCTTCATCGCCGTTCTGGCGGTACGCCTGGAGCAGGCGTTCGGCCACCAGCGGCAGGTATTGCGCATCCTGCTGCTCCACCCGTTTCCATATATCGATGGCCTGGGAGGTTCTGCCCGCGGCCAATTCGATATCCCCCAGCATGATGCTGGCGCGAACGCTCTGCGGATTGACGCCAAGCGCCTGTTCCAGATGCACCACGGCGGCATCTGTCTGCTTGGCAGCAAGCTCGCTTGCCGCCAGTTCGCAATAATAGAAAGCCGCTTCCTTGCTGTGCTGCTCTCCGGTCAGTGCAGTCAGTCGCTGACTGATGTCGATGGATTTGAGCCAGTCTTTTTCTTTCTGGTAGATCTCCAGCAGGAAATCGAGCGCTTCCTTTTCATAAGGTGTGCCGTGCAACCCCTGGAACGCAGCTTCGGCCCGATCCAGGATGCCCGCCTTCAGGTAATCCTGCGCCAGTTCGAACAACGCCTGCTGCTTCCGGTCCTCCTCCAGGTCGGCGCGCTCGACCAGGTTGAGGTGCATGCGAATGGCGCGATCCACTTCGCCGCGGCGACGGAACAGGCTGCCCAGTGCGAAGTGCAATTCGACCGTCTGCGGATCGACCTTGACCACTTCGATGAAAGCCTCGATGGCCTGGTCCTGCTGTTCGTTCAGCAGGAAATTGAGTCCCTGGAAATACGAACGCGGCAAGGCGCTGGACTCGGTGATCAATTCCTTGATGTCGATGCGTGCCGCCAGCCAGCCCATGCCGAAAAAGAGCGGGAATACCAGCAACATCCACGGTTCAAAATCCATTAGTGCAATATCTCAGAGAGGTTGAATAGGCGAGCGTTGCGCGTCGATTTCCGACAGTTTGTTCTTCAGTTTCAACTCGCGCCTGACGGCCGAGAGTTCGCCGCGCTGACGGAACAGTGTTGCCAGCATGGCCAACAGGCCGACTGCCACGCCGAGCGCAAAGAAACACAGCAGCACTACCACCAGCGAAGTCTGCCATTCATAACCGAAGAAATAACGCAGCACGACGGGTTGGTCGTTCTTGACCGCAAATCCCAGCAACAACAGGAACAGCATGACACGCAGCAACCAGACCAGGTATCGCATGATGATTTTTTCACCCGAAAAACGGTGCGCAACGATAGCACGAACAGATAAAAAATTGGCGGCACATCTTGCGATAGGCCGCCAATCGGATCACATCAGAACTGCATCAGGCAGAAGGATAATCCACCCGCTCGCGCAGTTCCTTGCCAGCCTTGAAATGCGGGACGTACTTCGCAGGTACCTGAACCTTGTCGCCGGACTTGGGATTGCGTCCTAGGCGCGGCGGCCGGTAGTTCAAGGCAAAACTGCCGAAGCCGCGGATCTCGATACGTCCACCGCGCGCCAGGGTCGCCGACATGCTGTCCAGAATCACCTTCACCGCCAGCTCGGCATCCTTGCCGAGCAGCTGCGTGTAACGATCCGCAAGCCTGGCGATAAGGTCAGAACGTGTCATCTCCGCTCCTTATTGCGCTTCAGCCTTGCTGGAATCCAGTTTTGCCTTGAGCAAGGCGCCCAGATTGGTCGTACCCGCACTGCTGGTGTTTTCCGCAGCGAACTTCTGCATCGCCGCTGCCGTGTCGGCCTTGTCCAGCGCCTTGATCGACAGGTTGATGCCGCGGTTCTTGCGGTCCACGTTGATGATGACGGCCTTGACGGTATCGCCTTCCTTCAGGTGGTTGCGGATGTCTTCCACGCGGTCGGCGGAAACTTCGGAGGCCTTCAGGTAGGCTTCCACGTCGCCTTCCAGCATCACTACGGCACCCTTGGCATCCAGCGACTTCACGGTACCGGTAACCACAGCGCCTTTGTCGTGGCCGGAAACGTAGCCGCCGAACGGATCACCTTCCAGTTGCTTCACGCCCAGGGAGATGCGCTCGCGCTCGACGTCGATGGCCAGAACCAGCGCTTCCAGTTCGTCGCCCTTCTTGTAGTTGCGCACGGCTTCTTCGCCGGGGATGGACCAGGACAGGTCGGACAGGTGCACCAGACCGTCGATGCCGCCTTCCAGGCCGATGAACACGCCGAAGTCGGTGATCGACTTGATCGCGCCCTTAACCTTGTCGCCCTTCTTGTGGTTCAGAGCGAAATCGTCCCATGGATTGGACTTGCACTGCTTCATGCCCAGAGAGATACGGCGGCGCTGCTCGTCGATCTCGAGGATCATCACTTCGACTTCGTCGCCCAGGGCAACAACCTTGGAAGGATGTACGTTCTTGTTGGTCCAGTCCATTTCGGACACGTGCACCAGACCTTCGATACCTTGCTCGATTTCCACGAATGCACCGTAGTCGGTCAAGTTGGTCACCTTGCCGAACAGGCGTGTGCCTTGCGGGTAGCGACGTGCCAGACCGTTCCACGGATCGTCGCCCATCTGCTTGATGCCCAGCGAAACGCGGTTCTTTTCCTGGTCGAACTTGAGAATCTTGGCTTCGACTTCGTCACCGACAGACAGCACCTCGGACGGATGCTTGACGCGGCGCCATGCCAGATCGGTGATGTGCAGCAGGCCATCGATACCGCCCAGGTCGACGAACGCACCGTAGTCGGTGATGTTCTTGACGATACCCTTGACGATCGCGCCTTCTTTAAGGTTTTCCAGCAGGGACTCGCGGTCGGCACCCTGCGATGCTTCCAGCACGGCGCGGCGGGACACCACCACGTTGTTGCGCTTGCGATCCAGCTTGATGACCTTGAGTTCCATGGTCTTGTTTTCGTACGGCGTGGTGTCCTTGACCGGGCGGGTATCCACCAGCGAACCGGGCAGGAAGGCACGGATGCCGTTCACCATGGCAGTCAGGCCGCCCTTGACCTTGCCGCTGACGTAACCTTCAACGATGCGGCCTTCTTCCATCGCCTGTTCCAGATCGATCCAGGCTGCCAGGCGCTTGGCCTTCTCGCGCGACAGGCGCGTTTCGCCATAACCGTTCTCCAGCGATTCGATCGCTACAGTGGTGAAGTCCCCGGCCTTGACCTCGATGTTGCCCTGGGCATCCTTGAATTCTTCAACGGGAATAAAACTTTCGGATTTCAATCCGGCGTTCACCACAACCACGTTCTGCTCGACGCGAACGACTTGGGCGGTGATCAATTCGCCTGCGCGCATTTCCTTGCGGTTCAGGCTCTCTTCAAACAGGGAAGCAAAACTTTCCATATCAGCTACTGCAGTCATTTTGGTATACCTTGAGGACAATCCCGTGATGAGCGGGGGTTAGTTAGTCAACCCAGACAGAAAGGCTCTATCTGGACTCCTGCGGGCAAATGAAATCACCCGCCTTTGAAACAACGTGCCAGCTCCCTCACCTCAATCCCCTCCCGCATGCGGGCGAGGAGGTAAACGTGCTTCGCGTGTTTCACTTCACCGCACGGTAGCGACTTAGCACTTCCTGGACTGCCTGCTCGATGTTCAGCGGGGTTGTATCCAGCAAGCTCGCACCTTGCGCCTGTTGCAAAGGAGCCACGCTACGTTGAGTATCTCGCTCGTCGCGCGCCCGTATATCTTGCAAAAGGGCGGCGATATTAGCACTCATCCCTTTTTCTTTCAACTGTTTATATCTGCGCTCTGCGCGCGCTTCCGCGCTGGCGGTCAGGAATATCTTCAGCACCGAGTCGGGGAATACCACCGATGCCATGTCGCGCCCGTCCGCCACCAACCCAGGCGCACGGCGGAATGCCCGTTGTTTATCCAGCAAGGCCGCGCGCACCTTGGGCAAGGCCGCAATTCTGGAAGCCGCCGCCCCGGCTTCCTCGGTACGCAATTCGTCGCCTACTTTCACCCCATCCAGCCAGATACCCTCACCCTCAAAGCGGATATCCACCTGCCCGGCCAGTTCTGCCAATTTGTCTTCCGCTTCCAGGGCAATGCCGCGCTTCTGTGCCGCCAGTCCCAGCAAACGATACAAGGCACCGCTGTCCAGATAATGCATACCCAAAGCCGTCGCCACGCGTTGCGCCACCGTGCCCTTGCCGGAGGCAGACGGACCGTCGATGGCGATGACCGGCACGGCCTGCGTCACTTTGGCAAACTCGGCGAAATATTCGGGGAAGGTCTTGGCGACACACTTCGGATCGTTGATGCGCACACCGGCACCGCCAAACGCTGCCAGCGAGAAGCACATCGCCATGCGGTGGTCATCATAAGTGTCGATGGCAGCATGTTTGATCCGTGCAGGCGGCGTGATGCGAATGTAATCCGCACCTTCTTCCACTGTTGCTCCTACCTTGCGCAATTCGGTTGCCATCGCCGCGATGCGGTCGGTTTCCTTCACGCGCCAGCTGGCGATGTTGCTCAATCTGGTCGTGCCGTCGGCAAACAGCGCTGCCACGGCCAACGTCATCGCAGCATCGGGGATGTGGTTGCAGTCGAGGTCGATGGCTTTGAGTTTGCCGCTCGCGGGCGCATGTACCTCCATCCAATTCTCACCCTTCTCAATTCGCGCACCCATCCGACTCAATTCATCAGCAAAACGCACATCGCCTTGTACACTGACACGCCCCACGCCTTCGATGCGCACCGGCCCGCCGCCAATAGCGCCAGCTGCTAAGAAATATGAGGCGGACGAAGCGTCGCCCTCCACGTAAATCGTGTCGGGACTTTGATAACGCTGCACGCCGGGCACAACACAATGTTGCCAATCCAGCTCACCCTCAACAATTGACCACGGCCATACCTTGACGCCGAAGTGCGCCATCATCGCCAACGTGATCTTGATGTACGGTTTTGAAATCAACTCGCCCACCACTTCGATATTCACAGCCTTCCCGGTCAGCGGTAACGCCATCAACAAGCCAGTGAGAAATTGACTAGACACATCACCGCGCACTTTCACCGTGTCGCCCACCAATTTGGCGGGAGAAATCTGCAACGGCGGAAAACCTTCATTGCCCAGATAGCGGATGTCCGCGCCGAGTTGGCGCAATGCATCTACCAGGTCGCCAATAGGACGCTCATGCATGCGTGGCACACCGGACAACTCATAGCTGCCGCCGGACAAGGCCAATGCGGCTGTCAGAGGGCGGAATGCGGTACCTGCATTGCCAAGGAATAACTTTGCCTGTTTAACTGGAAAGTTCCCGCCGCAACCGGTTACGCGATAGGCATTGTCACCTAGCGACTCCACCACAACACCCAGCGTGCGCAGCGCATCCAGCATGCGCTCAGTATCGTCCGAGTGCAGCAGGTCGCGCACTGTCGTCGTGCCTTGCGCCAGCGCCGCCAGCAACAACACACGATTGGAGATACTCTTGGATCCGGGCAGACGCACGGTGCCGCGCGCAGACATCAAAGGAGGCAGTTCAAGGAATTCAGAATGAGTCATGTTGCACTTTCAAGATTCCGTCATTCCGGCGCAGGCCGGAATCCAGACATTAAAATCATTCCCCGCAACGCGGGACAAAACCAAAAGCATATTTAATAAAGCCGCTGGATTCCGGCTTGCGCCGGAATGACGCAACTTATTGTTGCGTCCAGGCACTGCGCACTTTGCGCGCTTCGCTGAAAACCTCCTCCAGCTTGGCGGCATCGCTCTGCTCCAGCGCCTGGTAGAGCACATGCAATTCATTGGCATATTGCAGCAGCTCCCGCAGCATCGCATCGCGGTTGGCGAGGCAGATGTCGCGCCACATTTCCGGTGAACTGGCAGCGATACGGGTGAAATCGCGGAAGCCGCTGGCGGCGAACGAGAGCAACTGGTCGCGGTTGTCGCGTTGCGCCAGATCATGCACCAGCGCAAACGACAGCAGATGCGGCAGATGGCTCACCGCCGCGAACACCGCATCGTGCTGCTGCGGAGTCAGCTCGCTGACCACCGCACCGCACCACTCCCATGCTTTGCGCACGCGTGCCACAGATTCTCCGGGGTTTTCCGGCAAGGGCGTCAGCACCACTTTCTTGCCTTGGTACAAATCGGCTTGCGCCGCAGAGGCCCCGCTCTTCTCCGCGCCGGCGATGGGATGGGCTGGAATGAACTGCGGCAGCTTGTCACCCAGATTGGCCCGAGCTGCCGCGACCACATCGCCCTTGGTGCTGCCGCCGTCGGTGACCAGCGTATGCGCACCGAGATGCGGAGCGATGCGAGCGAAGATTTCGCCCATCTGCGCCACAGGGGTGGCAAGCAGCACCAGATCGGCATCGCCCACTTCGCCGGCGATATCGCTGCCGATACGGTCCACGATGCCCAGCTGCATGGCCTGTTCCAGCGTCGCGGTACTGCGCCCGAAGCCGACCACTTCGGACACTGCTCCCGCCTTGCGCAAAGCCAGAGCGAACGAGCCGCCAATTAACCCCACGCCGAATATGACGACCTTGCGAAAGGCTGGCTGCATGGTTTACAGGGAGCGGCCGATCGCCTTCGCGATACCGCCCAGCGTACCCATCAGCTTCTTCAATTCGTCCGGGGTCAGCGCCTGGTCGGCATCGCACCACGCATCGCACGGGCTGGGATGCATCTCGACCAGCAGGCCGTCCGCGCCTGCGGCAATGGCCGCCTGCGACAGCGCCGGCACCATCCAGGCCTTGCCGCCTGCATGCGACGGGTCGACGATCACCGGCAGGTGGGTCTCTTTCTTCAGCACGGGGATCGCCGTCACATCCAGCACGTTGCGGTAGGCGGTTTCAAAGGTGCGGATGCCGCGCTCGCAGAAGATGATGTTGTGGTTGCCGCCGGCGGCGATGTATTCCGCCGCCATCAGCCATTCCGAGATGGTCGCCGACATGCCGCGCTTGAGGATGACCGGCTTGTTGATGTGGCCGACCTCCTTGAGCAGATCGAAGTTCTGCATGTTGCGGGTACCGATCTGGATCACATCCACGTCGTACTCTATGAAGGCGTCGATCTGACGCGCATCCATCAGCTCGGTGACGATGGGCAGCTTGAATTTGTCAGCCGCCTTGCGGAACATGTCGAGCCCCTCCACGCCGTGCCCCTGGAAGGCATACGGACTGGTGCGCGGCTTGAACGCGCCGCCGCGCATCAGGCGGCAACCGGCTTCTTTCACATACTTGGCCGACAGATCCATCTGATCCTGCGTTTCCACCGAGCAGGGACCGCCGATGATCTGTATCTGGTTGCCGCCAAGAGGGACGCCGGCGATGTCGATGACGGTGTTCTGCTTGTGCGACTCGCGCGACACGATCTTGTATTGCTTGGCGATATGCATCGCCGATTCCACCCCCGGCAGCGAGGTGAACATCTCGGCATCCAGCTTGCGCTCGTCGCCGATCGCGCCGATGACGGTACGCTCGACGCCGCGCGAGATATTGGCCTTGAGGCCGGCCGCTTCAATCTTTTTCACCACCGTGTCGATTTGTGCGTCGGTGATTTCACTTCCCATGACGATGATCATTTGCTCTCTCCATGTGCTTGCTGGCTGATTGCTCTTTCCAGCGCTGCTAAAAATTTTGCATTCTCACTTTCCAGACCGATGCTCACGCGCAGCCAGTCCGGCATATCGTAGTTGGCTATCGGACGCACGATCACGCCCAGTTCGAGCAAGCGTCGGTACATCGCCGTGGCGTTGCCGATACGGAACGCCACGAAGTTGCCGAACGAAGGGATGTACTCCAGCCCCAGTCTGGTCAGGCCCTCGGTAACCTGCACCATCCCGCGCTGGTTCAGTTCCAGCGTCTTCTTGACGAAGGACACGTCGCGCAATGCCGCCACCGCCGCGGCCTGCGCCACGCTGTTCACATTGAACGGCTGCCGCACGCGATTCATCATGTCCGTCACCTGCTCGTGCGCCAGCGCATATCCCACCCGCAGGCCCGCCAGGCCATAAGCCTTGGAAAAAGTGCGCGTGATGATGAGGTTGGGGAACTGCTGCATCCAGCTCACGCTGTCGTAACGTTTTTCTTCCGGCAAATATTCGTTATAAGCCTCGTCCAGCACCACCAGAATCTCCGGCGGCAGTCCGCGCATGAACGCCTGCAACTCGTCCGCCATCAGGAATGTGCCGGTCGGGTTGTTCGGGTTGGCAATGAAGACAATCTTCACCTTGTTATCCTTGGCCGCCTTCAGCATCGCGGGAAGGTCATGACCGTATCCTTCGGCTGCCGGGACGCTGATACCGGTCGCACCGACTGCTTGCGTCGCCAAGGCATACACGGCAAAGGCATGCGCCGAATAAACCACCCGGTCGCCGGGAGCAAGAAATGCGCGCGCCGCCAATTCCAGCAGGTCGTTCGAGCCGTTCCCCAGCGTGATATTGGCATGCGCCACTTCGTAGCGCTTCACCAGCGCGTCTTTCAACTCGAAACCGTTGCCATCCGGATACAACGCAATGGACTTGATCGCGTTCTGCATCGCGGCCACGGCAGCCGGGCTTGCGCCCAGCGGGTTCTCGTTCGAAGCCAGCTTGACGATACCGGTGATGCCCAGTTCGCGTTCCAGCTCGGAGATCGGCTTGCCCGGCTGGTAAGGCGCAATGGAACGTATATAGGATGGCGCTAAATCACAATAATTCATTTGATACCTTGCTTGCTGAAACTGTTAAACGGCGACCGGGTAGGAACCCAGCACCTTGACGAAAGCGGCGATCTGCTTGAGCTGAGCTAGCGCAGTGGCGACCTTGGCATCCGATTGATGCCCTTCGATATCGACGTAGAACACATATTCCCACAGCCCGGTACGCGACGGCCGCGACTCCAGCTTGGTCATGGAAACCCCATTGTTCGCGAACGGGGCGAGCAGGTCGTGCATCGCACCGGGGCGGTTCACCGCCGACATCGCCAGCGAAGTCTTGTCCCTGCCGGAAGGCGCAACCTCCTGCTTGCCGACGACCAGGAAGCGCGTGGTATTGCGCGCATCGTCCTCGATATTGCGTGCCAGCACCTTCAGCTTGAAATGCTCCGCCGCCTGCTCGCCGGCGACTGCCGCCGCAAACGACTCCTCCGCCGCCAGCCGCGCCGCATCGGCATTGCTCGATGCGGTGATGCGCTCGGCATGCGGCAGATGCGCATTCAGCCAGCCCTGGCACTGCCCGAACGACTGCGGATGCGAATAGACCTTGCGGATCAGCGAGAGATCGTTCTCGTTCGACATCACGCACTGGTGCACCTGCAACATCACCTCACCACAGATCATGAGGTTGCTGTTCAGCAGCAGGTCGAGCGTACGTCCGACCGCCCCCTCGGTGGAATTCTCGACCGGCACCAGACCGTAATTTGCCGCACCGTTCTCGACGGCAGCGAAAACGGCATCGATGGATTCCGTCGGCAGCCCGTCGGTAGCCTGGCCGAAACGCTGGAACACGGCAGCCTCGCTGAAAGTGCCGTGCGGCCCCAGATACGCCACGCGCAGCGGCGCCTCCAGCGCACGGCATTGCGACATCACTTCGGTGAACAACTGGGTCACACCCTGGCCCGACAAGGGACCGAGATTCGATTGCACCATGCGTTGCAGCACCTGCGCCTCACGCTCGGGACGCAACACCGCACCGTTGCCTTTGACGTGGCCGATCTGCTGCGCCAGCGCAGCGCGCTGATTGAACAGCCTGAGCAGCTCGTCGTCGATACGGTCGATCTGTTCGCGGAATTTTTTCAGTTCGTCGGCCATCAGACTCAGCCTTTGCTACGGGCGAATTCGCCCATGAAATCTGCCAGCGCCTGCACACCGGCCAGCGGCATGGCATTGTAAATGGAGGCGCGCATACCGCCTGCCAGCTTGTGGCCCTTGAGCTGCAACAGGCCACGCGCATCCGCCTGCTTGAGGAACTCCGCATCCAGCGCCGCATCGCGTGTCCTGAACGGCACGTTCATGCGCGAGCGGTCGGCTTTCGCCACCGGGCAGGTATAGAAACCGTCGCTGGCGTCGATCACGCCGTAAAGCAGCCTGGCCTTGGCGATATTGGTCTTTTCCATCTGCGCCACTCCGCCATTCTTCTTCAGCCACTTGAACACCAGGCCCGCCATGTAGATACCGTAGGTCGGCGGTGTGTTGTACATCGAATCGTTATCGGCGTGGGTCTTGTAGTCCAGCATGGTCGGCAGCCCCGCAGGCGCGTGCCCGATCAGGTCTTCGCGCACGATCACCAGGGTCACGCCGGCGGGCCCGATGTTCTTCTGCGCCCCCGCGTAGATGAGGCCGAATTGCGTCACGTCGCAGGGGCGCGACAGGATGTTGGATGACATGTCCGCCACCAGCGGCACCTTGCCGGTATCGGGCACCCAATTGAATTCGACGCCGCCGATGGTCTCGTTGGGCGTGTAGTGCACGTAGGCCGCTTCCTTGTCCAGTTTCCACTGCGCAAAGCCTGGGGCATAGCTGAATGACTTGTCGGCGCTGCTGGCGACCTCGTTCACGTAGCAAAGCTTCTTCGCCTCATCGATGGCCTTCTTCGACCAGATACCGGTGTTCACATAATCGGCGGAAAGCTTGCCGCGCAGCAGGTTGAGCGGAACCATCGAAAACTGCATGGTGGCGCCGCCCTGCAGGAACAGCACCTTGTAATTCTCGGGAATAGCCATCAGCTCGCGCAGGTCGGCATGGGCCTCGGCAGCGATCCCCATGAATTCCTTGCCCCGGTGCGACATCTCCATCACCGACATGCCGGTGCCGCGCCAATCGAGTAGTTCCTCGCGCGCCTGCTCCAGCACCTCATGCGGCAATACGGCAGGGCCAGCTGCAAAATTGAATATCGTCATTTATTCGCCGCCCTCTTCCTCTTCCGTTTCGGCGATGCGGCTCAAGCCGGCCAACTTCTCGCCATCCTCCAGATTCATCAGCGTCACGCCCTGGGTGGCGCGGCTCATCTCGCGGATCTCGTTGATGCGGGTGCGGATCAGCACGCCATTGGTGCCGATCAGCATGATCTCGTCTTCCGGCCTGACCAGCGTCGCGGCCACCACCTTGCCGTTGCGCTCGGAGGTCTGGATCGCGATCATGCCCTGCGTGCCGCGCCCGTGGCGCGTGTATTCGGTGATCGGCGTGCGCTTGCCGTAACCGTTCTCGGTCGCGGTCAGCACCGACTGCTCTTCGTTCTCGGCCACCAGCAGGGCGATGACCTTGCCGCCCTTGGCCAGGTTCATGCCGCGCACGCCGCGTGCGTTGCGGCCCATGCCGCGCACGTCATCCTCGTCGAAGCGCACCGCCCTGCCCTCGTCCGAGAACAGCATCACGTCGTGCTTGCCGTCGGTGATCGCCACGCCGATGAGGAAGTCGCCCTCGTCCAGGCTGATGGCAATGATGCCGGCCTTGCGCGGGTTGGCGAAATCGGACAGCGGGGTCTTCTTCACCGTGCCCTCGCTGGTCGCGAAGAATATGAACTTATCCTCGGCGAACTCCTTCACCGGCAGGATGGCGTTGATCTTCTCGTTCGGCTCCAGCGGCAACAGGTTCACGATCGGCTTGCCGCGGCTGATGCGCGTGCCCTGCGGCACTTCGTAGACCTTGAGCCAGTAAACGCGGCCGCGGTTGGAGAAACACAGGATGTAGTCGTGGGTATTGGCGATGAACAGGTTGTCGATGAAATCGTCTTCCTTGGTCGCCGTGGCCTGCTTGCCGCGGCCGCCGCGTTTCTGCGCGCGGTACTCATCCAGCTTCTGCGCCTTCATATAACCGCCGTGCGACATGGTGACCACCACGTCTTCCGGCGCGATGAGATCTTCCATGCTCATGTCTTGCGTATGCGTGATGATCTCGCTGCGGCGCTTGTCGCCGAACTGCGAGCGGATGGTGACCAGCTCGTCGCCGATGATCTGCGTCACCCGGGCCGGCTTGGCCAGGATATCGAGCAGGTCGGTGATCTTGTCCATCACCTCGCGGTACTCGCCGACGATCTTGTCCTGCTCCAGCCCGGTCAGGCGCTGCAAACGCAGTTCGAGGATGGCCTGAGCCTGCGCATCGGAGAGGAAATAGCCGGTGCCTTTCACCAGCCCGAACTCCGGTGCCAGGCCTTCCGGACGCGAGGCATCGCTGACGCGCGACAGCATGTCCTCGACCAGCGACGAGCGCCAGCCGCGCGCCATCAGTTCGCGTTTCGCATCGGGCGGCGTCGGGGCTGCCTTGATCAGCGCGATGATCTCGTCCACGTTGGACAGCGCGACCGCCAGGCCTTCCAGGATATGGCCGCGTTCGCGCGCTTTGCGCAGTTCGAATATGGTGCGGCGCGTGACGACTTCGCGGCGGTGGCGCAGGAACGCCTCGATGACCTGCTTGAGATTCAGCAGCTTGGGCTGGCCGTCGACGATGGCGACCATGTTGATGCCGAAGCTGTCCTGCATCTGGGTGTCTTTGTACAGCTGGTTCAGGATCACGTCGGCGTTCTCGCCGCGCTTCAGCTCGATCACCGCGCGCATGCCGGACTTGTCCGATTCGTCGCGGATCTCGGAGATCCCCTCGATGCGCTTCTCGCGCACCATCTCGCCGATCTTCATCAGCAGATTGGCCTTGTTCACCTGGTAGGGCAGTTCGTCGATGATGATGGCCTGGCGGTCGCCTTTGCCGATGTCTTCGAAGTGGGTGCGGGCACGCATCACCACGCGGCCGCGGCCCGTACGATAACCTTCCTTCACCCCGGCCAGGCCATAGATGTAACCGGCGGTCGGGAAATCCGGGGCGGGCACGAGCTCGATCAATTGCTCGATATCCATCTCCGGATTCTTCAACAGCGCCAGGCAGGCATCCACCACCTCGGTCATGTTGTGCGGCGGGATGTTGGTCGCCATGCCCACGGCGATGCCGGATGAACCGTTCACCAGCAGGTTGGGGAAGCGCGCCGGGAACACCAGCGGCTCATGCTCGGAACCGTCGTAGTTGGGGCCGAAATCGACCGTTTCCTTGTCCAGATCGGCCAGCAGTTCATGCGCGATCTTCGCCATGCGGATCTCGGTATAACGCATCGCCGCTGCGTTGTCGCCGTCCACCGAGCCGAAGTTGCCCTGACCGTCCACCAGCGTGTAGCGCAGCGAGAAATCCTGCGCCATGCGCACGATGGTGTCGTACACCGCGGTGTCGCCGTGCGGGTGGTATTTACCGATGACGTCGCCGACGATACGCGCCGATTTCTTGTAGGCGCGATTCCAGTCGTTGGACAGCTCATGCATGGCGAACAGCACGCGCCGGTGCACCGGCTTCAGGCCGTCGCGGACATCCGGCAACGCACGGCCGACGATCACACTCATCGCGTAGTCCAGATAGGACTTGCGCATCTCTTCTTCAAGGCTGACTGGCAGGGTTTCTTTGGCGAATAGTTCCATGAGCGACCTATAAATTGACCCCCGATTAAAGAAGACGACGGGGCAACAAAACGAAGTCCGCATTCTAGCACAGAGCCTTGACACGGTACTGCGGGGCCGACAGTGCGGGAGAGTCTGCACGCGGCCGCTCCCGCAATCCGCTGCTTACGCAGTAACATCTCGCTCCGCCCCCCTTTACCAGCCGGCTATTCGCCGGCCGCCTTGTTTGTTTGGCCATAGGTCGGGAGATTTGTTAAAGTCACTTACTCGCAAACAGAGGCTCTAACCATGTCCAACGCCGACCCCATCGAACTGGAAAAATTCTCCCAACTTGCCCACAAATGGTGGGATCCGAACAGCGAATTCAAGCCCTTGCACGAGATCAACCCCTTGCGCCTGGGCTACATCGACCGCCTCGCCTCGATCTCCGGCAAGGCCGTGCTCGACGTCGGGTGCGGCGGCGGCATCCTGTCGGAGAGCATGGCCGGGCTGGGTGCCAGGGTGACCGGCATCGACCTGGCCGACAAATCGCTGCAAGTTGCCAAACTGCATCTGCTGGAAAGCGGGAAACAGGTGGAATATCGCAAGGTGGCGGTGGAAGAGCTGGCGGCAGAACGCCCAGGCCAGTTCGACGCGGTGACCTGCATGGAAATGCTGGAGCATGTGCCCGATCCTGCGGGCGTGGTCGCCGCCTGTGCCAAACTGGTCAGACCGGGCGGGCAGGTGTTCTTCTCCACCCTCAACCGCAACCCAAAGTCATATCTGTTCGCCATACTGGGGGCGGAATACATCCTCAACCTGCTGCCGCGCGGCACGCACGATTTCGCCAAGTTCATCAAACCTTCCGAACTGGCACAGTGGTGTCGCAATGCCGGCCTGAACGTTTTCGACGTGACCGGCATGAGCTACAACCCGATGAACAAGACCTACTCGCTCGGGCACGACACCAGCGTCAATTACATGATCGCCTGCCGACGTGATTGAAGCGGTTCTTTTCGACCTGGACGGCACCTTCGCCGACACCGCCCCCGATCTGGGCGCGGCGGCCAACCACGTGCGGGCGCAACATGGCCTGGCGCCGCTGCCGGTCGAGACCATCCGCCCGCAGGCTTCGCACGGTTCGCGCGGCCTGCTCAAGCTGGCGATGGACGTGGAACCAGAGGCGCCGGGCTATGACGCGATGCGCGATGCCTTCCTGCAGCACTACGAGGAGCACATCTGCGACCACACCGTACTGTTCCCGGGCATGGCAGCACTGGTCGCCGAACTGGAGCGGCACGACCTGCCATGGGGCATCGTCACCAACAAGCCGCATCGCTACACCGTACCGCTGATGGAGAAGCTCGGTTATGCCAAGCGCGCCGCCTGCCTGGTCAGCGGCGACACCTGCGCGCGCGCCAAGCCGCACCCGATGCCGCTGCTGCATGCCGCCGGGCTGATCGGTGTCGCACCCGAGCACTGCCTCTACCTGGGCGACGACCTGCGCGATATGGAAGCGGCGCAGGCTGCCGATATGACCGGCATCATCGCCGCATACGGATATATCGACCCGGCGGCTGATCTTTCCGCCTGGCCGGCCGCGGGCAGCGTGCCGGCCCCCTTTGCCTTGCTGCGTTACATCCAGACATGAACAGCGGTATGATGCCCGCCATAACGAGAATGTTGGACGGGAGAGCATGAACGAAGGGCGCAGCGGGGAAGACATCCCAATCAATCCGACACAGGACAGCATCCAGGAGATCCTGCACAAGGTCATCATCGCCCACCAACAAGCGCTGGCTCTTCTGCAACAGACCGAGACGGCCTACGGACGTCTGGTTCCGCACCAATTGCTCAACCTGCTGGAAGCCAAGAGCATCGTCGACGTCAAGCTCGGCGATCAGGTCGAACGCAAGATGACCATCATGTTCTCCGACATCCGCGATTTCACCCCGCTGTCCGAATCCATGACGCCGGCCGAGAACTTCGAGTTCATCAACTCCTATCTCAGCCAGATGGAACCCGTCATCAGCCGGCATCGCGGCATCATCGACAAATACATCGGCGACGCCATCATGGCGCTGTTCGAGCACGGCGCTGACGATGCCGTTGGCGGCGCCATCGCCATGCTCGAACGCCTGGGCTACTACAATGCCGGACGCGAACGCGCAGGCTACACCCCGATTCACATCGGCATCGGCCTGAACACCGGCGTGGTGATGATCGGCACGGTAGGCGGCATCAACCGCATGGACAGCACGGTGATCGGCGATGCGGTCAACCTCACCGCTCGCCTGGAAGAGGCCACCAAGACCTATCACTCCCCCCTCATCATCAGCCAGAACACCCTGTACGACCTGGCCGACCCGAAAAAATACGACATCCGCTTTCTGGATCGCATCCGCGTGAAAGGGAAATCCCAGCCGCTCTCGATCTACGAGGTTTTCAACAGCGACCCGGAAGAATTGCGGCAAAGCAAACGCGACGCCCTGCCGGTGTTTGAAAAGGCCGTCGCCTATTACCACCTGCAAGACATCGCCAAGGCTATTCCGCTGTTCAAGCAATGCATCGACATTTCTCCCGACGACTTCCCCGCCCTCATCTACCTGGAACGCTGCTATGAATACCAGGCCACCGGGCAGCACTTTGGCACGGGCGAACTGCAAAGCGGGCTGGTCTGGAAAGAAGAGCAGCGCACCGGCGTGCCGGAAGTCGACGAGGCACACCGCCTGCTGATGGAACGAATCAACACGCTTACGGTACGGATCGATCAGGATAATTGCGACGGTTTCGGCGAGATATTCACCTTCCTTGCCCAGCATGCCCAACATCTCTTTCCGCTCGAAGAAAAGCTGATGCACGAGCACAACTACCCGTTCGCAGATGGCCACATCCAGGAGCATAAGCGGTTCATCGAAAACTTCACCGAGCTGGAACAGAAAGCCCGCAAGAACACGGAAGACTGCCGCTATCTGGCCTTCCGCACCGAACTGTTGCTGCTCGACTGGTTCGCCTCCCACGCCACCAAGGCCGACCGCCACTTCGCCCGCCACCTGCTCAACAAGCCGAAGTAAAACTGCTACAATGCAGCCCTGTTAGCAGCAAACCGAACCGGGGGCGACCTGGCTTCGACGTGGGTTGCAAAGCAGCGCAGGGCATACCGAGGACCCGCCACCTCGTAAATCAGCTGGAAAACCAATAGTCGCAAACGACGAAAAGTACGCTCTAGCCGCTTAACCGGTTAGACCTCACACCCCGCTGTCCGTGGAGGGGCTCAAGGCCGCAAGGCTGCGATGAGTGAGGTCATTTACACGGAATCGTGTCGTGCAGGGTTACTTTGTACGAAGCTAAAATTAAGGTGACTCGTCCTGTAGCAGCCTGTCGGTTGGCGTCTGCAGGATAAAATCAAATAACCAGACTAAGTATGTAGAACTGCCTGTAGAGGGCTCGCGGACGGGGGTTCAATTCCCCCCGCCTCCACCAACAGCATAAAAAGCCCGGCTTTACCCGCCGGGCTTTTTACCATCCAACAGATGCTGTTTGTTTATTCAACTTATCAACCACGACCTTCCGCACGAGAAACTTGAATCGGTCGGCGACGATCCTTGCGCCAGCCAGGTCAGCCAAATCCCCCTGATACAATTCCGATACAATTTTCGCCCACGACCTGGCGCCCAAGTGCCGATAATAACGGGCAATCGTTAGCGGCTGCCGTATCGGTCGCATATAATCGATCGACATCGTGTTCGGCCACCCCTGCGTTCATACATCGAATATATTTATGCCATCCACATCCCGATCTCCCGAATTCCGCAAAAAACTGCACAGCCTGACCAGGACTGCTCGGGGTTACGGGATCCTTGGGGTAGTCAGCATCTCGCTGGCGCTGAGCACTTCGATCTACACCTTCGCCAAGGATGGCGAGAGCCCCCCGGGCGCAACCCCGCCCCCCATTCCGGTCACGGCGACGACAGCGCAGCAGCAAGCCATGCCGGTATGGATAGACGTGCAGGGCACGGTGATACCGCTCAACTATGTCAACGTCATGCCGCGCGTGGCGGGATTGCTGCAAAGCGTGAATTTCCGCGAAGGGCAGGCGGTCAAGGCAGGACAGGTTCTGGCCACCATCGATCCGCAGCCGTTCCGCATCCAGGTTGAACAGGCTCAGGCCCAGCTGATGCGCGACCAGGCCCAGCTTGCGGGCGCGCAGGCCGACCTAGAACGCTACGAGACCTTGCTGGCGCAAGATTCCATCGCAGTGCAACAAGTCGTGGATCAGCGCGCCACTGTGGCGCAGCTGAAAGGCACTGTCGCCGCCGACAAGGCGGCCGTCGACAATGCGCAGTTGCAGCTCGACTGGACGCGCATCACGTCGCCCGGCTCGGGCATCGCCGGCCTGCGCCAGGTCGATGTGGGCAACATGGTCGGGACCAGCGGAGCCATCGGCGGCGGTGCCAGCGTGCTGACCGGCACTGCATCCGCCTCGACCCCCATCGTCACCATCGCCCAGGTGCAGCCGATCACCGCGACCTTTGCCATCGCGCAGAACCAGTTGCCCGCAGTGCTCAGCCGCATGCGCAGCACCACCCTGCCGGTACAGGCCTGGGACCAGCGTCGCACCACCCTGCTCGACACCGGCAAGGTCATTGCAGTGGACAACCTGATCAATGCCGCCACCGGCACCGTGATGATCAAGGCCCAATTCGCCAATGCGCACATGTCGCTTTTCCCCAACCAGTTCGTGAATGTGCGCCTGCTGGTCGACACGCTGGAGCAGGCCATCGTGGTGCCGTCGGCAGCCATTGCCTCGGGTGCTTCCGGCAGTTATGTGTATGTAATCGACAGCAGCGACAAGGTGTCGGTGCGCCCGGTCACCACAGGCGCCAGCAACCAGGATTACACCGCCATCTCCGCCGGGCTCCAGCCGGGTGAACGTGTCGTCACCGACGGGCTGGACCGCCTGAGAAGCGGCAGCAAGGTCCAGGTCGTGGCCCAGTATTCCAGCACGGCAGCCGCAGCAGGCGGTTCGGGCAAACCGATGAAAAACGAAAAAGCAGGAGCCGAACAGCATCGGGGATCGGGTTCATGAGTGGCGAAAACACGCCGAATGAACCGGGCGGCTCGGGAGCCCCCCGCTCCGCCGACAGCCGGCCGGAATCGCGCGGCAACGCATTGACGGAATCCGCAACTGATTTTGCCGAAGACGCGGCGCCCGTCGACGCCAGTCCGTCGCGCATCTTCATCCTGCGCCCCATCGCCACCACCCTGCTGATGGTGGCCGTATTGCTGGCCGGCTTCGTCGGCTACCGCCTGCTGCCGCAATCGGCATTGCCCGAAGTGGACTATCCGACCATCCAGGTCACCACGCTCTATCCCGGCGCCAGCCCGGACGTCATCACCTCCTCCATCACCTCGCCGCTGGAGCGGCAATTCGGACAGATGCCGGGACTGTCGCAGATGTGGTCCAGCAGTTCGGGCGGCGCATCGGTCATCACGCTGCGCTTCGACCTCAGCCTGGCGCTCGATGTAGCCGAACAGGAAGTGCAGGCGGCGATCAATGCGGCGACCACCTTCCTGCCGACCGACCTGCCCACGCCGCCCATCTATGCCAAGGTCAATCCGGCCGATGCGCCGGTGATCACGCTGGGCCTGACTTCGGACACGCTGCCGCTGATCCAGCTGCAGGACATCGCCGATACCCGGCTGGTGCAGAAACTCTCGCAGGTGCCGGGTGTGGGACTGGTGACGCTGAGCGGCGGCCAGCGTCCGGCCGTGCAGGTGCAGGTCAACGGCCGCATGCTGGCCGCGCAAAGCCTGAGCCTGGCCAGCGTGCAGGCGGCCATCGTCGCCGCCAACGTCAACACGCCCAAAGGCAGCTTCGACGGGCCGGACCGCGCGCTGACCATCAATGCCAACGACCAGCTGCAATCAGCGCAGGACTACCGCAACCTCATCATCTCCTACAACAAGGGAGCGCCGGTGCGCCTGGGCGATGTGGCGACCGTGGTGCAGGGACCGGAAAACGCGCTGCTGGCCGCCTGGGTCAACCGGAAGCCGGGCATCGTCATCAACGTGCAGCGCCAGCCGGGCGCCAACGTGATCGCGGTGGTCGACCACATCCAGCAGATCCTGCCGCAACTGCGGCAGAGCCTGCCCGGTGCCACCGACCTGACGGTGCTCTCCGACCGCACCGTGACCATACGCGCGGCGATCACCGACGTGAAGTTCGAGCTGATGCTGTCGGTCGCGCTGGTGGTGATGGTGATCTTCCTGTTCCTGCGCAACGCACGTGCCACCTTCATCCCGGCCATGGCAGTGCCGCTCTCGCTGATCGGCACCTTCGGCGTGATGTACCTGTTCGGCTTCTCCATCAACAACCTCACGTTGATGGCACTGACCATCGCCACCGGCTTCGTGGTCGACGATGCGATCGTGATGATCGAGAACATCGCCCGCTACATCGAGCAAGGCGAACCGCCGATGCAGGCCGCCCTCAAGGGGGCAAAGCAGATCGGCTTCACCATCATCTCGCTGACTTTCTCGCTGATCGCTGTGCTGATCCCCCTGCTGTTCATGGGCGACGTGGTTGGGCGCCTGTTCCGCGAATTCGCCATCACGCTGGCGGTGGCGATCCTGATCTCCGCTGCGGTGTCGCTGACCTTCACCCCCATGCTCAGCGCGCGCTTGCTGAGCCACGTGCCGGAAGAACGGCAGGGCGGGCTGCTGCGCTGGAGCCAGCATCTGTTCGACCAGCTGATTGCCGCCTACGGCAATGCACTGCGCCGGGTATTGGGGCATCAGCGGCTGACGCTCTGGATCGCGTTCGGCACGCTGGTATTGACCGTACTGATGTATATCGCGATCCCCAAGGGTTTCTTTCCGGTGGAAGACACCGGCCTGATACGCGGCATCACCGTCGCGTCGCAAAGCATCTCGTTCCAGGAAATGAACCGCCGCCAGCAGGCGCTGGTCGACGCGCTGCTGGCCGATCCCGCCGTGCAGAGCGTCTCGTCGTTCATCGGCGTGGACGGCAGCAACGCCACCCTGAACAGCGGCCGCATGCTGATCAACCTGAAGCCGCTGGAACAGCGCGAGAATCGCGTCGCGGGCATCATCGCCGGCCTGCAGCAAAGGGCCGCCCAGGTTGCCGGCATCGAGACCTTCCTGCAGCCGGTGCAGGACCTGACCATAGACGATCTCGTCAGCCGCAGCCCCTATCAGTTCAGCATCACCGCAACCAGCATGGAAGACCTGTCGACCTGGACGCATGCGATGCTCGACAAGCTGCGCGGCATGCCGCAATTCACCGGCGTGACCAGCAGCTTGCAGAACGAAGGGCTGCAGGCCTTCCTGGACATCGACCGCGACACCGCCTCGCGCCTGGGCATCAGCGTGGCCGCCATCGACGGCGCGCTGTATAGCGCCTTCGGCCAGCGCCTGATCTCCATCATCTTCACCCAGTCGACGCAATACCGCGTGGTCCTGCAACTCGATACGCAGGACAGGCAGGGGCTGGACGGTTTCAACAGCATCTATCTGCTGTCGAGCAGCGGGCAGCCGGTGCCGCTTTCGCAGGTGGCGCGCATCGAACAGAGAAACGGGCCGCTGGAGATCGGCCACCTCGGCCAGTTCCCGGCCGCCATGATCTCTTTCGGCCTGGCGCACGGCGTCTCGATCGGGGCCGCCGTGCAGGCGGTACGCGAAGCGCAGCAGGAATTGAACCTGCCCGCCTCGGTGCCGCTGAAGATGCAAGGTGCGGCGGCAGCCTTCGAGGCGGCACTCTCCAACCAGCTATGGCTGCTGCTGGCGGCGGTAGCCACCATGTATATCGTGCTTGGCGTGCTGTACGAGAGTTTCGTGCATCCGGTCACCATCCTGTCCACCCTGCCGTCGGCCGGCATCGGCGCCCTGCTGGCGCTGATGCTGTCGGGCAACAGCCTGACGGTGATCGCGATCATCGGCATCATCCTGCTGATCGGCATCGTGCAGAAGAACGCCATCATGATGGTCGACTTCGCGCTGGATGCGCAGCGCCAGCAGGGCCTGCCGCCCGCCGAGGCCATCCTGCAGGCGGCGCAGCTGCGGTTGCGGCCGATCCTGATGACCACGTTCGCCGCGCTGTTCGGCGCGATACCGCTGATCGTCGGCGGCGGCATGGGTGCCGAACTGCGCCAGCCTCTCGGCATCACGCTGGTCGGCGGACTGCTGCTGTCGCAGTTGCTCACGCTGTTCACCGTCCCGGTCATCTACCTCGCGTTCGACCGCCTCGCCGCCCGCTGGAAAGCCCGCTTCGGCAGCGCGGCACCTGCGCAAGGAAGCGGAGGATGAGTTTCTCCGCCCTGTTCATCCGCCGCCCGGTGGGGACGACGCTGCTGGCGGTGGCCGTGGTGTTGCTCGGTGCCATTGCCTTCAAGCTGCTGCCGGTGTCACCGCTGCCGCAGGTGGATTTTCCCACCATCAACGTGAATGCCAACCTGCCCGGCGCCAGCCCCGACGTGATGGCGGCGACCGTGGCGACACCGCTGGAGCGCGCGCTGGGACGCATCGCCGGTATCACTGAAATGACCTCGTCCAGTTCGCTGGGCTCGACCAACATCACCATCCAGTTCGACCTGTCGAAGAACATCAACGATGCGGCACGCGAAGTGCAGGCCGCCATCAATACGGCGCAGCCCATGCTGCCCACCGGCATGACCGGCAATCCGACCTACCGCAAGGTCAATCCGGCCGATGCGCCCATCATGATCCTGTCGCTGACCTCGAAGAGCCTGTCGCGCAGCCAGCTGTACGATGCCGCCTCGACCATCCTGGCGCAGAAGATCTCGCAGCTGCCGGGCATCGGACAGGTGACCGTGGGCGGCGGCGCGCTGCCGTCGGTGCGGGTCGATCTGGATGTGGACCAGCTCAACAACATGGGACTGAGCCTGGAGCAGGTGCGGCAGGCCATCGCCACCGCCAACATCAATGCCCCCAAGGGGGCGGTCGAGGACGCGCTGAATCGCTGGCAGATCCAGGCCAACGACCAGCTCACGCTTCCCGAACAATACGATCGGGTGATCGTGGCCTATCGCAGCGGCATCCCGGTGCGGCTCGACCAGGTCGCGCATGTCGGCATCGATAGCCAGAATGTGCGCAACATGGGGATGGCCAACGGCGAACCTTCGATCCAGCTGATCATCTCGCGCCAGCCGGGCGCCAACATCATCGATGCGGTCGAGTCGATCAAGGCGGCGCTGCCGGAATTCGAGGCCTCGATGCCGCCGGCGGTGGACGTGCACCTGATGTCGGACCGCACCGTCACCATCCGCGCCTCGCTGAAGGATTCCGAACACACGCTGATCCTGTCGGTGCTGCTGGTCGCGCTGGTGGTCTTTGTGTTCCTGCGCGACTGGCGCGCCACGCTCATCCCGGCCATCGCCGTACCCATTTCGCTGGTCGGCACCTTCGCCGCCATGTACCTGCTGGATTACAGCCTGGACAACCTGTCGCTGATGGCGCTGATCGTCGCCACCGGTTTCGTGGTCGACGATGCCGTGGTGGTGCTGGAGAACATCATGCGCCACGTCGAGGAAGGCGTTCCGCCGATGCAGGCAGCGCTGCGCGGGGCGCGCGAAGTCGGCTTCACGGTGGTATCGATGACGCTGTCGCTGGCCGCAGTGTTCCTGCCCGTGCTGCTGATGGGCGGCATCATCGGCCGCCTGTTCCGCGAATTCGCCGCCACGCTGTCCATCGCCATCTTCATCTCGCTGGCGGTCTCGCTCACGCTGACCCCGATGCTGGCCTCGCGCCTGCTCAAGCCGCGCAAGGACCGCCAGCCTGGCCGCATCGCGGCATGGGGAGAGCGCGGCTATGCGAAATTGCTGCACGGCTACGACCGCAGCCTGACCTGGGCGCTCAGGCATCACCGGCTGATGCTGGTGGTGTTCTTCAGCACCATCGCGCTGAATGTCTATCTGTACAAGATCGTGCCCAAGGGCTTCTTCCCCACCCAGGATACGGGCGTCATGATCGGCACCATCCAGGCCGACCAGGCGATCTCGTTCCAGGCCATGTCGCAGAAGCTGCAGGCCATCGTCGATATCATCAGGAAGGATCCGGCGATCCAGAATGTCGTGGCATTCACCGGCGGCGGCAGCGCCAACGGCGGCTTCATCTTCATCAGCCTGGTGCCCTACACGGAGCGTCCGGATGCGACCGGGGTCATCGCCAGGCTGCGGCGCAAGTTGAGCGGCATCTCCGGCGCCCAGGTGTTCATGTCGCCGGTGCAGGACATCCGTGCGGGCGGCCGTCCTTCGCCTGCGCTGTACCAATACACGCTGCAGAGCGGCAACCTGAACGAGTTGCGCGAGTGGGAACCGCGCGTGCTGGCCGCCTTCAATCGCATCCCCATCCTGACCGAGGTGAACACCGACCAGCAGAGCAAGGGATTGCAGATCGAGCTGGTCGTCAACCGGGAAGCAGCGGCCCGGTACGGGATCTCGGTGAACACCATCGACCAGACGCTGAACGATGCTTTCGGCCAGCGCCTGGTGTCGACCATCTACGCACCGCTGAATCAGTACCGCGTGGTGATGGAGGCGGACGCCAAATACCAGCAGCGCCCGGACGCGCTTGAGGACATCTACCTGATCTCCGCCGGCGGCCAGCGCGTGCCGCTGTCGGCACTGGCGCATTACGAGCAGGACACCACGCCCTTGCAGGTCAACCACCAGGGCCTGTTCGCCGCCTCGACGATCTCGTTCAACCTCGCCCAGGGAGCGTCGCTCGGACAGGCACAGCAGGCGATCGCGGTGGAGATGGCCAGGATCGGCCTGCCCGGCACCGTGCAGGGCGGTTTCCAGGGCACGGCCAAACTGTTCCAGGACACGCTCAGCAACCAGCCCCTGTTCATCCTCACCGCCATCCTGGTGATCTACATCGTGCTGGGCATGCTGTACGAAAGCACCATCCATCCGCTGACCATCCTGTCGACGCTGCCCTCGGCCGGGATCGGCGCAGTCATGGCACTGATGCTGTTCCATACCGACTTTTCCATCATCGCGCTGATCGGCGTGTTCCTGCTGATCGGCATCGTCAAGAAGAACGCCATCCTGATGGTGGATTTTGCGCTGCAGATAGAGCGGGAAACCGGGGCGAGCCCGCGCGACGCCATCCACGAAGCCTGCCTGCTGCGCCTGCGCCCGATCCTGATGACCACGCTTGCGGCACTCTTCACCGCATTGCCGCTGGCCCTGATCAGCGGCAATGGCGCCGAGCTGCGGCAGCCGCTGGGCATCTCGATCGCCGGCGGACTGATCGTCAGCCAGCTGATCACGCTGTACACTACCCCGGTGATCTACCTGCAGCTCGACAAGTTCCGCCACTGGAGCCGCCGCCGCTGGGCGCGCCGCAACCACGCTGCAGCACAACACTAATCAGCACAGGAATCCAGCATGAGTCCGCGCAAGATATTCCCCCTCCATTCATCCCAACGGCGA
This sequence comes from Sideroxyarcus emersonii, assembly GCF_021654335.1. NCBI lineage: Bacteria > Pseudomonadati > Pseudomonadota > Betaproteobacteria > Nitrosomonadales > Gallionellaceae > Sideroxyarcus > Sideroxyarcus emersonii. The sequence continues at coordinate 1,847,745 of NZ_AP023423.1, forward strand.
CCGCCAGCCAGCCTGTTCGGCTCCCGCCAAGCGCTCGCTCTGGGCGTCAGCCTGCTGCTGTCGGCCTGTGCGGTCGGCCCAGACTACGAACGGCCAAAAGTGGAATCTCCGGCCCAGTTCAAGGAAAACAAGGGCTGGGTACTGGCCGCCCCGCTGGCGGCACCGCCACAGGGCGATTGGTGGACGATCTTCGGCGACGAAACGCTCAACGCGCTGGAACCGCGCGTAGTCAGCGCCAACCAGAGCCTGCGCGCATCGTATTTCGCCTACCAGCAGGCGCTGGCGCTCACAGACCTGGCGCGGTCGGCTGAATTTCCCACGCTGAGCGCCACGGTCTCCAGCAGCCGCTCCTCCTCCGGCACCTCGGCCGCGATCGGGGGTACCGGCACGACCACTACAGTCTCCGGCAAGACTGCCGGCTTCTCCGCCAGCTGGGCGCCCGACTTCTGGGGCAAGGTGCGTCGCCAGGTCGAATCCAATGAAGCCAGCGCCGAGGCCAGTCACGACAACCTGCTCGCGGCACAGCTCAGCCTGCAAGCCACGCTGGCGCAGAGCTATTTCCAGATACGCCAGGTGGACAGCCAGATCGCGCTGGCGCAGGACACCGTAGCGGCGTACGAGAAGTTCCTGCAGCTGACGCAGAACCGCTATGCGTCCGGCGTCGCCACCAAGGCCGATGTGGCGCAGGCCCAGTCGCAGCTGGCCAACGCCCGCGTGCAGCTGGCCGCCTTCAATGTACAGCGCCCGCAACTGGAACACGCCATCGCGGTGCTGGTCGGCGAAGCGCCCTCCAGTTTCACCCTGCCGCCGCAGCCCGGCCTGCCCCCGGCCCGCGCCATCCCGGCCGGCGTGCCGTCGCAGCTGTTGCTGCGACGCCCGGATCTGGGCGCCTCCGAGCGGCAAGTGGCGGCAGCCAACGCGCAAATCGGCGTGGCGAAATCGGCCTACTTCCCGGCGCTGACCATTTCCGCGCAACGCGGCTGGCACAGCACCGTGTTCACCAACCTGATCTCCGCGCCCAATGCGTTCTGGTCGGTGGGTCCGTCGATTGCCGAGACCTTGTTCGATGCAGGCGCACGCAGCGCCCAGGTCGCTCAGAGCCAGAGCGCCTACCAGCAAGCGGTCGCACAATACCGCCAGCTCAGCCTGCAAGCCTTGCAGCAGGTCGAAGACCAGCTTGCTGCCTTGTCCGCGCTGGCCGAGGAAGTCAAACTGCAGGAGGACGCGGTGGCGGCGGCCGACGAATCGCTACGGCTGGCCACCAACCAGTACAAGGCGGGCACCGTGTCCTACCTGAACGTGATCACTGCCCAGACCATCGCCTACACCGCGCGCAACGGCAAACTGCAGATCTCGGGACAGCAGCTCGCCGCCAATGTGGCCCTGATCCAGGCGCTGGGCGGCAGCTGGGAAGCCGATGCGCAACCTTCACGGAACGCCGGCGTGGCGCAACAGCCATAATACTCGGCGCAAACGCCGGATTTCCCGGCCCAGAACGATCCGCCCTCGTGCCATCGCATGCATGCCGTCTGCTTGCCCGACTTGCGCGGATACCGACCGCTGACAGCGCTCCCGAGCAAGTCGATTGAAGCCCCCGCCCGATAACGGTATAGTCCGCCCAACCCAAACCAAGATATCGACATGGCAGCCAAAGAAGCTCCAGGACACAAACTGAAACTGGCCGAGGTGCTGGAGATGCTGGTCGCCGACGGCATGGTCGGCAAGGCGGATGCCGATGCGCTCTTTGCCGAACACCGGCTGCGGCGGCACGATGCCCATCCCCTGATCATCGTGGCAGAGAAGAACTGGAAATCCCTGCTCGCTCCCTACCGCGTCATCACCCTGGATACGCTGACCGAATGGATGGCCAGGAAAGTCGGCCTGGAATATCTCCACATTGACCCGATCAAGATCGACTTTACCAACCTGGTCGACCTGATGTCGATCGATTACGCCAACCGCTTCGCCATCATGCCGATCAGCATCGAGGGCAACGAACTGGTGGTGGCCACCGCCGAACCGTTCCTGCGCGACTGGGAAGAGACCCTCAAACACACCTCGCGCAAGAATATCCGCCGCGTCTTTTCCTCGCCTGCCGAGATCAACCGCTACCTGGTCGAGTTCTACAACCTGGCACGCTCGGTGAAGAGCGCCACCAAGGCCAGCCCCGATTCGCCCAACCTCGCCTCGTTCGAACAGCTGGTCGAACTGGGCAAGACCAACAAGCAGTTCGATGCCAACGACCAGCATATCGTGCATATCGTCGACTGGCTGTGGCAATACGCCTTCGATCAGCGCGCGTCGGATATCCATATCGAGCCGCGCCGCGAATCCGGCATCGTGCGCTTCCGTATCGACGGCGTGCTGCACCAGGTGCATCAGCTGCCGATGTCGGTGGTCACCGCAATGACGAGCCGCATCAAGCTGCTCGGACGCATGGACCTGATGGAGAAGCGCCGCCCCCAGGATGGTCGCATCAAGACCAGGACCGAGAATGGGCAGGAGGTCGAATTGCGCCTTTCCACCCTGCCCACCGTGTTCGGAGAAAAGCTGGTGATGCGCATCTTCGACCCGGAAGTGCTGGTGCGCGACTTTTCCGAACTCGGTTTCTCCGAAGACGACCGCGCACGCTGGCAGCTGATGACATCCAAGCCCAACGGCATCATCCTCGTCACCGGCCCCACCGGTTCCGGCAAGACCACCACGCTGTATTCCACGCTCAAGCACCTGGCGACGCCGGAAGTCAATGTGTGTACGCTGGAAGACCCGATCGAGATGGTGGAGCCGGCGTTCAACCAGATGCAGGTGCAGCAGGGACTCGACCTCGGCTTCGCCGAAGGGGTTCGCGCGCTGATGCGCCAGGACCCGGACATCATCATGGTAGGCGAGATACGCGACCTGGAGACCGCAGACATGGCGATCCAGGCAGCCCTGACCGGCCACCTGGTGCTGTCGACCCTGCACACCAACGATGCGCCTTCCGCCATCACCCGCCTGCTCGACCTTGGCGTGCCCTACTACATGATCAACGCCACGCTGCTCGGCATCATGGCGCAGCGGCTGGTTCGCACGCTGTGCCCGCACTGCAAGCAGGCACGCCCGATCCAGGAAGACGATATCGAACTGTGGAACAACCTGGTCGCTCCCTGGAAAGCGAACCGGCCGGCGCAGCTGCAACAGCCGCACGGTTGCCTGGAATGCCGCATGACCGGCTATTCCGGCCGTGTCGGCATCTACGAGATACTGCTCATGTCGCCCGAGCTGCGCAAAATCATCAGCCCGGAGACCGATATCGCGGCCTTGCGCGAACAAGCCAGTCGCGAAGGCATGAAACCGCTGCGCATCTCCGGTGCGCTCAAGATCGCCGCCGGGCTGACCACGCTCGACGAGGTGCTGAAGACCGCACCACCGCCTGACCAAAGCTGAACTTCCCCATCCATCATCCAACAGGAATCGACATGACACTGTCTGAACTCAACCAGCGATACGCCATCGGCAACCACGTGCAATTCAAGGAAATCGCCGACGGCGTGATCATCGCCGAAATTGCCAATCAGCACGCGGTCGCCAATATCGCATTGCAGGGCGCCCACATCGCCACCTTCCAGCCGCGCGGAGAAGAGCCGGTGATCTGGCTGTCGCCTTATGCCAAGTTCGCGCCGGGCAAATCCATCCGCGGCGGCGTGCCGATTTGCTGGCCATGGTTCGGCCCGCACAAGACCGACAGCAAGCTGCCCGGCCACGGCTATGCCCGGACCGTGCCATGGGAAGTGCTGGAGACCCAGGCCCTGCCGGACGGCTCGACCTTCCTGCGCTTCGGCCTGATCGAAAGCGATGCCACCCGCGCGCAATGGCCGCACCCTTCCACCGTGCAGCTCGATGTCACCGTAGGCAAAGCATTGCGGGTCGAACTTGCCACCAGCAACACCGGCAAGGCTGCGTTCGAGCTCGGCGAGGCGCTGCATACCTACTTCCACATCAGCGATGTGGCAAAGATGACTATCCGCGGTCTGGAGAACTGCGAATACCTGGACAAGGTGCAGGATTTCGCCCGCTTCATCCAGAAGGACGGCATCGTGATCGAAAGCGAAGTCGACCGTGTCTACGTCAATACCGCGGCTGACTGCGTGATCGAGGACAAGGGCCTGAAGCGCGCCATCCGCATCGCCAAGCAGGGCAGCAAATCCACCGTGGTATGGAACCCGTGGACCGAGAAAGCCGACAAGATGGGCGATTTCGGCGAGAACGGCCACCGCGGCATGGTGTGCGTGGAAAGCGGCAACGCGCTGGAGAATGTCGTCACCGTCGCGCCCGGCGAGACGCATAAACTGGTGGCAATCTATAGCGTCGAGAAGCTGTAACCATCGCTCATTCCGGCCTTGCCGGAATGACAAAATAAAAAAGAGCCGCTTCGCAGCGGCTCTTTTTTATTGCAACGAAAAACCTGGCTTAGTTCGCGCGTTTCTTGAACTCGTTGGTGCGCGTGTCGATCTCGATCCTGTCGCCGATCTCGATGAATGCAGCCACCGGCAACTCGAAGCCGGAGCCTTTCAGCTTGGCAGGTTTCATCACCTTGCCGGAAGTGTCGCCGCGTACTGCGGGTTCCGTGTATTCGACTTCACGCACGATGGTGGTCGGCAACTCGACCGAGATGGCCTTGCCTTCGTAGAAAGTCACCTCGCACTTGTCTTCCATGCCGTCGGCCAGGTAGTTCACCGCGTCGCCGAGGTTCTCCTTTTCGACTTCGTACTGGTTGTACTCTTCGTCCATGAACACGAACATCGGGTCGGCATAGTAGGAATAGGTGCATTCCTTCTTGTCCAGGATGATCTGGTCGAACTTGTCGTCCGCGCTGTAGACTGCCTCGCTGGGCGCCTCGGTCAGCAGGTTCTTGAACTTGAACTTCACCACCGACCCGTTACGACCGGAGCGGCTGTATTCGGCTTTTTGCACCACCAGCGGCTGGTTCTTCACCATCACCACATTGCCGGCGCGGAGTTCTTGAGCGATTTTCATTTATGTTCCTATCTGGAGCTGGATTTTGAAGGCGCGCATTCTATGCAACTTGGTGGAAAAAATCCAGCAAATTCAATGCGAGATTGTTTCCCGACAGGCGCTGCGCCCAATCCCGCGCCTGTGCTTGCAGTTCCTCGCGGCAGGACAGGAATGCAGGCCACGCCGGCCCCGCCGAATTGCCGCAATTCCAGTCCAGCCATAATGCCTGCACCGCTTGCGACGCCTGCTGCGACAGCCTGTCGCAATACAAGTTCATGAAAGCCCGAAGTTTTTCCAGGTGCACCCCGTCGTGCTGCGGATAAATCTGCCAAATGAAGGGCTTGGCCGCCCATTGCGCGCGCACGCAGGAATCCTCGCCGCGCACAAAATTGCAGTCGCAAGCCCACAGCAGCTCGTCGTAACGCTCCTGTTCGACGAAAGGCAGTACATGCACACGCAGCCGTCCACGCTGCCAGACTGCCCCCGCCTTGCCTGCCTGCTGCCCGAAAAACGTCGCCACCTGGGGCAACGAGCGACCTTCCGGCAACAGGCAGGTCACGGGCCGGTCACCCTGCTCCCAGGCTGTCAGCAGCCCTTCCATCGCCGCATTCTCATAGCCGAACAGGGATACGCGCAGCTCGCCTGCCTGCCGTTCAGGCAACCCCAGGCTGCTCCAGTATCGCTGCTGCGCCTCGGCATCGGACTGGAACGCATCGCGCCGCGCCAGCAGGTCGCGCTCCAGCAGCAGGCCGCCGGTCTTCCCGGTAAAACCGGGGAAGAAGAAGTACCTGGTCAGCGGCAAGTTCGGGTGCGGTGAAGGCAGCTTGTGGCAGCCCTCCACCCATGCTTCGGCAGACAGGTATTCCAGGTTGACCCAGACTGGGGCGGTTTTCCGCGCCGCCATCGCCGCCAGGTAAGTCGGCGGCAATTTGCAGGCGAACGCCTCGATCACCAAATCGGCAGGCTCGACCGCAGGAAAACCGGCCGACCAGTGCCGCACCTCCACACCGCGACAAAGTTGCCGTTCCAGCATCACATCCGCCTCGGGGCACAGGCGCTGGAAGCTGGCCAGGTCATCCACCCACAGCCGTACCGCCTGCCCGTGCTCGTTTGCCAACTGCCGGGCCAGACGCCAGCAGACGCCGATGTCGCCGTAGTTGTCGACGACATTGCAGAAAATGTCGCACGACTCATTCCGCATGCAGTGCCTCCACCGGATCCAGCCGTGCCGCGCGCATGGCCGGCACCACTCCGGCAACCAGGCCGATGCTGATCGCCGTCAGCTCGGCCAGCACTGCAAACAGCCATGGCGTATGCACAGGCAGCGACGGGAACAGCCAGTGCAGCCCCTGTGCGATACCGATGCCCAGCGCCAGCCCCATCAGGCCGCCCAGCGCGGAGAGCAGCATGGCTTCGCTCAGGAACAGCATCAGCACCTGCTTTTCGCGCGCACCCAGCGCGCGCAGCAGGCCGATCTCGGCGGTGCGTTCGGTCACGGCCATGGTCATGATGGTGAGGATGCCGACGGCGCCCACCAGCAGCGAGATGCCGCCCAGCGCGCCGACGGCAAAAGTGAGGATGTTCAGCACCGAGCTCAGCACTTCCAGCGCCTTCTCCTGCGAGATCAGCGTGAAATCCTCGCGGCCGTGCCGCTCTTTCATGCGCTCGCTGAGGATGCGGATGACCGTATTCGCGTCGACATCGGCGCGGTAGCTGACGTTGACCTCCATCAGGCCCGGGCGATTGAACAGTTCCATCGCTCGCGCCGCCGGAATGAACACGGTGTCGTCCATGTCCATGCCGAGGATCTGCCCTTTCGATTCCATCACCCCGATCACGCGGTAGCGCTGGCCGCCGATGCGCAGGTACTGCCCAAGGGGGTTCATGCCGCTGAACAGTTCCTGCTCGATCCTGGAGCCGATCACAACCTGCGCGCGCGCCTGTTCGTCGTCCGCATCCGTCCAGAAACTGCCGCTCTGCACTTTCATGGTGAACGCATCGCCGAAATCGCGCCCCTCGCCCAGCACCATGGTGCGCCGTGTCCTGCCGTTGGCGCGCACTTCGGCATTGCCCACCAGGCCCGGAATGACATGCTCGACATAGGGCAGGCGGCGCAAGGCATCGGCATCCTCAAGCGTCAGCGGCCGGACCGAACCGAAGATGCCGACATTGCCGCCCTGCGTCTGCGTCTTGCCGGGCTGCACGCTGATGATGTTGGTGCCGAACTGCGAAAACTCGGACAGCATGAACTGGTGCAGCCCTTCGCCGATGGAGGTGAGCAGGATCACCGCGGCGATGCCGATGGCGATGCCCAGCCCGGTGAGGAAGCTGCGCATCCGGTAGGTGAGGAAACTGGATGAGGTCAGGGTGACCAGGTCGCGCAGGTACATGCCATCGTCATTCCGGCGCAGGCCGGAATCCAGTAAATTGAACTAGCCCCGCGTAGCGGGACAACCCCCAGCTGCATGTTGAATAACCGTACTGGATTCCGGCCTGCGCCGGAATGACGGACTTCGTAGTGTTCAGTATTTCCATCATCGCCCCGCGAGTGCCGCCACCGGATCGAGCCTGGCCGCGCGCCGCGCCGGCCAGACGCTGAACAGGATACCGGTGCCCAGCGCCGTGGCGCAGGCCGCCAGCACCGCCCACCAGGGGGGGCTGACCGGCAGCGTCGGATAGATCTTCCCGATGACGATGCTGCCGGCATAGCCGAGCACCAGGCCGGCGACGCTGCCGGCAGTCGAAAGCAGTGCCGCCTCGGCGAAGAACAGCATGCGTATCTGTTTGCCCGGCGCGCCCAAAGCCTTGAGCAGGCCGATCTCCTTGACGCGTTGTGCCACCGCGATGAGCATCACATTCATGATCAGCACACCCGCCACGGCCAGGCTGATCGCGGCGATGCCGCCCACCGCCATGGTCAGCGTGGTGAGGATGCGATCGAAGGTGGCGAGTACCGCATCCTGCGTGATGACCGTCACATCCCTTTCGCCGCTGTGGCGCTGGATCATGATCTCTTCGGCATCGTGTTTGGCCTGCTCGATGTAGTCGCGGCTCTTGGCTTCGATGAGGATGCGGAACAGGCTCGATGTGTTGAACAATTGATGCGCAGAGGCCACCGGCACGATGACCAGCTCATCCGTGCGCATGCCCATGGATTCGCCCTGCGAAGCCAGCACGCCGATGACGCGGAAGCGCCTGTCGCCCAGTCTCACCCATTGCCCCACGGCCTGCTCGTTGCCGAACAGCTCCTGCTTCATCTGGTTGCCGAGCACGCATACCGAAGCACCTTCATGGATATCGCCCGCCGGCAGGAACCGGCCCATGCCGATGCTCATGTGACGCACTTCCAGCAAGTCGGCAGTGGAACCGGCCACCACGACCTCGCGATTCAGCGCACCACGCGAAAGCGTGGCCGAACCGACCGTCAGCGGGGCGACGAGTTTGATGGCCCGGCTGCGCAGCAAGGCCTGCGCGTCGTCCAGCGTGATGTCGCGCGGCGTCTGCCCCGACATCAGGCCGGGCCCGATGCCGGCGGTCTCGGTACGCCCCGGCAGCACGATGACCAGGTTGGTGCCAAGCGAGGAAAACTGGTTCACCACATAGCGGCGTGCGCCTTCGCCCAGTGCGGTGAGCACCACTACCGCTGCCACGCCGATGGACATCGCCAGCATCATCAGCAGCGTGCGCGTCGGGCTGCCGCGCAAGCTGCCGGAAGCGAACTGCAAGGTGTCGGCGAGTCTCATTTTGCGCGCTGCTCGTCGGAAACGATGCGGCCGTCCAACATATGGATCTGGCGTTGCGCGCGCGCACCGATCTCCGCATCGTGCGTCACCACCACCAGCGTGATGCCCTGCTCCATCAGCCCTTCCAGCAGTTTCAGCACTTCCCAGCCGGTGGTGCGGTCCAGGTTGCCGGTGGGTTCATCAGCCAGCAATACCGTCGGTTTCATCACCGTGGCGCGGGCGATGGCCACGCGCTGACGCTGGCCGCCCGAGAGCTGATCGGGTTTATGGTCGGCGCGATCCGACAGGCCGTAGTTCTGCATCAGCACCTGCACCCGCACCTTGCGCTCTTCGGCAGGAATGCCGGCCAGTACCAGCGGCAACTCGACGTTTTGCGCTGCGGTAAGGCGCGGCACCAGGTGGAAGGACTGGAACACGAAGCCGATCTTTTCGCGGCGCACGCGTGCCTGCTGCTCGTCGTCCAGGTCGGTGACGTTGCCCCCGTCCAGCAGATAGATGCCGGAAGTCGGCCGGTCGAGCAGGCCGAGCATGTTCAGCATGGTGGACTTGCCGGAGCCGGACGGCCCCATGATGGAGATGTACTCACCCGCATCGAGGCGCAGGTTGATATCGCGCAGCGCGGTGACTTGCTGGTCGCCGACGGTGAAAATACGGCTGACGTTCTGCAGCTCGATCATTTCGCTGGCTTGGGTTCTTCAGGCACGACCTTCACGCCCGCCTTCACCCCCGCCCGGTCCAGCGAAGACACGATGAGATCGCCCTCGTCCAGCCCGGACAGCACCTCGGCGTATTCCCAATTGGACAATCCGGTGATCACCTTGCGTTCCTCCAGCACACCTTTGCTGCCATAACGCAGTACCCGATTACCTTCCAGCAAGGTCTGGGCGGGAATGCGCAACACATGTTCGCGCGTGTCGTAAACGATCTCGACATCGGCGCTGTACCCCACCAGCAGGTTGTCCTCGTCGGCAAGCTTGTCGAACTCGACCTCCACTTCGACCGTGCGTGCCTGCTTCTCCAGATCGAGCACATACGGTGCGATACGCCTGACCTTGCCGCCGAAAGTGCGCCCCTTGATCGCATCCAGCGTGATGCGGCTGAACTGTCCGACCTTGATCTTGGATGCGTCCACCTCGTCGATGGGCGCGCTCACGTACATGCAGCTATCGTCGATCAGGTCGATGGCCGGCAAGGTCGGAATGCCGGGAGGAGACGGCGTGGCGTATTCGCCCAGCTCGCCGCTGATATCGGCCACCACGCCGTCGAACGGCGCCCGCAACACCATGCGCTCCAGCCCCGCCCGGGCCAGCGCGATGCGCGATTTGCTCTGCTCGATATCGGTACGTGCGGCCTCGCAGGAAGCCTTGCGCGATGCGGCATCGCTCACCGCTTTGTCCAGCAGTTGCGAGGAGATGAACCCCTTGTCCTTCAGTTCTTGCGAGCGATCAGCCTCGCGCTGCGCCGCTTCGGCCAGGGTACACACCTCCTGCACGCGCGTCACCGAAGTCTTCAGCTGCTCTTGCGCCAGTCTTTCCTGCGCATGCAGATCGTTATCCCACAACTCCAGCAGCACCTGCCCCTTGTGCACGCGCTGCCCTTTCTTCACCAGCAGCCCGGAGATCTGCCCGCCAGCGGGCGGCGACATCTTGGCGCGGCGGCAGGCATTCACCGTACCCGCGCGGGTATTGCTGACCGATGCCTCCACCGTGCCGCGCTCCACCTTTTGCAGCACCACCGGGATCGGTTTGCTGCGCGAGAGGTAAGCGATACCGCCCACCAGGGCGATGACGATGACGACGATGAGTGCGATCTTTGCGTAATGTGAAGAGGTCTTGCCGAGTTGCGGGAAAGTCATTGCTGCTCCTGACTGTTCGCTGCCGTGATGAAACTGAAGAATGGTGCCGATGATCTGAATCGAACAGACGACCTACGCGTTACGAGTGCGTTGCTCTACCAACTGAGCTACATCGGCGTTCCGGCGCGGATTATAAGCGGATAGCCTTCCTTGCGGCAACGCTTAATGCCAAAGATATGGCGAGACATCGAACGGTTGCGGTGTTCCGTTGATCACGTTCAGCAGCACCTCCACGCTCGCGGGCGACATGGTCACGCCATAACGGAAATGGCCGCTGTTGATGTACAGATTGGATAACTGCGGATGGCGCCCGATGGTCGGGATATTGCCTGGCGAGCCGGGTCGCAGGCCGGCCCAGTGCCGGATGACCGGCATGCCATGCAACACTGGCAGCAAGGCAGTCGCGCGCTGCAACAACAGCGCGCGCGCTTCCTCCGTCGTGCTCTTGTCAAACCCCGCATCTTCCAGCGTGCTGCCCACCAGCAGGTGACCGTCGCGGCGCGGGATCAGGTACAAACCTTGTTGCAGTACGATGTGCGGCAAGGGCGGCGTATCGAACTTGAACAGCAGCATCTGCCCGCGTATCGGCTTGATGTCTGCCTGCAGTGCATGTTCGCCCAGCAGCACCTTGCTCCATGCACCGGCGGTCACAATATGAGCCGCAGCGCTGAAATCCCCCTGCGCCGTCGCCAGGTGCGTGACCCGCCCGGCCTCTGCCACGATCTTGTCGACTGCGCACTGCTCGACGATGTGTCCGCCGAGCTGCTCCACTCGCGCGCGCAAGGCTTGCAGCAAACGCGGATTGCGCGCCTGCGCGATATCCGGCAAGAACAAACCTTCGCCGCGCACCTCCACCTCCAGTCCATGCGCGGCACACCATTGCCTGGCCTGGTCCTGATCGAACGGCGGCAACACCAGCATGCCACAGCGCTGATATTCCGGATCGATGCCGGTCGCATGGCACAGCTCCTCGGCAAAGCCGCCGAACAACTGCATGCCTCGCAAAGCCAGTCGATTCACCGCTTCCGGATAGTCCCACGGGCACAGCGGAGACAATATCCCTCCGCCCGCCCAAGAGGATTCGCGCCCGATCGCCCCCCGTTCCAGCACGGCCACCGCGGCTCCTTGCCGCAGCAGCCCCGCCGCCGTCGCCAAACCCACGGCACCAGCACCTATCACTATGAATTCAAACTTCAAAATCACCCTTCCCGTTGCCACTGGTCTGCCAAAATGGCCACTCATCGGTTTTATCTAGGCATACCGACTTATCCTGCTCTAACTTTCGCTACACAATATTCGGGAGCGCAATATGAAACTGCAAAAAGGCTTCAGCCTGATCGAACTGATGATCGTCGTTGTCGTCATCGGCATATTAGCATCGGTAGCATTGCCGGCCTATCAGGACTACATGACTCGCAGCAAGTTCACCGATGCAAAATCGAACCTGGCGAACAAGCGCATACGCATGGAACAATGGTTCCAGGATAACCGCACATATGTCGGCGCAGACGGTGCCGGCGGGCCTTGCGCTGCGGACACGAGCAGCAGCCGGTATTTCACTTTCACCTGCCCGAGCGCAAATCTGACGGCAACCACCTATCTCATACAGGCTGCGGGCGGCAATGCCGCAACCGGCGATCAATCCATGACAGGTTTCACATTTACCATTGATCAGAGCAATGCCAAGGCAACCACGGTCACTCGCTCGGGATGGACTGGCAATGCAGGGTGCTGGATTTCCAACAAAGGGGGCTCGTGTTGAGCACTTATGCAAAATTGAAGCAATTCGGCTTTTCGCTGACCGAGATGCTGGTGGCCATTCTGATCATCGGCATCCTGGCGGCGGTTGCTGTTCCCAATTTCCGTACCTGGATGATCAACTCGCAGATTCGCAATGCGGCCGAATCGATCTCAAACGGCCTGCAACGCGCACGCGCGGAAGCCGTCGCGCGGAATACCAATGTCGCCTTCAGTTTGTCCATGGCCGCGCCACAAGATTCTTCGTGGTACGTCTATACGGTTACGCCCGCCTCGGGAATCGACTCGCGGCTCAGTAACGAGGGTTCCACCGCCGTTTCGCTCACGGTGACGCCTACTGGCTCGACCACCGTCACGTTCAACAATTTTGGCAATGCATTGCTCACCAATCCGGGCGCTACAGTCCCCGCAACCGGTGCCGCCGTGCCTGCGACGCCCTTCACCACAGTCGGCGTCAACGCCGCGGGGGGAAGCAAAAACCTGCAGGTCGAAATTCTGATCCCGAGCAACATTATCAAAATGTGCGACCCGGCGGCAGCCTCAACCTCCCCGAGCAGTTGCTGATCGAACAGGAGAAAAACATGTTCAGGCAAAATTCCTCCCCGCTCAAATCGGCACAGCAAGGCGTTGTACTGATAGAGGCCATGATTGCCATCCTGATCTTTTCCATCGGCGTGCTGGGCATCGTCGGCATGCAGGCCAACATGGTCAAGAACACCTCCGATGCGAAATTCCGGGCCGACGCCAGCGATATTGCCCAGCAAAGAATCGGACAGATATGGGCCGACCCCGATCCTACCCGCCCGGGTTACGTCAGCTTCGCCGAGAGTGGCACCAGCATCTCTTCGGCCCTTCCCAACGGCACGCGAACCACCACCCAGTCCGGCGTCCAGTTCACGGTCACTGTCAATTGGCAGGAACCCGGCGGTGATCCGCACAGCTATACCGCCATCGCCAACATAGCCGGGGGCTAACCACAATGAAATCGCACAATCGACATCCCGTTTCGCCGCAAACCGGTTTCACGCTGGTGGAGATCATGGTCGGCCTCGCCATCGGCCTGCTCGCCACGATCGTCATCATGCAGGTTTTTTCCGTGTTCGAAGCGCAAAAGCGCACGACCACGGGCTCTGCCGATGCGCAGACCAACGGTAATATCGCGCTATACGAAATCCAACGTGAATTGCAGATGGCCGGCTACCCGCTGATACCTTATGGGCTGCCCGGCGTTGCCGATTCGGCGCTCGAATGCGCCACGCTGAGCATCAACGGAACAACAGACAACACTACCCCGAACCGCCTTTCGCCGCTGGTCATCAGCGACGGCGGCACCTCTGGAGGCAGCGACACGATCACCATACGCTACGGCAGCTCACTGAGCGGCGGCATTCCCGTCCAGATCACGGCAACCCCTGTGCCCTCGGCGAGTCTTCCTTCGCCGGCTATCGATGTGCCCCTAACCAGCAATATGGGTTGCAGCAATAACGACATAGCGTTGATCATCAACGGCGCCGCATGTGCAATGACTCCGGTGGCTGCAAGCGGCGTTCCGGTTGCCAACAGCAGCGTGCCCAGCACCACCACCACGGTGACGCTGACCAACAATCCCGCCCTCCCCGCCAATATCGCCGTCCCCAACGCGCTCTTCTCCTGCCTGGGGAACAGCTGGAACGAGATCACCTATGCCGTGAATACCGCCACCGGCAATCTCGAACGCAGTGCCGGCGGAGTGACCACTCCCATGGTGGCCGGGATTGTCAATTTGCAGGCGCAATATGGCATTGCCCTCACGGCCAGTTCAAACCAGATCAACCAATGGGTGGATGCCACCGGAGTATGGGCTACCCCGGGCATGACCCTGGCCAACCGCAACCGCATCAAGGCGATTCGCCTCGCGATCGTGGCACGCAATGCGAAAATGGAAACCTCTGTGGTGACAAACGGGTGCAGTTCGACTGCCCCCAATGGCCCGTGCTCGTGGGATGCCACCTCGGCCAATCCTCCCACTGCATCGCCTGCGCCTCCAATCGATTTGCGCGCGTATCCAAACTGGCAACAGTATCGTTACCGGGTGTTCGACACCATCATTCCGCTGCGTAATATGGTCTGGTACAAAGGTACATTATGAGTTCATTGTCCAATAACCGTTCCAGCCCCGGGCGCATGTCACAACAGCGCGGGGTAGTCCTGTTTTTCGCTCTCGTGGCGCTGCTGGCGATGTCGCTGGCTGCGGTGGCACTGATACGCTCGGTCGATACCAGCACGATCATTGCCGGCAACCTGTCATTCAAGCGTGCCGCAACCAGCTCGGCCGATGCCGGCATCGAGGCTGCCATTGCCTGGATGACGGCAACGGATTTCGCCAACAACGGCCTCGACCCCTATATGAACCTGTCCCATCCGTTCAATCACGACGGCGGGTTCGGGACCTACCTGAATGCCGGCTACTATTCGAGCGCAAATCCTGCGCTCAGCCTGACCGATGGCACGGGCATACAATGGACCGATGCAGACAGCAAGCTGGTCAGCACTGTAGCTGATGCCAGCGGCAACCAGACCCGCTATGTGATCCAGCGCATGAGCCGGTATGCCAACTCGCTGCTTACCCAGGATGCCTTGTTCAGCGGCGCCATCCAGAGTACTTCCGGCCAGCAAGTGCTGCTGTCGTCGAATGTTTGCAAGGGCGGCGGCTGTTCCACGTTTGAACAGTCGCCCATGTACCGCATCACCTCGCGCACCACCGGCCCGAGGCTCACCGTCAGCTACGTACAGGCATTCGTCTATTAGGAGGCAGCCATGAAACATCGTCCGGAAACCCGCTATCCGCTGTTCGCATTTGCACTCGCGCTTGGTCTGGCCACGACGACGCCCGCACGGGCAGGCACGGTCGCGCTGGCCACGGCACCGCTGGCGACGTCGACCACCTCGACCGTGCAGCCCAACGTGTTCCTGATGATGGACGACTCGGGCAGTATGGGCTGGGACTATCTGCCCGACGGTGCCGGCAATTTCACTGGCGCTTACGGCTACAACAGCTACCAGTGCAACGGCGTCTACTACGATCCGGCCATCACCTACCTCCCGCCGGTCGATTCCACCGGCACCAGCTATCCCAATTCCAGCTTCACTGCCGCCTGGATAGACGGCTACAACACCGGCTCCGGCACCACCAACCTGAGCACCAGCTTCCAGACCCAGGACGGCTCGATTGCCGCCGCCCCCGCTTATTACTACACTTACTCCGGCACACAGACCACCTACGCCCAACAGAATTATTTCAACACATCCAGCACTTTCTATACGGAATGCAATACCCCCGTTAGCACCGCCAGTTCGGTGTTCCACAAAGTTGTCGTCAGCGCCACTTCCGGCCCCGGCGGCACCGACGAACGTACCAACTTCGCCAACTGGTACAGCTATTACAGCACCCGTATCAACATGATGAAAACCGCGACAGGGCTGGCCTTCCAGCCTATCGGCAGCACTTACCGCGTCGGTTTTGCCACCATGAACAACAACGGCGGCAGCAAATTCCTCAATCTGGGTACTTTCAACTCCACCCAGAAAGCAGCCTGGTACACCATGCTCTACTCCACCAGCGCCGGCAGCTCGACGCCGTTGCTGGGAGCCCTGTCTACCGTAGGAAAGATGTATGCCGGCAAACTGACCAGCAAGAATGGCATCGCCGTCGCCGACCCGGTGCAATACTCCTGCCAGCAGAATTTCACCATCCTGACCACGGATGGCTACTGGAACAGCTACACCGGCGATACCGAGCTCGATGGTGTCACTGCAGTAGGTAACCAGGACGGTGCGGTTGCACGTCCCATGTACGATGGTGCGCAGGCCGCTACCACCTATACCTATACCTATAACCGGAACAGCTATATCCAGCGCAGCGGCAACTGCCCGAGAAGAACGTGGTATCTGGATCTGCAACCGCAAACCGGCACCTGCTCATCCACCAGTTCCACCAGCGGCTGTTCGCCGACCAACTGGACCAATACCGGCACGCTGACACCCGGCACTTCCTGCGTTTCGACCCGAGCATACACAACCACGCCCGTGCAACAGGGCAGTCCGGTGCAAACTGCCGGCACCATCGGTGGCACCAGTAACACCCTGGCCGACGTCGCCATGTATTACTACCAGACCGACCTGCGCACCTCCGCGCTGGGTAACTGTTCCGGCGCCGTGGTTGGGGAGAACGTCTGCACCAACAACGTGTTCATGAGCACCCTGGACAACAATACCCAGCAGCACATGACCACCTTCACGCTGGGGCTCGGCGCACGCGGCAGGATGATCTATTCGCCCAGCTACATGAACGACACCACGGGCGATTTCCCCTCGGTCAAGCTCGGATTGACCGCCAGTTCGACCGTGTGCACCTGGCAAACTGCCGGCACGGTCTGCAACTGGCCGATCCCCAATGTTGCCGGCACGCCGGAAAACATCGACGACCTGTGGCATGCCGCAGTGGATGGGCACGGTGCCTATTTCAACGCCACCAACCCGGCTTCGCTGTCGAGCAGCCTGACCACTGCGCTGGCCGGCATCAATGCCCGCCGGGGCTCAGCCGCCGCTGCCGCAACCAGCACCCTGAACCCGGTTGCCGGCAACAACTTCGCCTATGTCGCCAGCTACACCACGGTGTCCTGGACCGGCAACCTGGAGGCACGCGGCATCAATGTGAACACTGGAGTGGTGAACACTAATTCCACCTGGTGTGCGGAGAACGTGGCCGCCGACACTTGCGCGTCGCCCGGCACGATCGTCGCCGACACCAGCGGTTCCACGACCGCCTATAACTGCGTCACGCCCAACGCGGTGATCTGCACCGGCGGCACCATGGTCGGCACGGACTGCTACGTCCCGGTGGCCACCGCCTGCACCGGCACCATGGCTGCGCTGGTCACCGACACCACCGACACACGGTCGATCTACACCGCCAACAATACCGGTACCGTGCTTACCAATTTCGATGCCACCTATGCGGCCGCCAATCCGGCGAATTTTTCCGCGACCCATATCAGCGGACTCAGCCAGTGGCCATTGCTGACTGCGGCGCAGCAAACCGCCGCTACGGGTACCAATCTGGTCAACTTCCTCCGCGGTCAGTGGGGATACGAGGATCGCAGCAGCAATGTACTCACCAACCGGCTGTACCGCGGCCGCACCGCGGTGCTGGGCGATGCGCTGGAATCGCAGCCCGCATTCATCGCCGCCCCGGTATTCAGCTACCCCTATCCCGGCTATAGCGCTTACGTGACGGCGCAGGCCAGCCGTGCCGGCACGGTATTCATGGGCGCCAACGACGGCATGATGCATGCGTTCGCGGCCGACACCGGGGTTGAACGCTGGGCTTACGTGCCCAGCATGGTGATACCCAATATGTGGATACTGGCCGACAAGAACTATGCCACCCTGCACCAGAACTTCATTAATGGCAGCCCGAACATCGCCGATATCTGCACTGCCAACTGCACCAATGCGGCCACTGCAGTATGGAAGACCATCCTGGTCGCCGGACTGAACGGCGGCGGGCGCGGCTACTATGCACTGGACATCACCAATCCAACGGCGCCCGCCCTGCTTTGGGAATTCACCACCACTGCCGGCATCGGCAGTACCAAGGACGACGATCTCGGCTATTCGTTCGGCGTGCCTATCGTCACCACCAAGGCGGATGGCACATGGGTCGTGCTCGTCACTTCGGGTTACAACAATGTCAACCCGGGTTCAGGAAACGGCTATCTCTATGTGCTGAATGCCGGCACAGGCGCGATCATCAGCAAGATCGCGACGAACGCCCCAGTGGCAGGCGTGATGACGCCGACAGGCAGTGTCACCACCCCGAACGGATTGGCCAAGATCGCCGCCTGGAACAACGAACAGCCGGTAGGCAACAAGGCCGGCTATGTCTATGGCGGCGACCTGCTGGGCAACGTCTGGCGTTTCGACATCAACAGCACCGCCACCGCCGCCATCGGTACTGGTGACGTGATGAAATTCGCTGCCTTGTATTCGGATGCTGCAGGCACGCTGCCCCAGCCCATCACCACCAGCCCGGTGCTGGGAATGGCTTATGGCAAGCGCTACGTATTCATCACGACCGGCAAATACCTGGAGATCAGCGACCTCACCACCACGAATGTGCAGTCCCTGTATTCGATCAAGGATGACAATGCGACCACCACCTTTGTCAATCCGCGCACGGTCCTGCCGAGCCAGACCCTGTATCCCAACCCGGACGGAACCGCCACGCGCCTCTCCACCAGCAATCCGGTCCCGACCGGCGGTGCCGGCTGTTATGCCGATTATCCGGATACCGGCGAACGCGCCAACATCGACAGCCAGTTGATACAGGGCATCGTGATCGCACCCAGCATTGTGCCTTCCAATACGGCCTGTTCTCCGGGCGGGTACGGCTGGCTCAACTACTTCAATTACACGACCTGCGGCGCTACCTCGGTGAAATCGGACTCCACGATCGTGGGTGTCAACATCATCTACGTGCAAGGGCATGCCGTGGTTGAGACGGTCACCTCCACCAACCCGACACCGACGCCGCAACCGCCGCCCGCGTTTCTGCCCTCAGCGCCGGTTTTCTCGAGCAAGCGCACCATCTGGCGAGAACTGATCCCCTGAACGGGAACGGCGAATAAAACAAAAGCGGCCTGTGGCCGCTTTTGTTTTGCCTGATCCTTCGTGGCGATGCAGGCAGAAAGTCCGACTGATACCTGCTGGCGATCGAATCCGGTTAACGCTGGCTATCCGTGCTCAAGGATTTCGGCAACGGAAACACTACGTTCTCCTGAATCCCTGCCACTTCGCGCACGTCGCTTGCCCCGAGTTCCTTCAGGCGTGCTATCACCTCCTGCACCAATACCTCCGGGGCCGAAGCACCGGCGGTGATCCCGACACGTTGTTTGCCCTGCAGCCATTCCGGTTTCAGTTCGCCCGCGTTGTCGACCAGGTAGGCAGGTACATTCAGGTTGCGCGCCACTTCGCGCAGGCGGTTGGAGTTCGAGCTGTTCGGCGAGCCGACCACGATGACCAGATCAGATTGTTTCGCCAACAGCTTCACCGAATCCTGGCGGTTCTGCGTGGCATAACAGATGTCGTCCTTCTTCGGCCCCGTGATGAAGGGGAAGCGTGTCTTGAGCGCAGCGATGATGCTGCTGGCATCGTCCACCGACAGGGTGGTCTGCGTCACATAGGCCAGGTTCTGTTCATCCTTCACCTGCAGAGTCTGCACGTCGGCGGGTGTTTCAACCAGGTACATGCCGCCGTTGCTCTGCCCCATGGTGCCTTCCACTTCCGGGTGTCCCTTGTGGCCGATCATCACGATCTCCTTGCCCTGGCTGCGCATGCGCGATACTTCCAGATGCACCTTGGTCACCAGCGGGCAAGTCGCGTCGAACACGGTCAGGTTGCGCGCTTCCGCCTCGCGGCGCACCGCTTGCGGCACCCCGTGTGCGCTGAAGATCAGGATGCTGCCCGGCGGCACATCGGCCAGGTCTTCGATGAAGATCGCCCCTTTTGCCTTCAAGCCATCCACCACGAATGTGTTATGCACCACTTCGTGACGCACATAGATCGGCGCACCGTGCAGGGCCAACGCCTTTTCCACGATCTCGATGGCGCGATCCACGCCCGCGCAGAAACCGCGCGGATTAGCCAGTAACAGTTCCATTCCATACCTCTCAAAATTCAAATCGACTGCGGATGAAGCAAGGTGTCCATGCGCAGATGCCACCGCTGCCCAGGTTACGTTTTCTTCGTGAAGCTATCCAAGATCAGCAGTCCTGCACCGCAGGTGATCGCGGAATCGGCCAGGTTGAAGGCTGCGAAATGATAGCCCTCCCAGTGGAAATCGAGGAAGTCCACCACATAGCCGTAGGCGATACGGTCGATCAGGTTGCCCAGCGCGCCACCCAGTATGAAGGCCAGCGCGAAACAGAAGAGTGTCTGCGCCGGATGTTTGCGCAGCAGCCAGACGATCCACGCCGATGCGGCAATGGCAATGGCGCTGAACAGCCAGCGCTGCATCCCGCCGGCGTCATTCAGGAAACTGAAGGCAGCGCCGGTGTTGTGGGCCAGCACCAGGTTGAAGAACGGCATCACCGCGAAGCTCTCGCCATAGACAAAATGACTGCCAATGGCCGCCTTGCTCAACTGATCGAGCACGATGACGACCGCGGCAACCAACAGCCAGCGGTTAAGCATAGCGGCGTGCCTCGCCCTCGCCGAACAGGTTGCTTACGCAACGCTTGCACAGCGTCGGATGGCTGGCATCGCTGCCCACATCGGAGCGGTAGTGCCAGCAGCGCTCGCATTTCTGGTGGGCACTCGGTACAACCTTGATCTCCAGCTCTCCCTCTCGCAGATGCACATTGGCGCGCGAAGTGATGAACACCAGCCGCAGATCGTCGCCCAAACGCGTCAGCAATTCGTAAGTTGCTTTCGGCGCATAAACATCAACCTCGGCTTGCAATGCCGAACCGATGGCACCAGCTGCACGTTGCTCTTCGAGCTTCTTGTTCACTTGTTCCCGCAATGCACGAATGTCTTCCCAAGCGCTCACTGTGGCACCATCCAAGCCGGAATTCGGCGACTCGTACCATACTTGTTCAAATACGCTGACATCATCCTTGGCATTCAGCGTCGCCCACACCTCTTCACCGGTGAAGCTCAGGATCGGCGAAATCAACCGTGCCAGCGCATGGGTGATGTGGTACAGCGCATTTTGCGCCGAGCGGCGTGCCTTTGAATTCTCGCCAGCGGTGTAAAGCCTGTCCTTGAGGATATCGAGGTAGAAGCCGCCCAAATCTTCCGAGCAGAAGCCTTGCAGCTTCTGCACCGCCAAGTGAAACTCGTAGCGATCGTAATCACCGCGTACTGCATCCTGCAACTGTTGAATCAGAGCCAGTGCATATCGATCGATCTCCAGCCACTCCCCCACCGGCAGTGCATCGCGCGCCATGTCGAAGTCGGCGATATTCGCCAGCAGGAAGCGCAAGGTGTTGCGGATGCGGCGGTAGCCGTCGGTCACGCGCTTGAGAATCTCTTCCGACAGCGACATCTCGCCCGAATAGTCGGTCGAGGCGATCCACAGGCGCAGGATATCCGCGCCGAGCTTGTTGCAGATGTCCTGCGGCTCGATGCCGTTGCCCTTGGACTTGGACATCTTGTAGCCCTTCTCGTCCACGGTGAAACCGTGCGTGAGCAACTGCCTGTACGGCGCGCGGCCGTCGATGGCGCAGCCGGTGAGCAGCGAGGACTGGAACCAGCCGCGATGCTGGTCCGAACCTTCCAGGTACAGGTCGGCGGGATAGGCCAGGTCGGCACGGTTGCGCAATACGGCGAAATGCGTCGAGCCGGAATCGAACCACACGTCCAGCGTGTCGGAAAGCTTGCGGTAATGCACCGCATCCTCGCCCAGCAGGTCGGCGCTGTTCAGCGAGAACCACGCCTCGATGCCGGACTGTTCGACCAGTCTGGCGACCCGCTCCAGCAACTCCGGTGTGCGCGGGTGCAACGCCATGGTCTCCCTGTGCACGAAGAAGGGCATCGGCACGCCCCAGTTGCGCTGGCGCGACACGCACCAGTCCGGGCGGTTCCTGATCATCGCCTCCAGGCGGGCACGCCCCCATGCCGGGAAGAACTCGGTCTGCTCGACGGCCTGGTTTGCCAGTTCGCGCAGCGGCTTGCCTTCTCCCTGCTCCATGCCGATGAACCACTGCGGCGTGGCGCGGAAGATGATCGGCGTCTTGTGGCGCCAGCAGTGCGGATAGCTGTGCTTGAGTTTTTCCTGGTGCAGCAAGTGCCCGCTCGCCTCGATCGCCTGCAGCACGATGTCGTTGGCCTTCCACACGAACACCCCGGCCAGCGGTGTGCCTCCGACTGCCGGCGTGGTGGAGATGAATTTGCCGTCGTCGCCCACTGGATTGTCACTCGGCAGACTGTACTTCTGTCCCACCACATAGTCGTCGACGCCGTGCGCCGGCGCGGTATGCACCAGTCCGGTACCCGCGTCCAGCGTGACGTGTTCGCCGCAGATCACCGGCACGATGCGCTCATAGAACGGGTGTTGCAGCGGCAGGCCTTCCAGCGCCCTGCCGTAGCAGGTGGCGGCGATCCCGTCGCCGCGGTCGTTGCTGCCCGCCAGCTGGTAACGCTTCAGGCAATCGGCGGCAAGGTCGTATGCCAGGATCAGGTAGCCCTTCTCGGTGCGGATCAGGTCGTACTGCAATTCGGGATGCACGCTCACCGCCTGGTTGGCGGGCAGCGTCCACGGCGTGGTGGTCCAGATGACCGCATACACCTTGGCGCTGCCGGGCAGCGATACGCCGAACGCCCGCTCCACCGCATGCTTGTCTTTCACTTCAAAGCCGACGTCGATGGCGGACGACACCTTGTCCTCGTATTCCACTTCGGCCTCGGCCAGTGCGGAGCCGCAATCCAGGCACCAGTTAACCGGCTTGCGTCCTTGGTACAGGTAACCGCGTTCGAGGATCTTGCCGAGTGCCCGGATAATGTCGGCCTCGGTCCTGAAGTCCATGGTCAGATAGGGATTGTCCCAATCGCCCAGCACGCCGAGGCGGATGAAATCCTTCTTCTGCCTGGCGACCTGTTCTGCCGCATAAGCGCGGCACAGCTCGCGGAACTGCGCAGGCGGGATGTTCTTGCCGTGTTTCTTCTCCACATGCAGTTCGATAGGCAAGCCGTGGCAATCCCAGCCCGGCACGTAAGGCGCATCGAAACCGGCCAGCGTCTTCGACTTGACGATGATGTCCTTGAGGATCTTGTTCACCGCATGGCCGAGGTGGATGTCGCCGTTGGCATAGGGCGGACCGTCGTGCAGGATGAACTTGGGACGCCCGGCAGCCGCCTTGCGGATGCGCTGGTAGCGCTGTTGCGCCTGCCATTGCGCCAGCATCAGCGGCTCGCGTTTGGCCAGGTCGCCGCGCATGGGGAATGTCGTGTCGGGGAGATTCAGCGGGTATTTCTTCTTGTCTTCACTCATGTTCGATAAACCATTTCTTTGCCTTCTCAACATCCAGCGCAATCTGCCGGGTCAACGCTTCCAGATTCGGGTACTTCTCTTCGTCGCGCAGCTTCTGCAGGAATTCCACGCGCAGGTGCTTGCCGTAGACCTGTTGCGAGAACTCGAACAGATGCACTTCCAGCACATGCCTGGCATCCTGTTTCAGCGTCGGACGCACGCCCAGGCTGGCCACTCCCTGCAGCACGCCCAGTCCCTCGGCATGCGCCAGCACCACATAGATGCCCTTGAGCGGCGGCAGATTATGCTTCAGCTGCACATTCGCGGTCGGGAAACCCAGCTTGCGTCCCATGCCGTCGCCGTGCACCACGCGCCCGCTGATGCTGTAGGGACGGCCCAGGTATTCGCGCGCCATGCGGATCTGCCCTCCCGCCAGCGCCGTGCGGATCGCGGTGCTGGAGATGCGCACGCCGTCGTGCACCACGCTGTGCACCGCCCGCACCTCGAAGCCGCGCTGCACACCGATTTTCTCCATCAATGCGAAATCGCCGGCTCGTCCGCTGCCGAAGCGGAAATCGTCGCCGATCAGCACAAACCTGGCGTGCAGATTCTCATGCATCGCGTGGATGAAATCGGCTGCCGTCCTGCGTGCGAACTGGGCATCGAAACGGCACACATGCACACGGTCGATGCTCATGGTGCGGAACAACTCCAGCTTCTCGCGCAAACTGGTCAAGCGCGCCGGCGCCTGCTGCGGAGTGAAGAACTCGCGCGGATGCGGCTCGAAGATCACCACGGCCGTCTGCAGCCCGCGCTGCTGTGCGGCGGCGCGCAGCTCATTCAGCATCGCCTGGTGGCCGAGATGCACGCCATCGAAGTTGCCGATGGTCACGGCCACAGCCTGGGTGTCGGTCGAATGGAGTCCGCGTAGAATCTGCATAGGGCGCGGATTATACCGTGAGATACCCTTCGGATGCCCGCCGGAGATGCGGAAATCCACCCGTCTGTCGCCGGGATTTCAGCCGCCGCGACAAGGGCATATTCATCGAGATGAAACACAGGGCGGGCTGAACGCCCGCCGTGCAAAAACAGCGTTAAAAGATCAGGCCGTCCCGCCCACCGTCAGGCCGTCGATGCGCACCGTCGGCTGCCCCACGCCGACCGGCACGCTCTGGCCTTCCTTGCCGCAGGTGCCGACACCGGGATCGAGCGCCAGGTCGTTGCCTATCATGCTGACGCGCGTCAGCGCCTCGGGACCGTTGCCGATCAGCGTCGCGCCCTTGACCGGGTAGGCGATCTTGCCGTCCTCGATCATGTAGGCCTCGGTGGTGGAGAACACGAACTTGCCGCTGGTGATGTCCACCTGGCCGCCGCCGAAGTTGGCTGCATACAGGCCGTGCTTGACCGAAGCGATGATCTCTTCCGGCGTCTTGTCGCCGTTCAGCATCATGGTATTGGTCATGCGCGGGATCGGCAGGTGGGCGAACGATTCGCGCCGCGCGTTGCCGGTCACCGGCACGCCCATCAGGCGGGCATTCATGGTGTCCTGCAGGTAGCCGCGCAGGATGCCGTCTTCGATCAGCACGGTGCGCTGCGTCAGGTTGCCTTCGTCGTCCACGTTAAGCGACCCGCGCCGGTCGGCGATGGTGCCGTCGTCGACCACGGTCACCCCCTTGGCGGCAACGCGCTGCCCGATGCGCCCCGAGAAGGCGGAACTGCCCTTGCGGTTGAAGTCGCCCTCCAGCCCATGTCCCACCGCTTCGTGCAGCAGGATGCCGGGCCAGCCGCTGCCCAGCACCACGGTCATGTTGCCGGCCGGCGCGGGGCGCGCACCAAGGTTGACGACAGCCTGGTGCACTGCCTCCTTCGCATAGCGCTGCAGCATCTCGTCGCCGAAATAGTCATAACCGAAACGGCCGCCGCCGCCGGCCGAGCCCTGTTCGCGACGGCCGTTGCTTTCGACGATCACTTGCAGCGACAGGCGCACCAGCGGGCGGATGTCCGCACTCATCAAGCCATCGTTGCGCGCCACCAGGATCACTTCGTATTCGCCGGCCAGATTGGCCATCACCTGCGTCACGCGCGGATCGAGCGCACGCGCCATGCGCTCCAGTTTCTCCAGCAGCGCGACCTTGTCGTCGGCTTTCAGGGTGGCGATGGGATCGTGCGGCAGGTAAAGTTCGCGAGTCTTGCCGACATGCATATGGGCCGCGCTCTGGTTGCCGCCCTGGCGGGCGATGGCGCGTGTCGCCAGCGCAGCATCTTCCAGCGCCTGCAGCGTGATGTCGTCGGAATAGGCAAAGGCGGTCTTTTCCCCGCTCACCGCACGCACCCCGACCCCCTGGTCAATGCTGAAACTGCCCGACTTGACGATGCCCTCCTCCAGCGACCAGCTCTCCGCACGGCCGTACTGGAAATAGAGATCGGCATAATCCACCCGATGCGCCAGCATCTTGCCGAACACCTGCTCCAGATGGCGCGCCTCCAGGCCGTGCGCCGCAAGCAGCGCCTGCTGCGCGATACCCATGGCAGATTTTCCGCTCATACCTTCTCGCAGCATGAGCAGGTGATCGTGCGGTGCGACAGCGCCGGCAGGCTGTTGCGCAGGCTGGCCTGATAGCTCGGATTCACATCGGCGATGACCACGCCGGAACCGCGCTGCAATTCGTCCACGATGCGGCCCCACGGATCGACGATCATGCTATGGCCATGCGTCTCGCGTCCGCTGACATGGTAGCCGCCTTGGGCTGCGGCGATGACGTAGGACAGGTTCTCGATGGCGCGGGCACGCACCAGCGGCTCCCAGTGCACCTTGCCGGTGGTCGCGGTGAAAGCGGAAGGCAGCACGATGATGTCCACGTTCTTCATGGCACGAAACAGCTCGGGGAAGCGCAGGTCGTAGCAGATCGCCAGGCCGATGCGTCCGAACGGGCTGTCGACCACCACGATCTTGTCTCCCGGCTCGATGGTCTGGGCCTCGTTGTAGCTTTCGTTGCCCAGCGTCAGGTTGAACAGGTGGATCTTGTCGTAGCGCGCCACTTGCACACCGGTTTCATCGAACACCAGCAGGCTGTTGCGCACCTTCTCGGGAGAACTCGCCGCCAATGGGATCGAGCCGCCCACCAGCCAGATCTTGTGCTTGCGCGCCATTTCGCTGAGAAAAGCCTGGATCGGCCCCTGGCCGGGCTGCTCGCACACCCGCACCTTGTCCTGTTCGTTCATGCCCATGATGGCGAAGAACTCGGGCAATACCACCAGCTTGGCGCCCTGTTCGGCTGCCTTGGCGATCAGGCGTCGCGCCTCGCTCAGGTTGCCCTCGACCTTGGGGCCGGAGGCCATCTGGATGGCAGCGACCTTGAATGCGTTGAGTTGCGCGGCGATACGGGATTGGGTGCTATCTAAGGATGACATATTCGGCGGCTTTCAAGTTTTCTGGATACGGGTTATTCGGACACAGCAAAGTTTCAGGCAACTAATCTCCGGAGCCCGTTCCGCCCACAGCGGGCACCCCGCTCTGGGCGGGCGCTCCCCCTGACGCGGCGCGGGACTGCCCCACCTTCTCCACCTTCGGATCGGCCCAGCTGCCGCTGACATTGTAGTCAAACGACACCAGCTTATCGAGCGGATCGCGCAATAACTTGTTTGCCAGCAACACGCCCACCCCGACCACGGGACCGGCGGCAAACGAAAGCAGCGATACGTTATCCCCCAGGGCCGGGAAGATGCGGACATTCAGCTCCTGCGTTTCGTTGATCATGTCGACCTTCCCAGACATGGTGACCTTGGCAGCCGCGCCGTTCAGCTTCATGTCTTCGGTCAGCAGCAAGCCATTCACGATCTGCGCATTGCCGGTGATGCTGTCGAATTCGAATCCGCTACTGAATACATCGGTAAAGTCCAGCGAGATGCGCTTGGGAATCGACTGCAAGCTGAGCACCCCGAGCAATTTGGCTGCACCGGGATCAACCTTGAGGAAGCGGCCCTTGCCGACGTTCAGATGCACCGCTCCGTTCAGCTTCGCGTAACTGAAGCTGTCCGGCCCTCCCGCCCAGTACAGGTCGCTCTGCAAGGAACCGTTGCCATCCTTGAGGCTGCCGGGGTAACCGGAACGCGACAATATCTTGCCGGCGTCGCTGATATCCACCCGCACGCTGACCCGCGTCTGCTCCGGTGCCGCCTGCCACTTGCCGCTCATGTTCAACACACCGTCCGAATTGGTGAGCTGCAACCGGTCCAGGAGCACGCTGCCGGCAGATTCGCTCAACTCCAGTTCCAGCTTGCCCAGATGCCGCCCCTTGTAGAAGAGCTTCTCCACCGCCACGTCCACCGCCGGGAAGGCGGTATTGTCGGGCGCCCCGCCATGTGCCACCGCAGGCTGCACAGGTTTGGGCGTATCTGCCGTCCCTTCGCCCAGCATCGCGCTCTTGAAACGCCCCAGCAATTTGCCGTTGCCCTGCGGCTGCCAGATCACATCGCCATTAAGTTCCCTGGAAGCCAGCCGCAGGCTGAGCAGGCCATTGCGCGCGCTGCCGTTGATATCCAGCTTATTCACCGCATTGCCGTACCCGGTCAATTTCCCCACGGTCACATCGATGCCGGCAATATTCGGGAGCCCCGATCCTCCCCCCGCAGCCAACCCCAATCCGCTCCACCCCTCGAGCGAGACCAGCGGCACCTCGCCAACGATCCATACGCCTTCTTTCCCGCCCGGATTGGCACTCCCGCCGAGCGCGATGCGCCCGCGGCGGATATCCCAGACGCCGTCCGAATTTCGCTGGCGCGACAGCTTTGCATCGAGCAGCGCGCCATAGCGCAGCCCTAGCGTTTCCCTGCCCTGGTCGATGCCTTTCAGCTCGAAATGCAACGGGATGCGCTCGCCGGCCCGTTTGGCGAACGGGACCGGCAAATCCGACACGATGCCTTGCAGATCCGAATCCACCGACACATTGAGCAGGCTGTTCCGTACGCGGATCTCGGTATTCCAGTCGGCATTGCCGCGCACACGACGCAGCAACGGGCGCGGCGAAAGCGTGTTCAGGGCATCCAGATCCAGCGTACCGTGCGCCCTGGTTACCACTCCGCCATCCTGGCTCAGCACTTCCAGGTGCGCGGCTCCGCCGAGTATCTGCGCGCCAATGTCGCCTGCATTCACCGACGATTCGGTGAACAGCAACACCCCGTTCACCTTGCGCAACAGCGGGATATTCGCGCCGAAATCGATTTCGTTGTTCACAAAACGGTAATCGCCGCGCACTTTGACCGGCGCCGCGTCGCTGAGCGGTATATCGAGCTGCAGGCCCAGCTTGCCGTCGCCATTCGCCTTGACCTCCCCGACAAAACCGCCCAGGTAACCGTTGACCGGACTCTTGACGATATAGTCGAGACAACGCTGCGTGGCATCCGCCGCTTCTCCCCGCACCTGCAGCAACACGTTGCTGGACAGCAGGTCGGGAATGACGACTTTCACGTTCTGCAGATGCGCCCCCGCCGTAGTCGCAGTCGCGGCATTAGCCTCCAGCCTGTTGCCCTCGATCAGCAGGCTGGTCTGCGCATCCTCAATGCGCGGCCAGTCTTTGAGGAACTGCAGCGCCACCCCCTTGGCTCGCGCTTCCAGCCGGAACAGACCGCGCTCATTGCCGACAAACGGGAAGTCGCGCAGATCGCCGCGCAAGCGCACCCTGAAGCGGTCAGCCTGCCCGTCCTGCAAGGCTGACTGGAGCCAGTCATGCGTCGCCTTGCCCACTGCCGGGATCGGCGTGTAATGTCCGGTGCGCCCCACTGCGATACGCGTCATGTTGGCCGTGGCATCGATCGAACCCGGGCCGTCCTGTTCCGTCTGGTAGCTGCCGTAAATGGTTCCGGCCAGATCGGCATTGGCTATCTCGACATTGCTCAGCTTGATCTCCACCCCGCGCGAGTTGCGCTGCCAGCCCAGGCGCGCCGCCAGCGTATCGAACTCGACCGGCTCGGCGAACAATTGCGGCGCGTCCAGCTTGACCTTGCGGCTATCGAGCGCAAACGTACCGCCGCTATCCGCGCCGTCGACCTTTCCGCTCAGTCCGGAAAAACCGGGCAGCGTACCGACACGATGCATGGATAAGCCATCGAAGTTCGCCTTCACCTCATAATGGGAGATCTCGCCGGCATTGCTTTGCCACAGCGCCTGCAGGTTGGTGATACGGCCTTGCGGCGCGGTATCGGCGATCTGCTTTTTCAGCTCATCGCGCAATGGCAGGTAGGATGACAGCACACCGATATCGGCCAGCTCGAGCAGGTTCGCCCTGATCTCGCCGGAGGCCAGTTTCGCCTCCGCCCCGCCAGCCAGGCGCAAATAGAAATCGGTCGGTTTCAATCTGAAGCCGTCGCGCATCTGCAACGACAGGCGTTGCGTGGTCACTTCGAAACCGTGTTCCAGCTGATGCCAGCCGACACGCCCGCGCAGCTCGCGCAGGTCAAGCTGCGGCAATTCCTCCGACAGCCGTGCTTGCACGCCCGCCAGGGCGACATCCGCATCGACGCTGTTCAGCTGCCCCTGTTCGAATCCCAGCCACAAGCGCAATGCACCCTTGCCGCGCCTGAACGCGGTCGGCAACGTAACCCAGGTTTTCCATGCCTGCACATCGGCGTAATCGAGCTGGCTAAAGAGCTGCCCGTGCCAGTCGCCCATGTCGGCAAAACTGTCGCCGTAGAAGTTGCCGCGTACATCCAGCCGCGAAGCCAGCCTGGCCGGCGCCGAAGCCAGCAATGCGAAACGGTGGCGGCCGAACCGGTTTTCGATGCCGAGGTCGACCTGTTCCAGCACCAGTGGCGGCGCCGCCCGCAACTCGTCCTGCCAGGTGATGCGGCCATGGCGGATGACGATCTGGGACTGGTGCAGCAGCCAGTCCGCATTGCCCTCTCCGCTTTCGTCCCCACCTTGCAGCACGATCCCGGCCACATACCAGTGGCCTTGCGCATCGCGGCGCACCGACAGGTCCGGGCTGTCGATCTCCAGCCGCTTGAACCGCAGTTCTGCGGTGAACAGGCTGGTCCATGCCACCGTATTCTCCAGATGCGGCAGGCTCAATGCGACGTGGCCCTGCTTATCGAAGATCTGCACATCGGACAGCAACAGGCGCGGGCGCAGGCCGTCCCAGTCGGCCTCGATCCGGCCGATGGTCAGCGGCTGCCCGACGGCAGCGCTGGCAGCAGCGGTGATCTGCTCATGGTAATGCTCGATGTCCGGCAGGATGCGGTAGCGCAGCGTCAGCAGCACCAGCGCGCCCGCGATGGCCAGCAGCAAAGTGACCTCGAATACGGCACGGGACAGTTTACCCATGCCGCGCCAAGCCAGCAGAAAGGAGCTTTTCAGCATTGTGCGCGGACGCGGGATGACAGCATGAAGAAATGAGACCGGCGGAACATGGAGAACCTATAATGCGAAGAAGAAGACCAGTGCGCATATTTTAACCCGAAGCCCTCGCCATGAACACTGAAAACCCCCGCCCTCCAGCCGATTTCGACCAACTGGTGCTGCATGCCAGGCGTTGCAGCCATTACCTCGCCCGCCTGCTGGACGCCGAGCCGCAGTTGCTGGATTGGTTGCGCGGCCAGTACCTCACGCCCTGCGACGCGGATGTCATGCAAGGCTGGTCGGCCGCGCTCCCTGCCGCCGACGAGGAAGAGTTGTCGCGGGCCCTGCGCCAGCTGCGCAAACGCGTGATGCTGCATGTATTGACGCGCGACCTGAATGGGCTTTCCGGCCTCGACGAAGTGATGCGCAGCATGACGGCCCTGGCCGAGCTGGCCGTGCGCCGCGCCCAGGCATTCGCCATGCGCACGCTGACCGGGCAGTTCGGACAGCCCATCGGCGCCGGCAGCGGCCTGCCCCAGGAGCTGCTGGTGATCGGCATGGGCAAGCTCGGCGGTGGCGAACTGAACGTTTCTTCCGACATAGACCTGATCTTCGTCTATCCCGAGGATGGCGAAACCGGCGGCCCTCGCACCCTGTCCAACCACGAGTTCTTCAACCGCCTTGGCCGCAAGGTGATCGCGCTCATCAACGACCACACCGAAGACGGCTATGTGTTCCGCGTCGATATGCGATTGCGGCCCTATGGCGACAGCGGACCGCTGACGATGAGCTTCGCCGCACTGGAAGAATACCTGGTCGCGCAGGGCCGGGAATGGGAACGCTATGCCTGGATCAAGGCGCGCGTGATCTCGCCGGCGAACTGTGCCTGCACACAGGAACTGGAAAGCCTCGCGCAACCATTCGTATTCCGCAAATACCTGGATTTCGGCGCCTTCGACTCGATGCGCAAGCTGCATGCGCAGATCCGCGCCGAAGTCGCTCGCCGCGACCGCTACCAAAATATCAAACTGGGGCCTGGCGGCATCCGCGAGATCGAATTCATCGCCCAGGTGTTCCAGCTGATACGCGGCGGCCGCGATGCTCGCCTGCGCATCCGCCCGACGCGGCAAGTGCTGCAGCTGCTGGCGCTCGACGGCAAGCTGGACGCACAAGTGGTCGCGCGGCTGGACAGCAGCTATGTATTGCTGCGCAACCTCGAACATCGCCTGCAATATCTCGACGATCAGCAGACCCAGGAATTGCCGCAGGACGCCAGGCTCCAGGCCACCATTGCCGAGGCGATGGGCTATGCCGATTACGATGCGCTGCTGGCCGTGCTGTCCCCGGCAAGGGAATTCGTCAGTCAGCAATTCGAGGCCGTGTTTGGCGCAAAACAGGAAATCGGCGAAAGCACATGGTGGCGCAGCGATGCCGCCGCGTCCGAGCTGGAAACCGCGCTCGCCAAACTCGGCTACACGGAGGGCAACTCCCTCGCTGCAAGCCTGCTGCAGTTCCGCAACGGCAGCCGCTACCAGCAATTGCCCGAAGCCAGCCGTCAACGTCTCGACACGCTGGTACCGCGCCTGGCCGAACTGTGCGCGGGGACGACCAACCGCGATGCGGCCTTGCACCGTACACTGGCGCTGCTGGAAGCCATCGCCCGCCGCGCGGCCTATCTCGCCTTCCTCGCCGAATATCCGCAGGTGCTGCCGCGTCTGGTACGGCTGCTCGCCGCCAGCGCCTGGGCCGGCGATTACCTGACCCAGCACCCCATCCTGCTCGATGAACTGCTGGATACGCGCGAACTGTATGTTGCCCCCGACTGGATGGCACTGGATGCGAAGCTCGCCGCGCAACTTGCCGCACATGACGGCGATACCGAACGCGAGATGGATGCACTACGCCAGTTCCAGCAGGCCCAGACCTTCCAGCTGCTGGCGATGGACCTACAGGGCCTGCTGCCGCTGGAAAAGCTGAGCGACCATCTGAGCGACCTGGCCGACCTCATTCTGAAACATGTATTGCAGCTGTGCTGGCGCGATGCGCGCAAGAGGCATCGCGACGACGCGCGCTTCGCCATCATCGCCTACGGCAAGCTGGGCGGTCGCGAACTGGGCTATGCCTCGGACCTCGACCTGGTCTTCCTCTACGACGACGAACATCCCGATGCGGGCGAGATCTACGCCCGCTTGGCGCAACGCATCAATACCATGCTCTCCAGCTATACCTCATCCGGCCGCCTGTACGAAGTCGACCTGCGCCTGCGCCCGAACGGCGAAAGCGGGCTGCTGGTCAGTTCGATCGCCGCGTTCGACGAATACCAGCGGCAGCATGCCTGGGCCTGGGAACACCAGGCGCTGACGCGCGCCCGCTTTTGCGCCGGAGACCAGTCGGTCGGCGCGCAGTTCGAGCGCATCCGCATCGATGTGCTGCGGCTGCCCCGCGATATCGCCAAACTCAAACAGGAAGTGGTGGAAATGCGCGAGAAGATGCATGACGGCCATCCGAACACCAGCGGACTGTTCGACATCAAGCAGGACAGCGGCGGCATGGTGGATGTCGAGTTCATTGTGCAGTTCATCGTACTCGCCCATTCCGCCACCCATCCCGAACTCACCGCTAACCGCGGCAACCTGGCATTGCTGGAAACCGCCGCAAAACTGGGGTTGATCGATGCCGGACTCAGCCAGAAGGTGCGCGAACTGTACCGGGAATTGCGCCGGCTGCAACATCAGATGCGCCTGAACAACCAGACGCCCTGTCGCGTCCCGCCTGCCCAGATGGACACCGCCGCCGTCACGGCGCTGTGGGCAGCACAGTTCGGGAACGACTGATCAGGCCGAGGCGGGGCTGGTGCCGTCTGCGGCGGGCAGGCGGTAGACGTTGCTGCCGACCACCGGTTCTACCGCATGGGTGACGCGGCCGAGCATCCGGTACGACGTCATCTCGCCCTTGCCCTTGACGTTGAGTATGTTAGGCGGCTCGAACAGGTAGCCGAAGCGCAGGCGGTTGTAGGTGAGCTTGTCGGTGAGGATGTGCCCCGCTTTCGCATCGTCGGTCAGGCGGCTGGCGATATTCACCGTATCGCCCCACAGGTCGTAGATGAAGCGCTTGGTACCGATCACCCCGGCCACCACCGGGCCGGTGGCGATGCCGATATGGATGCCCAGATTGCGCTTGACCAGCGCCGGATGCCTGGCGACGAACTCCAGCATCTCGATCGCCATGTTCGCCATATCCTCCACATAGTCCGGCCGTTCGCGCGACAGCCCGCCCACCACCATGTAGGCATCGCCTATGGTCTTGATCTTCTCCAGCCCGTATTTCTCGGAGAGCTCGTCGAAACCGGAAAACACGGTATTGAGCAGGCCGACCATCTGCTCCGGCGACATCTGTTCGGTCAGCTGGGTGAAATTCACCAGGTCGGCGAACATCACCGTGACGTCCGCGTACCCGTCAGCGATCAATCCCTGGTTGTTCTTCAGGCGTTCAGCGATATTGGAAGGCAGCACGTTGAACAACACCCGTTCCGACTTCTTCTGCTCTTCCGCCAGCAGGGCATGCTGCTGGTCGAGCTGGGTCTTGATCTTCTCCGTCTCGATGACGAAATAGCGTACCAGGAAATACAAAATGGAGGACATCGCAGCAAAGTTGAGCGCGAAGAACACGCCGATGGTATTCATCGGTATCCCGGTCGTTGCGCCCGTGCCCAGGTAAAAATCGAAGAAGCCGGACACCGCGGTAAGCACCATGTAGGCGACGAACCAGGGGATGGAATCGCGCCAGCCCGACACCACCAGCGCCCCGATCGGCGCGAGCAGGGCCCACAGCGCCACGCCGCTTGAGGTGATTGAACTGCCGATGCTCCATTGCATCACGAAGGGGGCGAACAGGAACAGCGTCAACTGGACGAAACGCAGGACCTCGAAATTCCGCGTCCGCATGTAATAGACCAGCGAGGTGACGGAAATGGCCTGGTAGCCCAGCGGCACATTGCTGGAGAAATTGAGTCCCATCAGCCAGTAAATGGCCAGCCACAGCATGACCCCGAGCGTCATGAATGCCGCCGCAAAGATAAGCAGGCTTTTGCGCAGCTTCTCTTCCTGCGTATCCATTATTTCCGGCTTGATTTCCTTCGAACCGATGTGCTGCACCCCCGCTCCTCCCCTAATTGCTCCTTGCCCCGCATAAGCGATGATTACATGATACGGCGACAAAAGGAATACACCCGCAGGGTTCCGCCCGGCCGCCACCCCATAGCCCGCCCTTCATAATCTGCGCAGAAACGGCTAGAATCGCGCTTTCGCAACAATCATACGAAACTAAGGAAATCACCATGTCCATGTCCGACCGCGACGGCTTCATCTGGTACGACGGCAAGCTCGTTCCCTGGCGCGAAGCCACCACCCACGTGCTCACCCATACCCTGCATTACGGCATGGGGGTGTTCGAGGGCGTGCGGGCATACAAAACCACGCAGGGAACCGCGATATTCCGCCTGCAGGAGCATACCGACCGCCTGTTCAACTCGGCCTCCATCTTCAAGATGAAGATGCCGTACGACAAGGCCACATTGATGGCAGCCCAGAAGGAAGTGGTCCGCGCCAACAAGCTGGAATCCTGTTACATTCGCCCAATCGTGTTCTTCGGTTCCGAAGCGATGGGTATCGCCGCGACCACGCTGTCGGTGCATGTCGCCATCGCGGCCTGGCCGTGGGGCGCCTATCTGGGCGAAGAAGGGATGGCCAAGGGCATCCGCGTGAAGACTTCCAGCTTCACCCGCCATCATGTGAACATCAACATGTGCCGTGCCAAATCGGTCGGTTCCTACAGCAACTCCATCCTGGCCCACCAGGAAGTGGCGCACGACGGCTACGACGAAGCCCTGCTGCTCGACCCCGAAGGCTACGTGGCCGAAGGCGCCGGCGAAAACCTGTTCATCGTCAAGAAGGGCAAGCTCTACACGCCAGACCTGACTTCCTGCCTGGAAGGCATCACGCGCGATTCCATCATCACGCTGGCCAAGGACATGGGGCTGGAACTGATCGAGAAGCGCATCACGCGCGACGAAGTGTATTGTTCCGATGAGGCGTTCTTCACCGGCACGGCCGCGGAAGTCACGCCGATCCGCGAACTGGACACCCGCACCATCGGCATCGGCTCGCGCGGCCCGATCACCACCAAGCTGCAGGCCTCGTTCTTCGACATCGTCGCAGGCAAGAATGCCAAGTACGCCGATTGGCTGGCACACGTATAACGACGCAATACCCAGGGGGAAGCATGTCCAACGAAAACACCACGCAGCGTTACGTCGAAATCACGGCCGAAGCGCTGCCCCTGTTCTGTCCGACCCCGGCGGTCAATCTGTGGAGCGCGCACCCCAGGATCGCCATCCCGGTGGAAAAACTGGGCGAGGCGCGCTGCCCCTATTGCGGCACGCTGTACAAGTTCAAGGGCGAACTCCCGCACGGCCATCATTGACGCGTAGCGCCCTCCCCGCCTGCGGCCGCCACCACACGTGAACAAACTCCTCATCATCGCCCCGAGCTGGGTAGGCGACTGCATGCTGATGCAGCCCATGCTGCACCGCCTGCAGCAGCGCCACCACGGCGCCAGCATCGATGTGCTGGCACCGCCGTGGACGGAAAAACTGCTGCGGCAGATGCCCGAGGTCCATGATGTGGTCATCAACCCTTTCCCGCATGGCGCGCTCGACCTGTTCGCCCGCCGCCGCTTCGGGATGCAATTGCGCCAGGCCCGCTACGACCAGGCCATCGTGCTGCCCAACTCGTGGAAATCCGCGCTGGTCCCCTATTTCGCCGATATCCCCCTGCGCACCGGCTTCATCGGCGAGCAGCGCTACGGCCTGCTCAACGATGCGCGCAAGCTGGACAAGAACAAACTCCCCTTGATGGTGGAGCGCTTCGCGCAACTGGCCGAAACGCCGGGCGAAATGGTCGCGCATCCGCTGGCGGCACCGGAATTGAAGGTAGATGACATCCAGCGCGCACAGGCGCTGGCCAAGTTCGGGCTGACGCTGGATCAGCCGATCGCAGTATTCTGCCCGGGCGCGGAATACGGTCCGGCCAAACGCTGGCCCCCTCAATACTACGCCGAACTGGCGCAGAACCTGCGCACCCGGGGCTATGCCGTCTGGCTGATCGGCTCAGCCAAAGACAAGGAGGTCGCCGACAAGATCGTTGCGCTAGGCAACGAGCCATGCCTCAACCTGTGCGGGGTGACCGACCTAGCCGAGGCCATCGCGCTGTTATCCTGCGCCGATCTGGTGGTCAGCAACGATTCCGGATTGATGCATATCGCCGCCGCACTCGACCGTCCGCTGCTCGCGATCTTCGGCTCCAGCAGCCCGCAGTTCACCCCGCCGCTGTCGGACCAGGCGCAGGTGCTGAAGCTGGACCTGCCGTGCAGCCCCTGCTTCAAACGCGAATGCCCGCTCGGCCATTTCAACTGCATGCTCAAGCTGACGCCCAAGGAAGTTGCGCGCCACATCCATATCCACCCCAAGAGATAGTCACCCATGGCTCACATCCCGAAAGAGATATTCAAGGCATACGACATACGCGGCATCGTCGGCAAATCGTTGACGGATGAGATCGTCGAAGCCATCGGCCACGCCCTCGGTACCGAGGCGCTTGCGCGCAAGCAGCACAGCATCGCCATCGGCCGCGACGGACGCCTGTCCGGCCCAGCCTTCGCCAAGGCGCTGGCGCGCGGCATCCAGAAGAGCGGCATCGACGTGATCGACGTCGGCATGGTCGCCACGCCGATGACCTACTTCGCCGCCTTCCAGCTCAAGACCGACTGCGCAGTGATGATCACCGGCAGCCACAACCCGCCCGATTACAACGGCCTGAAGATGGTGCTGGCCGGAGAAACCCTGTCCGGCGAGACCATCCAGAAACTGCGCCAGCGCATCGAGCAGGGCGACCTCGCGCACGGCAGCGGCAGCTACTCGCAATACGACATCGCTCCGGAATACATCGCGCGCATCGTCGGCGACATCAGGCTGGCTCGGCCGCTCAACATCACGGTGGACTGCGGCAACGGCGTGGCAGGCGACTTCGCCGCCAAACTGTACCGAGGCATCGGCTGCACCGTCACCGAAATGTTCTGCGAAGTGGACGGCAACTTCCCCAACCACCATCCCGACCCTTCCGATCCGCACAACCTGGAAGACCTGATTGGCGCCCTGCACAACAACGACAGCGAGCTGGGCCTGGCTTTCGACGGCGACGGCGACCGCCTCGGCGTGGTCACCAAGGACGGCAAGATCATCTTCCCCGACCGCCAGTTGATGCTGTTCGCCGCCGACGTGCTCTCGCGCAATCCGGGTGCGGAGGTCATCTTCGACGTGAAATCCACGCGCAACCTGTTCGCCTGGATACACGAACGCGGCGGCAAACCGACGCTGTGGAAGACCGGCCATTCGCTGGTGAAGGCCAAGATGAAGGAGACCGGCGCCCTGCTGGCCGGCGAGATGAGCGGACATGTGTTCTTCAAGGAGCGCTGGTACGGTTTCGACGACGGCCTGTATGCCGGCGCGCGGCTGCTGGAAATCCTGAGCAAGGTCGCCGACCCGAACGCCACGCTGAACGGACTGCCGGATGCGGTATGCACTCCGGAATTGCACATCCATACTGCGGAAGGCTTGAACCACACGCTGATCGCCCGGCTGCAGAAAGAAGCGCGCTTCACCGATGCGCGCGACATCATCACCATCGACGGATTGCGGGTGGAATATGCCGACGGTTTTGGCCTGATGCGTCCGTCCAACACCACGCCGGTGATCGTGCTGCGCTTCGAAGCGGACGACGCTGCCGCCCTGCAGCGCATCCAGGACGACTTCCGCCGCGTGCTGCTGGCCGCAGCACCGGATCTGCAGCTGCCGTTCTAGGCTTCCTGCCGCAAGGCATGGGATGGTCGGGTCGGCGGACGCCGGGAAAGCAGTTGCGCTATCGGCTCACACGCGTATGGATTGGGGGTGGTATTGCTGCAGCCCCTTGCCGCTCAACCAGCCCAGCTCGGACAGCTCGCGCAAGAGCTGGGTGAACTCGGCCAGGTTCTCCGGTTTTTTCACGAAGCTGTTGGCTCCGATCTGGTAGCTCAACACCACGTCGGCGGGATCGTGCAGTTCGGAGAATACGACGATAGGGACATCCTGCAGCCGCGATTCCATGCGCAATGTCCGCAATACGGCAAGACCGGCAAGCTTGGGCAGTTTCAGGTCGAGCAGGATCAGGCGGGGCATCGCATAACCGCGTTCGACGGTATCGGTCAGCCATTCCAGCGCTTCGGTCGCATCGCGCGCCACTGCGAGGTGCAACTCGTCCTGGCAGCCTGCCACCGCCTGCTGAATCAAGAGAACTTCGGCTTCCCCGTCTTCGACCAGTAGTATCGTCTCGTTCGCTTGTCTGAGCATCGTCCGCTTCACTCTCAAAATAATTGGAAACGATGCAGCGCATACAACCTACCCTACAGCCATCTCCATCTCTGCACGAACACTACACCAGCAACGCAAGCCTTGGCAACCGAACCGGGGTGTAATTCGGCAGCTTTCGATGCAACCGCGGAAGCTACAGCTTCGCCTTCACCCAGCCCGGAACGGATGAAAGCGCTGCGGCCAGGTGTTCAGGCTGGGTGCCGCCAGCCTGTGCCATGTCCGGCCTGCCGCCGCCCTTGCCGCCGACCTGCTGGGCGACGAAGTTCACCAGTTCGCCGGCTTTCACCTTCGTGGTCTGGTCTGCGGTCACGCCTGCGATCAGGCTGACCTTGCCCTCGGTCACCGAAGCCAGCACGATGGCTGCGCTCTTAAGCTTGTCGCGCAGCTTGTCCATGGTCTCGCGCAGGGTGGCGACATCCGCACCATCCAGCTTGGCAGCCAGCACTTTCACGCCGTTGATATCCTGAGCCTGTGTGACCAGTTCGTCGCCCTGGGCGGAGGCGAGCTTCGATTTCAAGGCAGACAGTTCCTTTTCCAGCACCTTCACGTTATCCATGACCTGCGCCACGCGCGCTGCCGCTTCCTGCGGTTGCGCCTTCACCATATCAGCCACCAGCAGCAGCTGGTCCTGCTGCTGTTGCACCAACGCCAGTGCACCTTCGCCAGTCACTGCCTCGACGCGGCGCACGCCGGCGGCCACGCCGCTCTCGGCCACGATCTTGAACAGGCCGATGTCGCCGGTGCGTTTCACGTGCGTACCGCCACATAGTTCCTTGGAGCTGCCGATGGTCAGCACCCGCACTTCGTCACCATACTTCTCGCCGAACAGCATCATCGCGCCGGTTTTCTGCGCGTCCTCGATCTTCATCACCTGCGCCGTCGCATCTGCGTTGGCGAGGATCTCGGCATTGACGATGGCCTCCACCTTGCGGATCTCGGCGTCGGTCATCGGCTGCGTATGCGCAAAGTCGAAGCGGGTCTTGTCCGGGTCGACCTGCGAACCTTTCTGCTGTACATGCGCCCCCAGTACCTCGCGCAGCGCCTTGTGCATCAGGTGGGTGGCAGAGTGGTTGCGCACAGTACGGCTGCGCGCGACGACATCCACCCTGGCGGTGACGCCGTTACCCACAGTGAGTTTGCCGGTCGTTACCACGCCGTGATGCCCGAACACGGCAGCCTGGATCTTCTGCGTGTCTTCCACCGTGAAGATGCCGTGCGTGGAGCGCAATTCGCCGCGGTCGCCCACCTGGCCGCCGGACTCGGCATAAAACGGTGTGTCGTCCAGCACCACCACGCCCATCTCGCCTTCGCCCAGTTCGTTCACCGCCACGCCGTCCTTGTACAAGGCGAGGATGTTGCCCTTGTGTTCCAGCGTGTCGTAGCCGTGAAAAGTCGTCGCCGCGCCCGCATAATCGAGGTTTGCCGCCATCTTGAACTTGCCTGCAGCGCGCGCCTGCTCTTTCTGCCGAACCATCGCGACGTTGAAGGCCACATCATCTACAGACACCCCGCGCTCGCGGCAGACATCGGCAGTCAGGTCAAGCGGAAAACCGTAGGTGTCGTGCAGCTTGAACGCGGTTTCGCCATTGAAAGTCTTGCTGCCGGTTTTTTCCATCTCGGCCAGATCGGCTTCGAGGATCGCCATGCCGTGCTCGATGGTGGCGAAGAAGCGTTCCTCTTCCTGTTTGAGGATGTCCATCACGCGCACCTGGCCGGCGGTCAGTTCGGGATAGGCCGCCCCCATCTGCTCCACCAGGTCGGGCACCATCTTGTGGAAGAACGCCTCGCGAGCACCCAGCTTGTAGCCGTGGCGGATGGCACGGCGGATGATGCGGCGCAGTACGTAGCCGCGTCCCTCGTTGCCGGGGATCACGCCGTCGGCGATGAGGAAGGAACAGGCGCGGATATGGTCGGCCAGCACGCGCAGGCTGGGCTGGTCGAGGTTGCTCTGGTTGGTCTCGCGCGCCGCAGCCTTGATCAGCGCCTGGAACAGGTCGATCTCGTAGTTGGCATGCACGCCTTGCAGCACGGCTGAGATGCGTTCCAGCCCCATGCCGGTATCGACTGAAGGCTTGGGCAGCGGATGCATCACGCCGGCTTCGTCGCGGTTGAACTGCATGAACACGTTGTTCCAGATCTCGATGAAGCGGTCGCCGTCTTCACCCGGGCTGCCGGGAGGACCGCCGGGGATGTGCTCGCCGTGGTCGTAGAAAATCTCGGTACAGGGACCACAGGGGCCGGTGTCCCCCATCATCCAGAAGTTGTCGGAGGCATAACGCGCACCCTTGTTGTCGCCGATGCGGATCACGCGCTCGGCGGGCACACCGACCTCCTTGGTCCAGATGTCGTAGGCCTCGTCGTCCTCGGCATACACGGTGACGGTGAGCTTGTCCTTGGGCAGCTTGAACACCACCGTGAGCAGTTCCCACGCATAGTTGATGGCATCGCGCTTGAAATAGTCGCCGAAACTGAAGTTGCCCAGCATCTCGAAGAAGGTATGGTGGCGGGCAGTGTAGCCGACGTTCTCCAGGTCGTTGTGCTTGCCGCCGGCGCGCACGCATTTCTGCGACGTCGTCGCCCGGGTATACGGGCGCTTGTCGAAACCGAGGAACACATCCTTGAACTGGTTCATCCCGGCATTGGTGAACAGCAGCGTCGGGTCGTCATGCGGAACCAGCGAGCTGGAAGAAACGATGGTATGGCCTTTGGAGGCAAAATATTCCAGGAATTTCTGGCGGATTTCACTGCTTTTCATCGATGCACCTTGAACTCTGAAGTCACGTTCCAGACTGGCTGGACAAGGCGCGCATCATACCATCTGGCGCCGCCGTTCGGGCATCGTCAGTCCTCGCCAGCCTCCATCCCGGGAGCTTGCTTGAGCACCTTCAGCGTCACATCGATGGAAAACCCGCGCGATTGCAGAAAACGTATCTGCCGTGCCTTTTCCCTGGCGTCCTGCGGCAGGGTACCGAACTTTCGCTGCCAGACTTCGCGGGCGGCCTCCAGTTCGGTTTCCTTCAGCTGGGGGATGGCATCGGCGATGAGGTTCTCGGCGATGCCTTTCTGACGCAGCTCATGCGCGATGCGCTGGGTGCCGAAACGGCCGCGTTTGCTATCTACCAGCAAGGTGGCCGCGCGTGCGTCGGAGAGCCAGTTCTTTTTCTCCAGCTCGTCCAGCACGGCTCCCAGGTCCTCGCCTTCCTGCACATACGGCAACAGCTTGCCGTGCAGCTCGGCACGGCTATGTTCGCGCCGCGCCAGATACCGCATGGCGCGCACGCGCAGGCTGAGTTCAGGCTTCTTCTGCGACTTCACTTGTGCCCAGGGCGGCGACACCGACCGCCGCACGCACCTTGTTCTCGATCTCCGCAGCGATGTCCGGGTTGCCCTTGAGGAACTCGCGCGCATTATCCTTGCCCTGGCCGATCTTCTCGCCGTTATAGGCATACCAAGCGCCCGATTTCTCGACGATCTTGTGCAGCACGCCCAGTTCGATGATCTCGCCCTCGCGCGAGATGCCTTCGCCGTAGAGGATATCGAAGTTGGCTTCCTTGAACGGGGGGGCGACCTTGTTCT
This sequence comes from Sideroxyarcus emersonii, assembly GCF_021654335.1. Lineage (NCBI taxonomy): Bacteria > Pseudomonadati > Pseudomonadota > Betaproteobacteria > Nitrosomonadales > Gallionellaceae > Sideroxyarcus > Sideroxyarcus emersonii. The sequence goes on from NZ_AP023423.1 coordinate 1,890,477, forward strand.
TGACCACCTTGACGCGGGTCTCGTTGCCGATGACCTCATCGCCTTTCTTGATCGCGCCGGTACGGCGGATGTCCATGCGCACGGAGGCGTAAAATTTGAGCGCGTTGCCGCCGGTGGTGGTCTCGGGGTTGCCGAACATCACGCCGATCTTCATGCGGATCTGGTTGATGAAGATGACCATGGTGTTGGAGCGGTTGATGTTTGCGGTGAGCTTGCGCAACGCCTGCGACATCAGGCGGGCGTGCAGGCCCATCTGGGCATCGCCCATCTCGCCTTCGATCTCGGCCTTGGGCGTCAGCGCGGCAACGGAGTCGACCACCACCACGTCCACGGAACCGGAACGCACCAGCATGTCGACGATCTCCAGCGCCTGTTCGCCGTTGTCAGGCTGCGAAATCAGCAGGTCTTCGACCTTCACGCCCAGCTTCCTGGCGTATTGCGGATCGAGCGCATGTTCCGCGTCGATGAAGGCGGCAGTGCCGCCCATCTTTTGCATCTCGGCGATGACTTGCAGAGTAAGCGTGGTTTTGCCGGAGGATTCCGGGCCGTAGATTTCGATCACGCGGCCGCGCGGCAGGCCGCCGACGCCCAGTGCGATGTCCAGCCCCAGCGAGCCGGTCGAAACGACCTGGATGTCCTTGCCGACTTCGCTCTCGCCCAGGCGCATGATGGAGCCCTTGCCGAACTGTTTTTCGATCTGGCTCAGTGCCGCGGCGAGTGCCTTGCTTTTGTTGTCGTCCATTTTGTGTGCCCTTTCAAAAATTCGATGGGGCGGATTGTGGCACAACAATTCGGAGTTGTACAGAACGTTCGTTCTCTTTGTGAGCTAGGCTGTTTTTACATGGTTATTCAAAATGTTAAGCACACCGCGCAAGGCGATCTCAACTGATTGCTCGCGTATCGCAGCACGGTCGCCCTTCAAATTATGCAGGCGTGCATGCACCTCGCCGTCGCGCAAGGCCCAGCCGAACCACACGGTGCCGACGGGCTTCTCCGGTGTGCCGCCGGCAGGTCCGGCAACTCCGCTCACCGCTACTGCGATATGCGCATGGCTATGCTGCAATGCGCCCGCCGCCATCTCGCGCACCGTGGCTTCGGACACTGCGCCATGCGCATCCAGTGTGGACTGTCGCACGCCCAGCATCTCGACCTTGGCAGCATTGGCATAGGTGACGAAGCCTCGCTCGAACCACGACGAACTGCCAGAGATGGCGGTGACCGCCTCGGCGATGCCGCCGCCGGTGCAGGACTCCGCCGTCGCCAGCATCATGCCGTGCAGCTTGAGCGCCGCGCCGACCTGTTCTGCCAGGCTGGTCACGTTTACAGCCCGCGCGCCAGATCGTTCTGGATATCGACGACCGCTTCCAGACCGACCGCGATGCGGATCAGGCCATCGCCGATGCCCGCTGCCGCACGTGCTTCCGGCGTGATGCGCGCATGGGTGGTGGTGGCCGGATGCGTGATGGTGGATTTGGTATCGCCCAGGTTCGCGGTGATGGAGAGCAGCCGGGTGCTGTCGATCACGCGCCAGGCTGCCGCCTTGCCGCCCTTCACCTCGAACGCGACGATGCCGCCGCCAGTCTTCTGCTGCTTCATCGCCAATGCATGCTGCGGATGCGACGCCAAGCCGGGATAGAACACGCGCGCCACATTGGGCTGTCGCTCCAGCCATTGCGCCAGTTGCAATGCATTGGCACTGTGCGCTTCCATGCGCAGCTTGAGCGTCTCGATGCCCTTCAGGAACACCCATGCATTGAACGCGCTCATGGTTGGGCCGGTGGTGCGCAGGAAACCATACACCGGCTCCATCAACTTCCTGCTGCCCAGCACCGCGCCGCCCAGCACGCGGCCCTGGCCGTCGATGTACTTGGTGGCGGAATGGATCACGATGTCCGCCCCCAGTTCCAGCGGACGCTGCAGGATGGGCGTGCAAAAGCAGTTGTCGACCGCCAGCGGTGCCCCGCATGCTTTTGCCACGGCAGCAATGGCCGCGATGTCGGACACTTCGGTGAGCGGATTGGAGGGCGTCTCCAGGAACAACAGTTTCGTGTTCGGACGCACTGCCGCTTGCCATTCACGCACATCGGTGGCGGAAACGAAGGTCGTCTCCACGCCGAATTTTTTCAGCACGGTATTGAACAGGTTCACCGTTGAACCGAAGATGCTCTGCGATGCGATGACGTGATCGCCCGCTTTCAGCAGGCCCATGCAGCACGCCAAGATGGCGGACATGCCGGATGCCGTCGCCACGCATTGCTCGGCGCCTTCCAGCGCGGCCAGGCGCTGCTCGAACATGGTGACGGTGGGATTGGTGAAACGCGAATAGATGTTGCCCGGCTCTTCGCCGATGAAGCGCTTGGCCGCCTGCTCCGCGCTGTCGAAGGTGAAACTGGAAGTGAGGAACAAGGCTTCGCTGTGTTCGTGGAACTGGCTTTGTACGCCGCCGGCGCGCAACGCCAGCGTTTCCGGTTGGTAGTTTTCTTCCGACATTTTCATTTCCTTTCTAGATCAAGACTCATCCGCTGAGCGATTTCCCTGCCATGCGTGCTTTGCGACAGCTGCGCGATCACATTGCGCCTGTCCTGCTCCGATCGATTCTGGCTCAGCTTGAATTTGCCTTCGATGCGCCCCAGCCTGATCTCGAAGCCGACAATGGCGCCCAGCGTACGCTCCCGCATCGACTCGGACAGCTGCAGTTTCCAGGGCGGATCGAACGCCTGCTCATGTTCATCCACCAATTGGTGCAGGGCGCCCGCCAATTCGTCCTGCGGCAGGATGCGCGCCGAACCATAGGCGTGAACGGCCATGAAATTCCAGGTCGGCACCACCATCGGGTTGGGGACATACCATGCCGGCGAGACATAGGCATGCGGTCCCTGGAACATCACCAGCGCCTCAGCCCCTGCCGCCAGGTCCTGCCATTGCGGATTGCCGCGCGCCAGATGCCCGAACACTGCGCCATACGGTCCGATGGCGGCATCCAGGAACATCGGCAGATGGCTGGCGAACGGTGCGCCGTCATGCTGGGTGACCAGTGTGGCAAAACTGTGCTGGCGCATGAACGCATGCAGCGTGGTCAAGTCGGCTTCGGCAAAGTGCTCAGGAACATACATACCGCACCCCCAAGAAAAAACCCGGAAAGCTTAGCGCTAAACCGGGTTTCCCTCGCTTTAGCTGAATTTGTAACGCGCCCGCAAGCTGTTCCTCAAATCGGCGCAGACGGAAATTAACACCCATCCATGAAGCCGTCAATCGCAGGGCAACATTCCGGCTTCAATGCCAGGACGGCAACGAGTAAACGACGCCGGCACGGCGGGGAACGAGATTGACCGAGGCGCTGGATGCGAAATCACATCGAACTGACGGACATCGCCAGATCGAGCTCCATCTGGTCGTCATCCACCGGCTTGTTGGCCTTGCCGCCGGCGCGCGCCGCTTCGACACGATCCAGGTATTCGTCTGTGATATCGCCCGTGATGTATTCGCCATCGAAACAGGAACAGTCGAATTTCGCGATCTTCGGGTTGCACTTATGCACCGCCGCTTTCAGGTCATCAAGGTCCTGGTAGATGATGCGGTCGGCGCTGATCTCGCGGCAGATCTCCTCATCGCTGCGGCCGGTGGCGATGAGTTCCTTGCGGCTGGGCATGTCGATGCCGTAAACGTTGGGGAACTTGACGGGAGGGGCGGCGGAAGCGAAATACACCTTGCGCGCGCCGGCGTCGCGCGCCATCTGCACGATCTCGCGGCTGGTGGTGCCGCGCACGATGGAGTCGTCCACCAGCAGCACATTCTTGCCCTTGAACTCGAGGCCGATCGCGTTGAGCTTCTGGCGCACCGATTTCTTGCGCATGGCCTGCCCTGGCATGATGAAGGTACGGCCGATGTAGCGGTTCTTCACAAAGCCTTCGCGGAACGGGATGCCGAGGCGGTTGGCCATCTGCAGTGCGCTGGGGCGGCTGGAATCAGGGATCGGGATCACCACGTCGATATCGTGATCTGGCCACACGCGCTGCAGCTTGTCGGCCAGATACTCACCCATGTTGAGGCGCGTCTCGTACACCGAGATGCCATCGATCACCGAGTCCGGGCGGGCGAAATAGACGTATTCGAAGATGCAGGGGTTCAACTCGTGCTGCTCGGCGCATTGCTGGCTGTGGAAGTTGCCATCGAGGTCGATGAACACCGCCTCACCCGGTGCGATGTCGCGCAGGAACTTGAAGCCCAGCGTATCCAGCGCCACACTCTCGGAAGCGACCAGGTATTCCACGCCCTTGTCGGCCTGGTTGCTGCCCACCACCAAGGGGCGGATGCCGTGCGTATCGCGGAAGGCCAGCAGGCCGTACCCCGAGATCATCGCCACCACGGCATAGGCGCCGCGGCAGCGGCGATGCACGGCAGAGACCGCAGCGAAGATGGTCTTGGGGTCGAGGCGATAGTTGGTCGCCTTGGCTTGCAGTTCGTGCGCCAGCACGTTGAGCAACACTTCCGAGTCGGAGTTGGTGTTCACATGGCGCATGTCCTCGAGGAACAATTCCTTCTGCAATTGCGCGGTATTGGTGAGGTTGCCGTTGTGCCCCAGCACCAGCCCGAACGGGGAATTCACGTAGAACGGCTGTGCCTCGTTGTGGTCGACCGCCGAACCCGCAGTTGGATAGCGCACATGGGCGATGCCGGCATTCCCCTTGAGTGCGCGCATGTTGCGGGTACGGAACACGTCATGCGCTAGGCCGTTGCCCTTGTGCAGGTGAAAGGTATTGCGTTCCAGCGTGGCAATGCCGGCCGCATCCTGGCCGCGATGCTGCAACACTTGCAATCCGTCATACAGCAACTGATTGACGGGGCTTTGCGCGACGACACCTAGAATCCCACACATATTCTTTTCTGCTTCCCAGTTGAGGTTGATCTGTCTATTTCCGTGCCGCGTTTTCCGGCAAGTAGTCCTTGGCGTATAGCGCCATCTCCTGCAACGGCTTGCTGGTCAGCGCATTGCGCCAGAACGGCAACTGCGGCAGGTCGGTCAACCCACCAAGCCACACCAGCGCGATCACCACCAGCCCGCCCCGGAGCATGCCGAAGATCGCGCCAAACTTGCCGTCCATCCCCGCCAGGCCCGCGAACTTCGCCAATCTTGCCAGGAACCAGGCAAACAGGGCGCCGATGATCAGCGTCACGATGAACAATGCCGCGAACGCCGCAGCCGAACGGATGTTATCCGCACCGACTGCCGGCGGCACATACGGCAGCGCCTGTGCCGAATAGGTATGGGCCACGATGTACGCCGCCAGCCAGCCGATCAGCGAGAACAGTTCGTACATGAAGCCGCGCCACCAGCCCACCACTGCGGAAAGCACGATGATCGCAATGACCGCATAATCGAACGACGTCACGAGCGAACCTTATTCGAGGTTGACCACGTTGGAGTGCGTTCCCTGCGTTTCCAGCCTGTGCTGTACCTTTTCCGCGGCTTCTCGCGTCGGATAACTACCGACACGCACGCGCACCACGCTGCCCGCCTTTTCGGTATAGGCGTGATATCCCTGCTTGCTCAGCCTGGCCTGCAGGCCCCTGGCCGTATCGGCATTGGAGAATGCGCCCACCTGCACCGCCCAGCCCGACTTCGGCACTGCCGCGGCCTTGGCAGCCGGCTTGCTTTCCGGCTTCGGCTTGGCTGCAGGCCTGGCCTTGGGTTCGGCCTTGGGTTCGGCCTTCACTTCCGCCTTGGGTTTGCTCGCCACCGGTGCCGGAACAACCGGTTTTTCGACAGCTGGCTTCTCGGTGACTGCGGGGGTCAGCACCGCCGGAGCGCTGGTCGCCGCCGTCGCACTGGTCGCTACGGGAGCGGCCGCTGCGGCAGAGGCCATCTTGTCCAGTTCCGGCAAGTCGATCTTGGGCTGGAACTCGCCGGCACTGTCCTTGTTCGGGATGCGCAACTCGATGTCGTTGCCCGCAGATGGCGCCGGCTCCTTATCGAACACCACGGGCAGCAGGATCACGACCAGCAAGACCAGCGCCACTGCGCCGATCAAGCGGCGCCTGGTCTGCCGCATCAAACTGGATTCTTCTTCTGTCGTCTGTTTTGCCATTCCGCTCTACCCGGAAGATCAGGCGCAGCGCAAGCCACGCACCCGCATCACTTCCGCTACCGTATAAAATGATCCGAAGGCCGCGATTCTATCATTTTCGGATGCCCGGTTGCTGGCCTCATGCAGCGCATCGGCAATGGTCAGGCAGGCTTTAACCTCGCCACGAACCTGTGCATTTTGCAGCACCTGCGCCAGTTCGGCAGCTGTCGCCCCGCGTGGCGCATCGATCCCGGCGACCAGCCAGACATCGATCTGCGCATCCAGCGCACGCACCACCCCGGCCATATCCTTGTCCTTGAGCATGGCGAATACCGCAAAGGTCCTGGCGGGCGGCAGATCGCCCAGGTTCTGCGCCAGCGACCGCGCTGCATGCGGGTTATGCGCCACATCGAGGATCAATTGCGGCCTGCCGGGCACGAACTGGAAGCGGCCGGCAAGCTGCACCTCGACCAGCCCCCGGCGTACCGCCTCCATGCTCACCGGTAAACGGTCCTTCAGCGCATCCAGCGCCGCCAGCACGGCGCTGGCGTTATGCAGCTGGAACGCGCCGCGCAAGGCCGGATATGGCAATGCGTTGCGTGCAGCCGATCGGCTGCGGTAATCCCACTGCCCCTGGTGCGGCACGAACCCGAACTCGCTGCCGATGCTCCACAGCTGCGCGCCGATCTCCCGGGCCCGGGTACGCAGCGTCTGCGGCACATCGCTGTCTGCGCATATCGCCACGCGATCCCGGCGGAAGATGCCCGCCTTCTCGAACGCGATCTGTTCGCGCGTATCGCCCAGGTAGTCGGTATGGTCGATATCCACGCTGGCCACCACCGCACAATCCGCATCGAACACGTTCACCGCGTCCAGCCGCCCGCCCAGGCCGACTTCGAGCACGGCAACATCCACTTGATGGGAAATGAAACACTGCATGGCAGCCAGCGTGCCGAATTCGAAATAGGTCAGCGGGATATCGCCGCGCACCTGTTCGATCTGCGCGAACGATGCGCACAACTCGGCATCGCTCGCCTGTTGTTTGGCTATACGCACGCGCTCGTTGTACGCCAGCAGGTGCGGCGAGGTATAGCAGCCGACTCGGTATCCGGCCGCATGCAGGATGGCTTCCAGCATGGCGCACACCGAGCCCTTGCCGTTGGTGCCGCCGACCACGATGACGGGGAAGGCCGGCTGCAGATTCAATCGCTGCTTGACCTGCGCCACGCGATCCAGGCCGAGCGCGATGGTCTTGGGATGCAGGGATTCGAGATAGGTCAGCCAGTCGGCCAGGGTGTCGGGCATTTCAGTGCTTCGCAAATTACAGCTGTACCCCGAACTTGCGCAGCAGCGGCAACATTGCCAGGTAACAGGCGGCGGTGGCCAAGATGGCGGCCGCAAGGCTCAGCCAGAAATCCAGTCCCAGCCTGATCAGCAATGGCAGCAGCAGGAACAACACCAGCGAAGGCAGCACCAGCCAGAAGATCTGCCCGGAAAGCTCAGCGATGCGGGCAGGCTCAGCCCCCTCGATGCGCATCCAGACGAAAGCCAGCAAGGACGTCAGCGGAACCGCTGCCAGCAGCGCTGCCGCCGCTGTGTTGCGCTTGGCAATCTCGGCGATCGTCACGATGACGAGTGCGGAGATCCCGACCTTGAGCGCGTAATACAGCATCCGCGTCAGGCCGCCTCCAGCCGCGCAACCGCGTCCTGCTTGGTCAGCAGCGTGATCAGCGTAGCCAGCTGGTCACGCATCTGGCGCCGGTCCACGATCATGTCGATGGCACCGTGTTCCAGCAGGAACTCTGCACGCTGAAAGCCCTCCGGCAGGGTCTCGCGTACGGTCTGCTGGATCACGCGCGCACCGGCGAAACCGATCAATGCCCCCGGCTCGGCGATGACCACATCGCCGAGGAAGGCAAAGCTGGCCGAGACGCCGCCCATGGTCGGGTCGGTCAGCACCGAGATGAAAGGCAGCCTGGCTTCGGAAAGCTGGGTAAGCGCGGCGCTGGTCTTGGCCATCTGCATCAGCGACAGCAGGCCTTCCTGCATGCGCGCACCGCCGCTGGCGGAAAAACAGATATAGGGACATTGCTGCTCCAGCGCAACCTGCACGCCGCGCACGAAACGCTCACCCACGACAGAACCCATGGAGCCGCCCATGAAATCGAATTCGAAGGCAGCCGCGACGACCGGCAATGCATGGATGCTGCCCTGCAGCACGATCAAGGCATCGTCCTCGCCGGTTTTCTTCTTCGCATCGACCAGACGGTCGCTGTATTTCTTCTGGTCCTTGAATTTCAGCGTATCGACCGACAGCACCTCCGAACCGATCTCGAAACGGCCTTCGTTGTCCAATAGCCAGTCGAGACGGGTGCGGGCGCTGATGCGATGATGGTGGTTGCACTTGGGACAGACGCTGTGGTTCTTTTCCAGGTCGGCGTGATACAGCACAGCCTGGCACGACGGGCATTTGTGCCACAAGCCGTCCGGCACGCTCTTTTTGGCCTCGGCCTCGCCCCTGCGCTTGATCTTGGGCGGTAACAGTTTTTGGAACCAGCTCATGGTGCTCTCCTCTTCATTGATCGATCGCCTGGCGCAATTCTTTCACCAATTTACCCACATTGGCGACTACATTTTGCTCGGTCGAATCCTCGACTTCCTGCACGATGCGGCTACCCACCACCACGCCGTCACATAACCTGGCGACAGCCCTGGCCGTTGCGGCATCGCGGATGCCGAAGCCGACGCCGATGGGCAGCTTGATGTGCTTGCGCAGCTGCGGCAGCTTCTGCTCGATGGCCGACAGGTCGAGGTTGCCCGCGCCGGTCACGCCCTTGAGCGAGACGTAGTACACATAGCCGCGTGCCAGTTTGGCGACTTGCTCGATGCGAGCCTCGTTGGTGGTCGGTGCCAGCAGGAAGATGGGGGAAATATTGTGGCGTTGCAGGTGCTCGAATGCTTCGTGGCTCTCTTCCGGCGGAAAGTCCACCGTCAGCACGCCGTCGACGCCGACTTCGGCGCAACGCTGAGCAAATGTTTCCCAGCCCATCGCTTCGATCGGGTTGCCGTAACCCATCAGCACCACCGGTGTGACTGCGTCCTGCTTGCGGAACTCCGCCACCATGCCCAGCACGCCGCGCAGCGACATGCCGTTCCTGAGCGCCCGCTCGGAAGCGCGCTGGATGGTGGGACCGTCCGCCATCGGGTCGGAAAAAGGCACGCCCAGTTCGAGCACGTCCGCCCCTGCAGCCACCAGCCCATGCAGCAACGGCACGGTCAGCTGCTGCGACGGGTCGCCGGCCGTGATGAACGGGATCAGCGCCTTGCGCTTCTGCTGCTTGAGCTTTTCAAAAGCGGTTTGTATGCGACTCATGACTGCACTCCCCAGAAACTCACTTTTGCGGGATGAAATGCAAGGAGCCGCGCAACGAATGACGAGACATACCGCATTTGGTAGGCGAGGAATGAGTGAGGACGCGACGCCGCAGTTCGCCCGCAAAATGAGTTTATGCGGCTCATAGCGTGATCCCCTTGATGCGCGCCACGGTGTTCATATCCTTGTCGCCGCGGCCGGAGAGATTCACCAGCAACACTTTGTCTTTGGCCAATGTCGGCGCCAGCTTCATCGCATACGCCAGGGCATGGCTGGATTCCAGCGCGGGGATGATGCCTTCGAAACGGCACAGCGCATCGAACGCGGCCAGCGCCTCGTCGTCGTTAATCGCAACATATTGCGCACGCCCCTGGTCCTTCAGCAGGCAGTGCTCGGGGCCGACGCCAGGATAATCCAGGCCGGCGGAAATGGAATGCGTCTCGATGATCTGGCCGTTCTCGTCCTGCATCAGGTAGACCTTGTTGCCGTGCAGCACGCCGACCTTGGCATTCGCGGTGAGCGGTGCGGCATGCTGGCCGTTGGCGATACCGTGCCCGCCGGCTTCCACGCCGATGATCTGCACGCCTTTTTCCTCGATGTAGGGATAGAACATGCCGATGGCGTTGGAACCGCCGCCGACGCAGGCGATCACCGCATCTGGCTGGCGCCCGATCATTTCGGGCATCTGCACCTTGGCTTCGTTGCCGATCACGCACTGGAAATCGCGCACCATCATCGGGTACGGGTGCGGGCCGGCAGCGGTGCCGAAGATGTAGAACGTGCTCTCGACATTGGTGACCCAGTCGCGGATGGCTTCGTTACACGCATCCTTGAGCGTCTTCGAGCCGCTCTCCACCGGCACCACTGTCGCGCCCAGCAGCTTCATGCGGAACACGTTCGGCGCCTGGCGCTGGATGTCTTCCGCGCCCATGTAGACGATGCATTCCATGCCGAAGCGTGCCGCCACTGTCGCTGTAGCCACGCCGTGCATGCCCGCACCGGTCTCGGCGATCACGCGCTTCTTGCCCATGCGCTTGGCCAGCAAGGCCTGGCCGATGGCATTGTTGATCTTGTGCGCACCGGTGTGGTTGAGGTCTTCGCGTTTCAGGTATATCTGCGCGCCGCCCAAGCTCTCCGACAGGCGTTTGGCGTGATAAATCGGGCTGGGGCGCCCGACGTAATGCTTGAGTTCGTAGGCGAATTCGGCCTTGAATTCCGGATCGTCGCGGAAGCGCAGGTACTGCTGGCGCAACTCTTCCACCGCCGGGATCAGCGTCTCGGCCATGTAGATGCCGCCGAACTGGCCGAAGTGGCCGCTGCTATCTGGATAATTGTAAGTCAACGTCTTTAACCTCTTTGATGAACGCGGCGACCTTCGCCGCATCCTTGATTCCTTTTGCCGCCTCCACGCCGCTGGACACATCCACCGCGTAAGGCCGCACCCGCCTGATCGCCGCCGCCACATTGCCCGCATGCAGCCCGCCCGACAGGATCACCGGCAACGGCAGATTGTGCGGGATCAGCGCCCAGTCGAACGATTCGCCCGTGCCGCCCTGCGTACCCTCGACATAGGCATCCAGCAGCAGCCCCTGCGCGTCGGCATAGCGAGTCGCGCATTCTACCAAATCCACCCCTGCCTTGACCCGTATCGCCTTCAGGTAAGGTTTGTCGAATTGGGCACAGAATTCCGGCGATTCCTCGCCGTGGAACTGCAATACGTCCAGGGGCACTTTCGCCAGCAATTCGCGCACGTAATCGGCAGTCGGGTTCACGAACAAGCCCACCACCGTCAGGAACGGGGGGACGGCACGCGCCAGTGTCGCCGCCTGCTGCACGCCGACATGGCGCGGGCTTTTCTCGTAGAACACCAGCCCAAGCGCGTCCGCACCGTTCTGCGCAACGGCATGGATATCCTGCTCGCGGGTGATGCCGCAGATCTTGATTCGGGTCATGGCGCCATTTTACCTGCTATTCGAACTTCAACTGCGGCAGGTTCCATTTCGGATCGTAGTGGATACGTTTGAGGTAGAGTCCGTCCGGCGCGAAGGTCGGTGCGGCATGAGTGCGGTTGCGATGCTCCAGCACCTCTTTCATCCATTGTGGCGGATGCTTGCCCTTGCCGACATAGACCAGGCAGCCGAGGATGTTCCGCACCATGTGATGCAGGAAAGCATCGGCGGTGAGATCGAAGATGATGGTATCCCCCTGCCGGCGGATATCGAGCCGCTGCAGATGCTTGACTGGCGTCTTGGCCTGGCATTCGGCGGAGCGGAACGAACTGAAGTCGTGCCTGCCCAGCAGATGCCCGGCTGCCTCGCGCATGGCTCCGACATCCAGCGGCGTATGGAACCAGCCAACCTTGCCGTGATGTACGCCGACCCGCGACGGGCGGTTGACGAGCACATACTGATAGCTGCGCGCCTGCGCCGAAAAACGGGCGTGGAATTCTTCCGCAACGGGAATCGCCCACAGTACCGCAATGTCCCTGGGCAGCAGCGCGTTCGTGCCACGCACCCACGCGCTGAGCGGCCGGCTGCAGCCGGTATCGAAATGCACCACCTGCTCCAGCGCATGCACACCGGTGTCGGTACGCCCGGCAGCCAGGACGGCGACACCCTCGCCGGCAATGCCGCTCAATGCCGCCTGCAACGCATCCTGCACGTTCGGCACATCGGGCTGGCTCTGCCAGCCGTTGTAGCTGCCGCCGTCGTATTCCACCCCGAGCGCGATCCTCATCGCCAGACCCCGATCAGCAGCAGCGCTGCCGCCGCCGCCGCCAGCAACAGCAGATCGACCATCCCGAACGGCTGCAACCGTATCTCGATGTGCGTGCCGCCGGCACCTGCAGGCTGCAGGGCGCTGCCGATGGTCGATTTCCAGTCCGTCGCCGTATCGCGCATGGCGGATTCCGCATATTCCAGCGTCAACGCCAGGCGCACCGCGATACGCTCTCTCGAAAAACCGAACCAGCGCAGCGGATATGCCAGGGTATACAGCCCGCTGATAAGCTGCGACTGCGGCAGCAGTTCGAGCAGGATGGCCAGGCCAGCCAGCACGCTCAACAATCGCCCCAGCTGCAGCAATCCGTCCTGCAGACCTTCGCGTGTAGGCGCCATGACTCCGAGCGGCTGCCACAGCGCAGTGCCCGAAGTGGTGTAAGCATAGATCAGCAGCAGGGAAAACATGATCCAGCGCGTACGCCGCAGCAGACTCAGCAATTGCTGCGGGCACAGCCGCAACGCCAGTGCGGACAGGGCCATGCTCATCGCCAGCAACGGCAATGGCTGCAGGTGTTGCGCCAGCAGGGCAAGCAACAGCCAGATGACGATCTGCACGGCAGAATGCGGAATCAGTTTCATACGGTCCAAATGAAAACGGCAGCCATGCAGGCTGCCGTTCGGTTCGATCAAGCCAGTTACAACTGCTGCATCAAGGTCTGGGCAGCGCCACGCTGCTGCTCGTCTCCATCGCGCAACACCTCTTCCAGTATTTCGCGCGCGCCGGCAGCATCGCCCATCTCCTGATACGCCTTGGCCAAATCGAGCTTGGTAGCAACTTCCTGCCAATGCTCGTCCTTCAGTTCGGGGCTGGCCGCTCCGCCGGAGGCTGCCGGCTTGTCCAGATTCAGGGTGATCTCGTCCAGACCCAGGTCACGGACCGGTGTGACGGCTTTCGGCATGCTCTCGGTCGGGAAATCGAGCGTGAACGTCAAGCCGCCATCGTCGGCCGGCGCTGCCGGTGCAGATGCCGTGGCTGCGGGTATCTTGGGATGGGTCGCCGTCACGTCGAACACCAGGTCATCCATGTTCATTGCCACGGTCGCATCCGGACCAGTTCCCGTGGTGTTCATGGATGGGACGCCTGGATTGGTTCCGGTGATGTCGAAATCCATCGGTGTGGCCTGAAGGGCGTTCTGCAGCTCTTCCGACGACATGATGGCGGTCTTTTCCTGCGCCGGCGCCTCGATCACGACCGTGCTTTGGCCGAAAGACGGCGCCGCTGGTGCTGCCGGTGAACCAAAACCGAGATCAAAGTCTACCGCCGGCGTAGCGGCTGGTGCGGCCTCGACCTTGCTCTCGCGCGCCTGCACGGCGCTCGCATCGCCGCCGTAGAACGGATTGGACGGATCCAGCTCACGTCCCATCGCGGCAGCCTGCTCCCAGGCGGTCATGTCGCCGGATTCCTTGATCTCGCGGGCGTAGCTATAAAAGGAGTTGGTATCCTTGCGGCTGGCATAGATCGACAACAGTTTGAGCTTGACCGGGATGTTGTTCGGATTCTTCTTCAGTGCTTCTTTCAGCACTTCCTCGGCCTGCGCATCGCGCCCGAATGTCAGGAACAGGTCGGCTTCGCCGATAGGATCGACTTCCTCGGACTCCGTGCTGGCAACTGGCGTCGCTGTCGGCGTCGACGTACTGGTGAAGTCGCCCGTCTCCGGCGAGGGGACGACCGGAGCGGCCATGCGCCCCGTCGCGCTGCCATCGTTTTCCTGCTGGTCCTGCTTGTTGTCCTTCTTCGATGCCGGTTTCTTGCTGCCGCCCTGCTTGCCTCGGCGCGCAACTACGAAGCCCAATCCGCCCAACGCCAGTACCAGCGCTGCGGCACCTGCCATATAGAGCGGCTCGTCCAGCAACTGGTCGATGATGGATGGCTGTTCGACAACCTTGGGGGCGACGACCTTGGGTTTGGGCTTCGCCGGAGCCGGCGCACTCGCCGCTTGCACTGTGGAAGCCGCATTCAGCGCGACTGCCGCAGCCGGAGCGGAAACAGGTGCAGTCTCTTTCTTCAATTCGGCCAGACGCTTCATATCCTGGACGTTCTTTTCCAGAATCGCGGTTCGCTCCTGCGCTTCCTTCAATGCCTTGCCCTTGGCGATCGCATCCTCTTCCTTGGCCATGACCTTGTCTTGCGCGGAAGACTTGCCGCCGCCTACCGCCTTGTCATTCGGCGCTTCGCCCTTGGACAGCTTGAGCACCTCTTTGGCCGGCTCCTTGCTTGCAGTGGCCTTGTCAGTCACCGCCGTGCTGATCTTGCCTGCGGCTTCCTGCTTGCCTTCGCGCTCGGCTCTCGCGGTGCGGGCCGCCGCCAGCTTCTGCCGGTAGACGTTCCAGTCCGCCGCTTGCGCACGAACCTCTTCTTCAGCATCGGCTTGCGGCAGCATCTTCACCGCATCGCTCTGCGGGATGGTCAGTATCTTGCCAGCCCGGATCCGGTTCATGTTATGCCCATCGAATTCGCCGGCATTCTCGCGATACAACGCGACCAGCATGCGCTCCAGGCTGACATTCGCCGGTTTGATCTGCGCCGCAATCTTGGCCAGCGTGTCCCCACGCACCACAGTGATATGTTCGGGGGCGGAAACCGGCGCCGCTTCGGCCAGCGCCTCTTCTTTGCTCAGTGCATCCTGCGTCACCGGAGTGACTTCGATTGCCGAAGCCGCGGCAGGTGCGCTCGCCGGTGCCAAGGCCTGCTCGGCCGGCACCTGCTCGACCGGAGCCGCTTCCGCGACAGGTGCTGCAGTCACTGCGCTTTCGGCAACCGCTGCGGCAGCCGGGGCTGAAGCAGCTTCCGTGGCAACCGGTTTCTCAGCCAGCGGTTCCGCCGCGACAGGTTCGGAAACCGCCACAGGGGCAGGCGCTGGTGCAACGGCCGGCACCGCCAAGATCGGCTTCAATTCTTCGGGTTTGGGTTGCTCGGGTTTGTAGTCAACCGGATCAAGCAGGAAAGTGTATTCCCGCAGGAGCTTGCCGGAAGACCAACTCAGTTCGACCAGCAGAGTGACGAATGGCTCGTTTACCGGTTGCAGCGTCGTCACCTTCACGTACTGCTCGCCGCCGCTGCGCTCTTCGATCTGGAATCTCGGCTTGGGAAGGTTATACGGGAAATCAATGCCGGCATTCTTGTATGCGTCGACGGAAGCCAGTTTCGCCCTGAGGGTGGTCTTATCTTCCTTGCCGACAGAAACCAATTCGATCTCAGCTTTGAGCGGCTGACCCAATGAGGAAGTGACATTGATGCCACCCAACCCGGCCGCACTGGCGATGGTAGAACCCGCCAAGCAGGCAATGTAAATTAAGGCTTTAAGAATTGATTTCAGCACGCCGCCACCCTTTTATTTTCCCAGACGTTATTCAGATTAACATCATAGGGTTAGTGATGCAAGCTCACTTTTCCCTTAAGTTCATGCGTTAACCGCCAGTAAAAAACCGGATTTACCTTGTCAAACTACTTTCCCAGCAAGATGCGCAACATGCGGCGCAACGGCTCGGCAGCTCCCCACAGCAATTGGTCGCCGCAAACGAAAGCACTCAGGTATTCCGGCCCCAACTCCATCTTGCGCACGCGCCCGACCGCCACATCCAGCTTGCCGGTCACGGCCACCGGGGTCAGCTCGCGCACCGAGATCTCGCGCTGGTTAGGCACGAACTTGACCCATGGGTTGCCGCCTTTGATGAGCGCCTCGATCTCGCTCAACGGCACGTCCTTCTTCAGCTTGACCGTCAACGCCAAGCTGTGGCAACGCATCGCGCCGATGCGTACGCACAAGCCATCCACCGGAATGCGCTGGCTGGTACCGAGGATCTTGTTGACCTCGGCCTGCCCCTTCCATTCTTCCTTGGATTGGCCATTATCGAGCTGCTTGTCGATCCAGGGAATCAGGCTGCCGGCCAGCGGTGCGCCGAAATTCTCCGTTGGCATGTCGGCGGAACGGAGTTTCTCGGCTAGGCGACGGTCGATTTCCAGGATCGCCGATTTCGGATCGGCCAGCAGGTCGGCTACCGACGCATAGGCCACGCCCATCTGGTTCAGCAACTCGCGCATGTTTTGGGCACCAGCGCCGGAAGCGGCCTGGTAGGTCATGGACGAGACCCACTCCACCAGCCCCGCATGGAACAGGCCGCCCAAGCCCATCAGCAGGATGCTGTTGGTGCAGTTGCCGCCGATAAAGTTCTTGCCGCCGTTCGCCAGCGATTTCTTGATGAGATCGTGGTTCACCGGATCGAGGATGATCACCGCATCCTTTTCCATGCGCAGCGTGGAAGCCGCATCGATCCAGTAACCATTCCAGCCAGCCCCGCGCAGCTTGGGGAATATCTCGGTAGTGTAGTCACCACCCTGGCAGGAGATGATGGCATCCATCGCCTTCAGCTCGTTCAGGTCGTGCGCGTCTTTCAGGCGTACGCCGCGCCCCTCGGCAGGCGCCTCGCCGCCGACGTTCGAAGTGGTAAAGAACACCGCCTCGATCAGGTCGAAATCCTTTTCTTCACGCATGCGCTGCATGAGCACCGAGCCCACCATACCGCGCCAGCCGATCAAACCTACTTTCATGACTCTTCCTTAGCCTTCCAAATTAAAGCGCAGCGACCACTGCATCGCTCATTGCGGCGCAGCCGACCTTCTGTTTGCCTTCTTCGTAGATATCGCCGGTGCGCAACCCCTGCTGCAACACCTTGCGCACCGCCGTCTCGATGCGCTGCGCGATGTCGGGGCGACCGAAGGTGTATTGCATCATCATCGCCACTGACAGGATGGTCGCCAGCGGATTGGCGATGTCCTTGCCGGCGATATCCGGCGCGGAACCGTGGCAAGGCTCGTACAAGCCCTTGTTGTTCTCGTCCAGCGAAGCCGAGGGCAGCATGCCGATGGAACCGGTCAGCATCGATGCCTCGTCCGACAGGATGTCGCCGAAGATGTTGCCGGTCAGGATCACATCGAACTGCTTGGGCGCGCGCACCAGCTGCATCGCCGCATTATCCACGTACATGTGCGACAGCGCGACTGCCGGGTATTCCTTCGCCACTTCGGTGACGATCTCGCGCCAGAACATGCTGGTATCCAGCACGTTGGCCTTGTCCACCGAGCACAGCTTCTTGTTGCGTTTCATCGCGATCTGGAAGCCGACATGCGCCACGCGGCGCACTTCCGATTCGCTGTAATGCATGGTGTCGAAGCCTTGGCGCTCGCCGTTTTCCAGCGTGCGGATGCCGCGTGGCTGGCCGAAATAAATATCGCCGGTCAGTTCGCGCAGGATCATGATATCCAGGCCCGATACGATAT
Source organism: Sideroxyarcus emersonii (assembly GCF_021654335.1). Classification (NCBI taxonomy): domain Bacteria; kingdom Pseudomonadati; phylum Pseudomonadota; class Betaproteobacteria; order Nitrosomonadales; family Gallionellaceae; genus Sideroxyarcus; species Sideroxyarcus emersonii. Next base: position 1,907,973 of record NZ_AP023423.1, read on the forward strand.
CCGGGCGCAGCGTCGAGGCGTTCACCAGTTCCGGATAGACCATCGCCGGACGCAGGTTCGCGAACAAGCCCAAGCCCTTGCGTATGCGCAGCAGGCCTTGCTCAGGACGCATCGGGCGCGGCAGGTTGTCATACTGGTAGCCGCCTACGGCGCCGAGCAGCACGGCATCGGATTCCTTGGACAGTTTCAGCGTCGCCTCCGGCAGCGGATCCTTCGCTGCGTCGTAACCGGCACCGCCGATATGCGCGTGCTCCATCTCGATCTTCAGGCCGTCGCTACGCAATGCTTCCAGCACCTTCACGGCCTGCGCAACGATCTCTGGGCCGATGCCGTCACCCGGCAGAACTGCGATCTTCATACTCTCTTCCAGTCAAAATTAAAGTTTATGCAAACAGCCACGGCTGCGCCGCACGGTGCTTCGCTTCGAACGCCTTGATCTCTGCCACATGCTGCAAGGTCAGGCCGATATCGTCGAGGCCATTCAGCAGGCAATGCTTGCGGAAAGCATCCACCTCGAACTTGTATACGCTGCCGCCGGGTGCGGCGATGGTCTGCTGCTGCAGATCCACTTTCAGTTTGTAGCCGACATTCGCCTCCACGTCCTTGAACAGTGCATCCACCTTGGCCGCGTCGAGTTTGATCGGCAACAGGCCGTTCTTGAAGCAGTTGTTGAAGAATATGTCGGCAAAACTCGGCGCGATGATGACGCGGAAGCCGTAGTCCTCCAGCGCCCACGGCGCATGTTCGCGCGAGGAGCCGCAGCCGAAATTCTCGCGTGCCAGCAGGATCTGCGCACCCTGGTAGCGCGGCTGGTTCAGCACGAACTCCTTGTTCAATGGCCGCTTGCTGTTATCCATGCCCGGCTCGCCGTGGTCGAGATAACGCCACTCGTCGAACGCATTCGGCCCAAAACCGCTGCGCTTGATCGATTTCAGGAACTGCTTGGGGATGATCGCGTCGGTATCCACGTTGGCACGATCCAACGGCGCGACCAACCCGTCGAGCAACTCGAATTTGCGCATCACTTGCTCTCTTTCTCTAATTTCTCGCCGCCTTTTTGCATCTTCTTGCCGACCCATTCGCCGGCTTTCTTGAGCCCTTTAACGGTAGCGTCAGCGCCCTTCTCGATGCCGCGCCCAGCGGCTTCGCCGCCTTTTTTCACGCCATCGCCGATCTTCTTCGGCAAGCTCTTCTCTTCTTCAGCCATTGAGCCCTGCACCATCAACAGCAACGCCAGCAACATGAATGCTCTTTTCATCGCTCACTCCTTGCTCACATCGACAAAATGTCCTGCGATCGCAGCTGCCGCAGCCATCGCCGGGCTGACCAGGTGGGTACGCCCGCCCTGCCCCTGGCGACCTTCGAAATTGCGATTGGATGTCGCCGCGCAGCGCTCGCCCGGTTCGAGCCGGTCGTCGTTCATCGCCAGGCACATCGAACAGCCCGGATCGCGCCACTCGAACCCCGCCGCCACGAATATCCTGTCCAGGCCTTCCTGTTCCGCCTGCTGTTTCACCAGGCCGGAGCCGGGCACCACCATCGCCAGCTTCACGCCTGCGGCCACTTTCTTGCCCTTGGCCACCGCCGCGGCCGCACGCATATCCTCGATGCGCCCATTGGTGCAGGAACCGATGAACACCTTGTCGACCTTGATCTCGCTGATCGGCGTGTTTGCCTTCAGCCCCATGTACTGCAAGGCACGCTCCCAGTCGCCGCGCTTTACCGCATCCGGCGCAGATGCCGGATCGGGCACGCGACCGTTGATATCGGTAACCATCTCCGGCGAGGTGCCCCAGGTAACCTGCGGCTTGATCTGCGCGGCATCCAGCTCCACTGTCGCATCGAACCTGGCTCCTGCATCGCTATGCAGGGTACGCCAGTATGCGACGGCCTTGTCCCATTGTTCGCCTTGCGGCGCGAACGGGCGCCCTTTGACATAAGCCAGGGTCGTATCATCCACGGCCACCATGCCGGCACGCGCCCCGGCTTCGATGGCCATGTTGCACAGGGTCATGCGCCCTTCCATGCTCAGGGTGCGAATGGCGCTGCCCGCGAATTCGATGGCATAGCCCGTTCCTCCGGCCGTGCCGATCCTGCCGATCACCGCCAGCGCAACGTCCTTCGCCGTCACGCCGCGCCCCAGCATGCCTTCGACCTTCACCAGCATGGACCTGGACTTCTTCGCCACCAGGCACTGCGTTGCCATCACATGCTCGACCTCGGAAGTGCCGATGCCGTGCGCCAAGGCGGCGAATGCGCCGTGCGTGCTGGTATGCGAGTCGCCGCACACCACCGTCATGCCCGGCAAGGTCGCCCCCTGCTCCGGGCCGATCACATGCACGATGCCCTGCCGGATGTCGTTCATCTTGAATTCGACCACGCCGAATTCGGCGCAATTCGCGTCCAGCGTTTCCACCTGGATACGCGAGATCGGGTCGGCGATACCCGCCGCGCGATTGGTGGTCGGCACGTTGTGGTCCGGCACGGCCAGCATGGATCCGGTGCGCCAAGGCTTGCGCTGCGCCAGTTTCAACCCCTCGAAAGCTTGCGGGCTGGTCACTTCATGCACCAGATGACGGTCGATATAGATCAATGCCGTGCCGTCGGCCTCCTGCCGTACCACGTGAGAATCCCAGAGTTTGTCGTACAACGTTTTTGCGTTCATTTCCACACCTCGATTTAGCGGGCAATTATGCCACAGCCGCCGCGCCTCCCCAAATTGCGCCGACACTTTCGGGGCGGCAACCGCTTGAAACACGGGGGCCAACCTGCAGCATCACGGCTTCGCCGCCCCTGAAGTCGGACCGTCATCCAGCAAGCGATGCCAGCCGCTCTCTGCCGCTTCCCTGCACTGACGGCCCGGCCCGATTAATGCCGCTCACCAGCGCCCTGATCGAAGCAGTGACGATGTTGGAATCCAGCCCCACGCCGTAGCACCCGGCGCCCCCCTCCGGGTTCGCTATCTCGATGAAAGCACAGGCGCGCGCATCGCCCGCCTCCCTGCTCTCGCTCATGGCCCGTTCCTCGTAACTGCGCACCTGGACGCCGATCCCGGCGTTCTGCAAGGCATGAACCGCCGCGTCGATGGGGCCATTGCCTGCACCCACAAGTACATGTGGCACCCCGTCAATTTCCACATTCAGCCGTATGCCCTGTGCCGCACCATGCTCGAAAAGATGATGTTGCCTGTAGCGCACAGGCGCACAGATTTCCAGATAGGTCGCCGAGAACAGCTGCCATATCTCCGCGGCACTGATCTCTCCGCCATAACTGTCGGCATGCTTTTGCACAACACCGGAAAACTCGACCTGCAGCCGGCGCGGCATGACGACCCCATATTCCGTTTCCAGCAAGTAGGCGATGCCGCCCTTGCCGGACTGGCTGTTCACCCGGATCACCGAATCGTAGTTCCGTCCGACATCTTTCGGATCGACGGGAAGATAAGGCACATTCCAGAACGCGCCCGGCTGCTGGACGGCAAAGCCCTTCTTGATCGCGTCCTGGTGCGAGCCGGAGAAGGCGGTGAAAACCAGGTCGCCGACATAAGGATGGCGCGGATGGATGGGCAACTGGTTGCAATGCTCGACCGTGCGCGCGACTGCGTTGATATCCGAAAAATCCAGCCCGGGGGCGACGCCCTGCGTATACAGGTTCAAGGCCAGCGTCACGATATCCACGTTGCCGGTGCGTTCCCCGTTGCCGAAAAGGCAGCCCTCGACGCGGTCGGCACCTGCCATCAAGCCGAGTTCGGCGGACGCCACGGCCGTACCCCGGTCGTTATGTGTGTGCAGGCTGAGAACGATGCTGTCGCGCCGCGCAAGATGGCGGTGCATCCATTCGATCTGGTCTGCATAGACGTTGGGCGTGGCCACCTCGACGGTGGTGGGAAGATTGATGATCACCCTGTTGGATGGCGTCGCGCCCCAGGCCGCAGTTACGGCATCGCAGATCTCGAGCGAAAAATCGAGTTCGGCGGCCGTGAACGTTTCCGGGCTGTACTCCAATATCCACTCCGTTTCCGGCTGTTCCGCGGCCAACTGCCTGACCAGTTCCACCGCTGAAACGGCCATGTCGACGACCTCCGCCTTGCTCATGCCGAAGACGATGTCGCGGAAGGTTTTCGAGACCGGGTTATAGACGTGCACAATGGCTCGCCGCGCGCCCTTGAGCGACTCCATCGTGCGCCGGATCAGGTGCTCGCGCGCCTGGGTCAGCACTTCAATCGTGACATCATCGGGAATGTGGCCGCCCTCGATCAGTTCGCGCACGAAATTGAAATCGGTGGCTGAAGCCGATGGGAACGCCACTTCGATCTCCTTGAAGCCGATATCGCAGAGCATGCGGAACATGCGCATCTTGCGTTCGCCGTTCATCGGCTCGAACAGCGACTGGTTGCCGTCGCGCAGATCGGTACTCATCCAGATCGGCGGCCGGGTGATCGTGCGGTTTGGCCATTGACGATCCGCAAGATCGACGGGCGGAAACGGCCGGTATTTGGTTTCGGGATGTCGCAACATGGCAGGGCCTCCTTTGGCAATCGATCAAGAATTCACAGAACCGAATCTTAGGGATAAACCAGCGGCAGGCGCTTGCGTATTTCACCCACAATTTATAGTTTTAAGCAATTTTATTGTGCAATTTACGAATATGTATAAAATAATATTCCTTCAATATGAATTTTTAAGGAATCTTATGCAACTTGATCGCTACGATCTGCAGATTCTGGAAATCCTGCAGCAGGATGGCCGCATCAGCAACCAGGATCTGGCCGACCGCATCAGCCTCACGCCGTCCCCTTGCCTGCGCCGATTGCACGCACTGGAAGAATCCGGACTGATCACCGGATACCGCGCGATGCTGGATGCGAAAAAACTGGGCTTGTCATTGATGGCGCTGATCCTGATCTCGCTGGACCAGCATACGCCCGAACGACTGGGCAACTTCGAGGCCAGGGTTCTGGAGATCCCGGATGTGCTGGAATGCCTGCTCATTACGGGCCAGGATGCCGACTACCAGCTCAAGGTGGTGGTGAAGGACATGGATGCCTACCAGGAACTGCTGCTCAACCGCATCACCCGCATCGAGGGAGTCACCGGCGTACATTCCAGTTTTGTATTGCGCAGAGTGATAGACAAAACGGCGTTGCCGCTCTGAACTCATGCTGCAGCCGCTTGCCCCCTCGCCATGTGACGCAACTTCCACCACATCAAAACAAGGCCCAGCAGCGCAGCTGCTGCACTGAAAGAGTACAGTGCCGACGCCCCCCAGTTCTTCCAGATCGGGCCGCTCGCCAGACCGCCCAGCATGCCGCCCGCGCCGTAGGTGAGGCTGCCGAACAATGCCTGCCCCCTGGATTGGTGCCGCCCCTGGAAGAACTCGTGCACCATGCCGAGAGAAGCGGCATGAAAAGAGCCGAAGGTCATGGCATGCAGCATCTGCGCAAACAATACCAGCACCATCCAGTCCACCGCCCAGCCTATGAGCAGGAAGCGCAGCACCGCCGCCGCAAAGCTGGCCAGCAGGATGCGCGGGAAGCCAAAACGCCGCACCAGCGCAGGCATCAGGAAGAACACACCGATCTCGCAGATCACTCCCAGCGCCCATAGCGCTCCCACTACGCTTTTGGCGTAGCCGTGTTCCACCAGATAGATGGAATAAAAGGTGTAATAAGGGCCGTGTGCGACCGCCATCAGGAAACTCGCGCCGAACAAGGCCAGCACGCGCGGCTGCAACACGATCTGCTTGATCGGCTGATGATCGGTGTGATGCGCCAGCACCTCGGTCTTTGGTATCTGGCGCGCAAAGATCAGGATGCCGACTTCGCACACCAGCCCAGCCCACAATAGCCAGGCAATAGCGACGTAATCGAAGGCATAGCCCAGCCCCACGACTGAAACGATAAAACCGATCGACCCCCATGAGCGGATGCGCCCGTAATGCGCCGTGTTCTTGCCGAGATAAGTCAGCGTGGTCGCCTCGACCAAGGGCATCGATGCACTCCAGAAGAAATTCATCAGCGCCATCACCAAAAACACCGCCCAGAAACCGGTCGCAACGAACATTCCCAGATAAAACAGCGCACTCAGACTCGCCGCCACCTGCACCACCAACAATCTCTTTCCGGTATGGTCGGCCAGCCAGCCCCATACATTGGTCGCCACCATGCGCATGACCGGCTGTATCGACATCAGGACGGATATCTCGATGGCGTCGAAATGGATGGACTTGAGGTACAGGCTCCAGTAGGGCGAGAACATCCCCACGAAGGCGTAATAGAAGAAATAGAAGCCGGCGATGCGCCAGCGGTAGTTCTTGGAAGCGGACATAACCATCAAGCAGCAGGAGCGGCGGGCATTATCTCACGCCGACAATTATTTTCATGATCGCTCTTGAAATCCGGAATGGCGCCCCAATTAGGCAGCAGTCGAAATCAGGAGGTCACATGGAACAGCAAGAGAACACCCAGCAAAACGAGCAATCGCAAGCCAGTCCGGATGCGGCAGCAACCGACACCACACCGAGCCTGGCGGACATGCTGAAGGAAGCCGAACGCAAGGCACAGGAGCACTACGACGCCTGGATGTATGCCAAGGCCGAGGGCGAGAACATCCGCCGCCGTGCTGCCGAAGACGTGAGCAAGGCGCAGAAATTTGCTGTGGAGCGCTTCTCCAACGAAATGCTGGCGGTCATGGACAGCTTGCAAGCCGGGCTTGCCGTACAGACCGAAAATATCGAAAGCTTCAAGAGCGGGATGGAACTGACGCTGAAACAGCTTTCCAGCGTATTCGACAAGTTCAACATCAAGGAGATCAACCCCGTCGGCGAAAAACTGGATCCGCACAAGCACCAGGCCATCGGCATGATGGAGAGCGACCAGCCGGCCAACACCGTGGTCAGCGTGATGCAGAAGGGCTACTCCCTGAACGACCGCGTATTGCGCCCGGCACTGGTGATGGTGGCGAAGGCCAAGGAATAACCCGCCACGTCATTCCGGCGCAGGCCGGAATCCAGCGCTGTTAATCAATATGCCTTTGGTTTTGTCCCGCTACACGGGGTGTTAAATAAAACTGGATTCCGGCCTGATAGAACTACTAGCCATTCGACTAAGCTGGCACACAGCGCCAGCAAAGTCGCTGGTTATGCGCCGGAATGACGGAATAAAGTTTGCAACACACTTGAAATATCCAATGTCGCCCTGATGTTAGGCGGCAAGGCAACAACAGCATTCAAACAATTAGGCATTCAACTGAAAGGAAAGCATCATGGGAAAAATCATCGGTATCGACCTGGGCACGACGAACTCCTGCGTGGCCATCATGGAAAACGGCAAGACCAAGGTGATCGAGAACGCTGAAGGCGCTCGTACCACCCCGTCCATCATCGCCTACATGGAAGACGGCGAAGTGCTGGTGGGCGCGCCTGCCAAGCGTCAGGCCGTGACCAATCCCAAGAACACCCTGTACGGCGTGAAGCGCCTGATCGGCCGTCGTTTTGAAGAGCCGATGGTGCAAAAGGACATCAACATGGTGCCCTACTCCATCGTCAAGGCCAAGAACGGCGACGCCTGGGTGAAGGTACGCGACAAGGAGATCTCCGCACCGGAGATCTCCGCGCAAGTGCTGGCCAAGATGAAGAAGACCGCCGAGGACTACCTGGGCGAACCGGTCACCGAAGCCGTCATCACCGTGCCGGCCTACTTCAACGACTCGCAGCGCCAGGCCACCAAGGACGCGGGCCGTATCGCCGGCCTGGAAGTGAAGCGCATCATCAACGAGCCGACCGCGGCCGCGCTGGCCTTCGGCCTGGACAAGCAGGAAGGCGACCGCAAGATCGCGGTATATGACCTCGGCGGCGGCACCTTCGACATCTCCATCATCGACATCGCCGAAATCGACGGCGAACACCAGTTCGAAGTGCTGTCCACCAACGGCGACACCTTCCTCGGCGGCGAAGACTTCGACATGCGCGTGATCGACTTCCTGATCGAAGAGTTCAAGAAGGAGAACGGCATCGACCTGAAGAAGGACATGCTGGCGCTGCAACGCCTGAAGGATGCCGCAGAAAAGGCCAAGATCGAACTGTCTTCCGCGCAGCAGACCGAAGTGAACCTGCCCTACATCACTGCCGATGCGACCGGTCCGAAACACCTGGCCGTGAAGATTACTCGTGCGAAATTGGAAAGCCTGGTGGAAGACCTGATCGCCCGCACCATCGAGCCGTGCAAGATCGCGATGAAGGATGCAGGCGTGACCAACGCCGACATCGCCGACGTGATCCTGGTTGGCGGCCAGACCCGTATGCCCAAGGTACAGGAGAAGGTCAAGGAATTCTTCGGCAAGGAAGCGCGCAAGGACGTGAACCCGGACGAGGCCGTGGCGGTTGGCGCAGCCATCCAGGGCGGCGTGCTGCAAGGCGAGGTTAAAGATGTTCTCCTGCTGGACGTTACCCCGCTCAGCCTGGGCATCGAGACCATGGGCGGCGTGATGACCAAGCTGATCAAGAAGAACACCACCATCCCGACCAAGGCGTCGCAAGTGTTCTCCACGGCCGAAGACAACCAGAACGCGGTGACCATCCACGTGCTGCAGGGCGAGCGCGAGATGGCTTCCGGCAACAAGAGCCTGGGCCAGTTCAACCTGTCCGACATCCCGCCGGCACCGCGCGGCATGCCGCAGATTGAAGTGACCTTCAACATCGACGCCAACGGCATCCTGCACGTCAGCGCCAAGGACAAGGCCACCAACAAGGAAGCCAACATCACCATCAAGGCCAGCTCAGGCTTGAGTGAAGAAGAGATCCAGCGCATGGTGGCCGATGCCGAGGCACACGCCGATGAAGACAAGAAAGCGATGGAGCTGGTGACCTCGCGCAACCAGCTGGATGCGCTGATCCATTCCACCAACAAGTCGATGAAGGATTACGGTGAGCAGCTGTCGGCTGACGAAAAAGCCGCCATCGAAGCCGCTTTGAAGGATGCCGAGAGCGTGGTGAAGGGCGACGACAAGGCTGCCATCGACGCCAAGGCCGAAGCATTGGCCACGGCCGCGCAGAAGCTGGGCGAGAAGATGTATGCCGCCGAACAGGCCAAGGCGCAGGCAGCCCAGGGCGGCGCAGCGCCCGGCAGCGAGGCCAAGCACGATGACGCTGACGTGGTGGATGCCGAATTCACCGAAGTCAAAGACAAGAAGTAAGTCGTATCTTTCTTGATGGAGCAACCGGTGGGGCGCATGCGCCCCATCGTCACGTGGAAAAAACATGAGCAAGCGCGACTATTACGAAGTCCTCGGCGTCAATCGCGACGCCTCCGAGGAAGAGATCAAGAAGGCTTATCGCAAGCTGGCGATGAAGCACCACCCCGACCGCAACCCGGATAACCCGAAAGCGGAGGAACAGTTCAAGGAGGCGAAGGAAGCCTACGAGACCCTGTCCGACGGACAGAAGCGTGCGGCTTACGACCAGTACGGCCATTCCGCCTTCGAAGCCGGCGGTATGGGCGGCGGCAATCCGTTCGGCGCCGGCGGCGCAGCCGGCTTCGATTTCGGCGACATCTTCGGCGACATCTTCGGCGGTGGCCGCGGCGGCCGCAGCCAGGCGCATCGCGGCGCCGACCTGCGCTACAACATGGAGATCACGCTGGAAGAAGCTGCGCGCGGTGCGGAAAAGCAGATCCGCATCCCGGTCATGGAAGAATGCGAGACCTGCAACGGTTCGGGCGCCAAACCCGGCACCAGCGCAACCACCTGTTCCACCTGCGGCGGCCACGGCCAGGTGCGCATGCAGCAGGGTTTCTTCTCCATCCAGCAGACCTGTCCGCGCTGCCAGGGCAGCGGCAAGCAGATCAGCTCGCCGTGCAAGGATTGCCACGGCACCGGCCGCGTGAAGAAGCAGAAGACGCTGGAGATCAAGATACCGGCCGGCATCGACAGCGGCATGCGCCTGCGTCACAGCGGCCACGGCGAAGCGGGTTCGCACGGCGCACCGCACGGAGACCTGTATGTGGAAATCCACATCAAACCGCACAGCGTGTTCCAGCGCGACGGCGACGACCTGCATTGCGAAATGCCGATCAGCTTCGCCACCGCAGCGCTCGGCGGCGAGATCGAGATCCCCACGCTGGACGGCGCGGCACGCATCAAGATTCCGGCCGAGACACAGAGCGGCAAGCAGTTCCGCCTGCGCGGCAAGGGCATCAAGGGCATGCGTACCCACACGCATGGCGACCTGCATTGCCATGTCGTGGTGGAAACCCCGTCCAACCTGACCGATCGGCAAAAGGAACTGCTGCGCGAGTTCGACGCCATCAGCCAGCAGGACAGCGCCCGCCACAGCCCGCGTGCCAAGTCGTGGATGGGCAAGGTGAAGGAATTTTTCGGGCAGTAATCGCAAAGCTGCATAAATCTCGATAACTCGTCGCACCGGCGCAGGCCGGTGCCCAGTTGGTTTAAATACTGGATTCCGGCCTGCGCCGGAATGACAAATCTGACTTTGCTGCGGCATCCTAATCCTGTGCAACGATGCGGCGAATTGTTTATGATGCGCCGCGCCGCCTCCCAACTCGCACAAGGAGCATCGCCATGGGTACCACGCTTATCTTGCTCGGCATCTGCATCGTCGTGCTGATCTATGCCGTCAGCCTTTACAACAATCTGGTCAGTCTCAAGCACGGCGTCAGCAAGGCGTGGGCCAACATCGATGTACTGCTGAAGCAGCGGCACGACGAACTGCCCAAGCTGGTCGAGGTATGCAAGCAATACAAGCAGTTCGAACAGGAGACCCTGCGGCGGGTGATCGCCGCGCGCTCGCAGGTGCAGACCGCCCGCGAGGGCCAGGACATCGAGGCGCTGGGCAAGGCGGAAGGCGCCATGCGCGCCAGCCTCGGCGGACTGTTCGCGGTGGCCGAGGCCTATCCCGAACTGAAGACCAACCAGAACTTCATGCAGCTGCAGACCCGCATCACCGGCCTGGAGAACGGCATCGCCGATCGTCGCGAGCTGTATAACGACTCGGTGAACATCTACAACGTGGGTATCGAACAATTCCCCGCCGTGCTCATCGCCAACATGTTCGCTTATAGCGCAAAACCATTGCTGGAGTTCTCAACTGCCGAGAAAGCGGATGTGGATATGAAATCCCTGTTCAGCTAAATTAAGGGATTCCCCTATGCGGCAAAGGAAACTTAAATGGAACAGGCTGCTCTCAACTCAGCCTGTTCGGGCGCAGCCTGAATGGGCCACTCTTTAAAACCGAAAGGAATACGCATCATGAAGAAACTGCTCGCTTTGCTCTGCACCCTGGGAATCGCCCAGACTGCCTCGGCAGCCAATATTTCGAACTTGGGGGCCTTGTCGCAACCCGAATTCCGCACGCTTTCCGAAGATCTCGGTGCTGCCCTGAGCTACAAACCCGTCACGCCGGCAGCCCCGCTGGGCACGACCGGATTCGACATGGGGGTCGAAGTCACGCAGACCGACATGTCCAAGAGTTCGCAGATATGGAGCAAGGCCACCGGCGGCAGCCCGATCAACAACCTGTACATACCCAAGCTGCACATCGACAAGGGCCTGCCCTTCGGCATCGATGTCGCCGCGTTCTACTCCAAAGTGCCTACCACCAACATCGCGCTCTATGGCGGCGAACTGCGTTACGCCATCCTTGAGGGGGGAGTCACACAGCCCGCAGTGGCCATCCGCGGTTCCTTCACCAAGCTGAGCGGCGTAGACCAATTGTCGCTGGACACCAAGGGCATCGATCTCTCCATCTCCAAGGGGTTTGCCATGTTCACGCCCTATGCCGGCATCGGCCAGGTCTGGGTCAATAGTTCAGCAAATGTCACAGGTGCTGGCGGCGCAGCATTGTCTCAATCCTTCACCCAAGGCAAGGTGTTCGTCGGCGCCAACCTGAATCTCGGCTTCAGCAACCTGGCAGCCGAAGTGGACAAGACCGGCGGCATCCAGTCGATCAGCATGAAACTGGGTTTCCGTTTCTAACCCGACGCCCCCGCTGCGCGTGACACCAAGAGGACGTCGATGCTGACCACCCTCCGCCGCGAGTACGCGCAGCTCATCACCTCCGGCGGGCAACTATTGCTCCTGCTCGTCGGCCTCAAACTGGAATCGCGTACCGGATGGCTGTGGTGCCTGGGCATCATGGCCGTCGTCAGCCTGCTCGCCTGGTATTCCACCCTGTATCGGCTGCGCACCATCAGCGGCACACCCACCTCCCGCATCGGCTCGGCTGCGCAAGGTTACGTCGAACTGACCGGGCGCGGCGCGGTGCACGGCACGCCGATCCTTTCGAGGTATTCCAACCTGCCCTGCCTGTGGTGCCGCTACAAGATGGAACGCAAGCGCAGCGACAACAAGGGCTGGCACACCGAAGAACAAGGCGTAAACAGCGCGCCGTTCCTCATCGACGACGGCAGCGGCAAATGCGTGATAGACCCGCAAGGCGCGGAAGTGGTCACCCGGCACAAGGACAGCTGGACCTCGGGCGATTATCGCTATACCGAATGGCGACTCCTCGATATCGACGACATCTACGTCCTGGGCGAATTCAAGACGGTGGGCGGAAGCAGCACCACGCTCACGCAGGATGAACTGGTGAAGCAGGTCCTGTCGGAATGGAAGATGGACAACGCCGACCTGCTCAAGCGCTTCGATCTGGACAACAACGGCGTACTCGACATGCGGGAATGGATGCTGGCACGCTCGGCCGCGAAACGCGAGGCCGAAAAACGCCTGGATGAAGCACTTGCCGCTCCGGACATCAATTTCATGCTGCAGCCGCGCGACGGCAGGCTGTTCCTCATCAGCAATCTCGATCAGGACAAACTGGCCGCCCGTTACAAGCTTTGGGCGTGGGCACATATCGTCATCCTGTTTGGCGCACTGAGCGGTCTGGCCTGGGTGTTGCAGCTGCCCTCATCCTGAATGCCCTGCGCCGGTCCGGAACGCCGCCCATCTGCGCCCGTGCCCCAATGGTTACCCCGGGCGAATAACCCCATAGAGTTTGTTGTAACTCCGGAGGATTCATGAAAGAATCGCCCCCAGTTATGAACAGCTCCACCGAAATCCCCTCCCCAAGTTGCTCAACCGGCCTCACGACCGTTGAATACAGCACGCTATCCGCCACGGAGCAGGAAAAAATCCTGCACCTGCAGCAGGCCATCCTCGAATCGATAGCGCGGGGCGGGGAAATCACTGCCTTGATAAACCAGTTGTGCAAACTGGTGGAACAGTTACTGCCGAACTCGGTCGCTTCGGTCATGCTGCTCGACGAGTCGCGCGAACTGCTGAACGTCTACGCTGCGCCGAGCGTGCCGCCCGAAGGGATCAGCCAGCTGAACGGCCTCCGCCCCGGACCCGGCGGCGGCTCGTGCGGCAATGCCGTATTCCGCAAGGAGCCGCAGTTCGTCGAAAACACGTTCACCGACCCGCGCTGGCAGAACCTGCGCCAACTCGCCTACGACTTCAATCTCTGCGCATGCTGGTCGATGCCGATCTTTTCGGCGCAGGGCGCAGTGATCGGCTCCTTTGCACTCTCCAGCTTCGAGCACCGGCTGCCCAGCGATTTCCACCGCAAGCTGCTCGAGATCGGTGCCTCCATCGTCGGGATCGCTCTCGAGCGCAGCAAGACGCAGGAGTCGCTGCGGCTGTTCGAAAAGGTGTATGACGGCAGCGAAGAAGGTTTCATGATCACCGACCTGAACCAGCGCATCCTGTCGGTGAACCGCGCTTTCTGCAAGGTGCTCGGTTACGAACCCGAAGAGGTCATCGGCGAGACGCCAAGGAAACTGGCTTCCGGCCATCACGACAAGTCTTTCTATAGCGCAATGTGGGAAAGCATCGAGGTTTTCGGCCACTGGCGCGGCGAGATATGGAACCGGCGCAAGAACGGCGAGGTGTTCCCGGAATGGCTGTCCGTCTCGTCCGTCAAAGACGCCACCGGAAAAACGACCCACTATGTCGGCATCTTCAGCGACATCAGCGAACGCAAGAATGCCGAGGCGCAGATCCAATATCTGTCGTCGCACGATCCACTGACCGACCTGCCCAATCGCATCCTGTTCAAGGACCGGCTGGAGAATGCCCTGGCCCATGCCGAGCGCACGCAAAGCCGTGTCGCACTGCTCACGGTCGATCTCGACAATTTCAAGCTGTTCAACGACTCGCTCGGCCACGCCGTCGGCGATACGCTGCTGCGCAATGTCGCCGCCCGGCTCAAGAACTGCGTGCGGGCGACCGACACCGTCAGCAGGCAGGGCGGCGACGAGTTCCTGATCGCGCTGGCTGAGCTGCCCGACAGCGATACCGTCGGCACGATCGCGCAGCACATCCTCGACCAGGTTGCCAAGCCGCTGGATATGGAAGGAAGCCCCCTGTCGCTCTCCTGCTCCATCGGCATCGCCGTCTATCCCGATGATGGCGAGAGCTACGACATCCTGCTCAAGAAAGCCTCCCTGGCGCTGTATTCAGCCAAGGCGGCCGGACGCAATGCGTGCCACTTCTTTACCGAGCAGATGAACAGCGACAGTCTCGAACACCTGCGGATCGCCCACAACCTGCGCCACGCCGTGCAGCGCAACGAGTTCGTGCTGCATTACCAGCCGCAAATCGACCTGGACAGCGGACAGCTGATCGGTGCCGAAGCGCTCATCCGCTGGAACCATCCGACCGAAGGGCTGATCCCGCCGGCACGCTTCATTTCCGTCGCCGAGCAGACCGGCCTCATCGTGCAGATGGGCGAATGGGCGCTCAATGAGGCATGCAAACAAGCGGTCAGCTGGCAGCGCAGCGATCGGCCGGCGCTCATGGTGGCGGTGAATGTGTCGGCAGTGCAGTTCAGGCGCGGCAACATGGAGCAGTCGATACGCAAGGCCATCGCCGCAAGCGGCCTGGATCCGACCCTGCTGGAAATCGAGCTCACCGAATCGGTCCTGCTGCACGACATGGAATACATGCTCGGCCTGATCAAACGCCTCAAGGAAATCGGCATCACCCTCGCCATCGACGATTTCGGCACCGGTTATTCCAGCCTCGCCTACCTGAAGAGGTTCAAGGCCGACCGCCTGAAGATAGACCAGTCCTTTGTGCGCGACATGGCAGACGACCCCGACGACGCCGCGATCGTGCATGCCATCATCCAGATGGGCCGCACCCTCAATCTGCGCACCATCGCCGAAGGCGTCGAGACGGCAAAACAAGTCGACCTCCTGCGCTCCCTGGAATGCAACGAAGTGCAGGGCTACCACTTCGCACGGCCGATGCCGGCGGACGCCTTTTCCCGCTTCCTCGACACCTATCGTCCCGCGGTACGCGAGTGAATCCGGCAGGAGCGATGACCAAGCCGGCCGCTTTTCGGCATCACGACCTCATCACCGCATGAGAACTATTTTTTCTCCAGCGTTTCCCACCGTTCCATCAGCTTGACCAGTTCGCCCTCGATCTCGGAAGCACGTTGCTGCAACTGTTTTGCATGCGCAGGATTATCGCGGAACAGCGCTCCAGCCCCCAGTGCGGCAGCGATCTCCTCCTGCTCGCGCTCCAGCGCTTCGATGCGCTGCGGCATCTCATCCAGCTCTTTCTGCTCCTTGAAGCTCAGCTTCACCTTTACCCCCTCTCCCTTCGAGGGAGCAGGCTGGGGAGAAGGTGAGCCTGCCTTGCCTCCGCCCTCTTTCGGCGCAGACGCAGCTGGCTTGTTCGCCTTCTGGCTCGCCTCGAACTTTTTCGCCCGCACCCAATCCTCGTAGCCGCCGACATACTCCATCAGCTTGCCGTCGCCTTCGAAGGCGATCACCTGCGTCACCACATTGTCGAGGAAGGCGCGGTCATGGCTGACCAGAAACAGCGTGCCGTCGTATTGCGCCAGCAGTTCTTCCAGCAGTTCCAGCGTTTCGATGTCGAGGTCGTTGGTCGGCTCGTCCAGCACCAGCACGTTGCTGGGGCGGGTGAACAGGCGCGCCAGCAGCAGACGGTTGCGCTCGCCGCCGGAAAGCGATTTCACCGGCGAACGCGCGCGCTCCGGCGCGAACAGGAAATCGCCGAGGTAGCTGATGACGTGCTTCTTCGCACCGCCGATCTCGATGAAATCCGAGCCCTGGCTGATGGTATCGGCCAGCGTGGCGTTGTCGTCGAGCTGCGCGCGCAACTGGTCGAAGTAGGCCACGCTCAGCTTGGTGCCGAGCTTCACATCGCCGCTGTCCGGAGCCTGCTCGCCCAGGATGATCTTGAGCAGCGTACTCTTGCCCGCCCCGTTGGGACCGAGCAATCCGATCTTGTCGCCGCGCTGGATGCGGCAGGAAAAATCGTCGATGATCTTGCGCGTACCGAACGCTTTGCTCACATGCGTGAGCTCCGTCACCAGCTTGCCTGAGCGCTCGCCGCTGTCCAGGTTCATCTCGACGGTGCCCTGCTTCTCGCGACGCGCAGCGCGTTCGCGCCGCAGCTGCTCCAGCCGCAGTACGCGGCCCTCGTTGCGGGTACGGCGTGCCTTCACGCCCTGGCGTATCCACACTTCTTCCTGCGCCAGCACCTTGTCGAACTTGGCGTTCACCACCGCCTCGTCCGCCAGCATGCGCTCCTTGATCTTCTGGTACGCGGCGAAGTTGCCTGGAAAGCTCGCCAGCTTGCCGCGATCCAGCTCGACGATGCGCGTGGCAACGTTGTCGAGGAAGCGCCGGTCGTGGGTGACCAGCAACACGCTGCCGCGAAAACTGGTCAACAGTCCTTCCAGCCATTCGATGGAAGCGAAATCCAGATGGTTGGTCGGCTCGTCCAGGATCAGCACCTCCGGCTCGGCCACCAGCGCCTGTGCCAGCGCCACGCGCTTGCGCACGCCGCCGGACAACGAGCCGATGAGCGCATCGGCATCCAGTTCCAGCTTGTCGATGGCGGTCTCGATGCGCGCCTGCACCGCCCAGCCGTCCTGCGCCTCCAGTTTGGTCTGCAGCGGCTGCATCGCTTCCAGCAACTTCTCGTAATCGGCATCCGGTTCCGCCAATTGATGCGACAGATGGTGGTAGTCGGTGATCAGCTGATGCAACTCGCCCAGGCCGCGTGCCACTTCGTCGAACACGGTCGCCTCCGCATGCAGCACCGGTTCCTGGCTGACATAGCAGATGCGCGCGCCGGGCTGGCGCCATACCGAGCCGTCATCCAGTTGTGCCTGGCCGGCCAGCACCTTGAGCAGGCTGGACTTGCCGCCGCCGTTGCGGCCGATCAGGCCGACGCGCTCGCCTTCGTCCAGTTGAAATTCCACATGATCCAATAGCGCGACGTGGCCGAAGGCCAGTGCGGCTTTATCCAGCGTGATATACGGCATTTAGTTTTTCTTTTCTTCCTGAGGCAATGCAGATTGATAGATGAGCGAGAACCCGATGGCAAAACAGCCCATCGCGAAATAGCCGAACGAGGTGGTGAAGGTGTTCAACACCAGATGCGTGTTATAGCTGTCGATGCTGCCGGCGAAGAAATGGAACACGAACAGCAAGCCCGCCAAGATGTTTCCCGCCAGCAGCAGCCTGTGCCCGATCCTGTAACCGTTGCCGCCCGGCTTGCCCTGCGGCGGCAGGCCGCGCATGAAATGCCAGGCCAGGTAGACCAGCAACAGCAGCAGCAACGCGCCGACGAGACGCCCCGGAACATCGCCTTCATGCACGGGAACACCCAGCATCTCCAGCAGCAGGTTCCCGGCCGCCGCCACCCAGCCCATCGCCAGCGTCTGCATCATGAAAAACCATGCAGCGAATATATTCGAGCCCGGATGTTTCATCACGCCCCTTTCGCGGTCAATCGCGTCAGATCCTCGATGACCTCGGTCGAGTGCCTGGAGGTCTCGACGCTTTCGTACACCTTGGCCACCTTGCCCTGCGGGTCGATCAGGAACGTATAACGCCTGGCGAACTTCACCAGCCCCAGGTTCATCAGCGCACCATAGCGTGCCGCCACCTCGGTGGACTTGTCCGCCAGCAGCGGGAACGGCAGGTGATATTTCTTGGCGAATTCGGCATGACTGTCGCTATCGTCCACGCTGATACCGACCACTTGCGCACCCAATGCCGTCAGCTTGTGCAAATCGTCGCGGAAGGAACATGCTTCCTGCGTACAGCCCGGCGTATCGTCCCTGGGGTAGAAATAGAGCACCAGCCACTTGCCCGCATATTCCTTCAGGTCGTGTTTCACGCCATTCTGGTCCGGCAGCTCGAAACCGGGGGCGTCCGCCCCCACCTTGGGCAACTCGCCGGCACGTGCCATCTGGCTCGCCAGCATTGCCATTGCGGCCATCAGGCCGAACAAGATCAGCCATTTCATTTGTAAGCTCCTTGAAGCGGATAAGCGAGAATGGATTTTACGTTAGAATGTCGCCCGTATCGCGCACATCTGTCCTCGTAGTTAAATGGATATAACCGGCCCCTCCTAAGGGTCAATTACAGGTTCGATTCCTGTCGAGGACGCCAACCTGGCTATTCGGGAAGAATACGATGCACGGTTCCGGCTCCAACCCTACACCGCATGCCAGTATCCTCAAGATCGTCTTGATCTATGCCATCTTCGCCGGCCTGTGGATCCTGTTCTCGGACCGATTGACGGAATGGATATTCGCCGACGGCGCCGCCCTGAAGGTCGCACAAACCCTCAAAGGCTGGCTGTTCGTTGCGATCACCTCGTTGCTGCTTTATTTCCTGCTCAAGCGGTTGACGGTCGCCCCGGGCCATGCCCCCATTCCGGTGGTGCACACCGGCCTCATCAACTGGCCACGCTGGCAACTGTACCTGTTTGCGGCCGTGGTGACGCTGTTGACCTTGCTGATACGCCAGCACATCGCCATTTCGTTTGCCGACCGCCCGCTGCTGATCCTGTTCATGTTCCCGATCATCGCCAGCGCGGCTCTGGGCGGGTTGGGTCCCGGAATGCTCGCCACGCTCATCGCCGTAGCAGCTGAAGACTATTTCGCCGTCCCGCCGCTCGACAGCTTTGCGGTAAAAAGCCTGCAGGACATGCTGCAACTTGGCCTCCTGCTCGCCAATGGCCTGCTCGTCAGCCTCCTCAGTGCACTGCTGCACGAAGCGCGCTACCGGTCTGACCGGGACAGGCAGAATGCCGAAGCCAATCTGGCAGAAAAGATGCATGCGCTGAAATTGCTCGATGCCATCAGCGAAGGTTCCACCGATGCGATCTTCGTCAAGGACAGTGAAGGACGCTATCTGTTGTTCAACCAGGCCGCTGCCCACTTCGTCGGAAGATCGGTGCAGGAGGTGCTGGGAAAGGATGACACGGCGATCTTCCCTTCCGACCAGGCCACCTTCATCCGGCAAAGCGATCGCGAAGTGATGCAAGGCAATCAGGTCACCACTTTCCAGGAGACCCTGGAAACCCGGAACGGCAAATCGTTCTTCCTCACCACCAAGGGGCCGCTACATGACCTGACTGGCAAAGTGTCCGGAGTGTTCGGCATCTCGCGCGACATCACCGGAATCAAGACGACCGAATTCGCCTTGCGGCGCGAGCGCGACCTCAACCAGCGCTACCTCGATACCGTCCAGTCCATCATGATCGCTCTGGACACTGAAGGACGCATCACCATGATCACCCGCTACGGCTGCGAGATGCTGGGTTATCGGGAAAATGAACTGCTCGGGGAGAACTGGTTCAAGACCTGCCTGCCGCAGCCGGAAGGCACCGAGATCATACTGCCGATGTTCCGCCAGATACTGGCCGGAGACATGCAAGACGCACACCATCACGAAAATACCGTCGTTTGCCGGGATGGGAGCCTGCGATTGATCTCCTGGCGCAACGTCTATTTCAGGAACGAGGCAGGCAACATCGTCGGCACACTGAGTTCCGGCGAAGATATCACCGAACGCAAAAAAACAGAGGAATCGCTGCGCGAGAGCGAGGCCACCTATCGCTCTCTTTTCGAACACATGCTCAACGGCTTCGCCTATTGCCGCATGCTGTTCACCAACGGTCGCCCGGACGACTTCATCTACCTCAGCGTCAACGAAGCCTTCGAGACACAGACCGGACTGAAGGATGTCGTCGGACGCAAGGTCTCCGATGTCATCCCGGGCATCCGAGAGGCCGATCCGGAACTGTTCGACATTTACAGCCGGGTTGCCTCCGGCGGCAAGCCGGAACAGTTCGAGACCTATGTCAAAGCGCTGGATATGTGGTTCGAGATCTCGGTATACAGCCCCAAACCGCAACATTTCGTTGCCGTTTTCGATGTCATCACGCAACGAAAGAAAGCCGAATTGGCGCTGCGCGACAGCGAAGCGCGTTTCCGCGCACTGGTAGAACAATCGATAGCCGGCATCTTCATCGTCCAGGACGGCCAACTCAATTATGTCAATCCCGGCTTCGCCACGATCTTCGGTTACGAATCGCCCGAATCGATGATCGGCATCGTGCCTGCGGCCGATCTGATCAGCCCGTACGATCAGGAACGCGTACTGCAAAACATCCACAGGCGCGAAGAGGGGGATGAAGGTGCCGTATACAACACTGCCAGCTGCATTCGCCGCGATGGACAGCGCATAGAAGTCGAAGTGTACGGACGCCCATATGAGCATGAAGGTCGCCCGGCAACCATCGGCATCCTCCTGGACATCACCGCCCGCAAGCAGGCCGAAGCGAAACGCGACCTCTTGAGCGATGCGCTGCGCCAGTCAGCACATCCCCTGATGCTGACCGACTCAGAGTTCCGCATCACCTACATCAATCCAGCCTTTTCGCGCCTGTTCGGTTACCATCTGGACGACATCACGGGCAGGCATATCTCTCTCATTGTCCCAAAGACCGACAAGCACAGAACCGAACGCGATGAAATCGAGCGCCATCTTCGCAGGCACGGCACATGGTCGGGGGAGGTAGACCGCTTGGCAAGCGATGGTTCGCTGATACCCACCCTCGCAACCATTGCCTCGATCCATGGCAAGGAAGGGACATACATCGGTTTCGTGGCCAGCTATCTCGACCTGCGAGCGCTGCGCGAAAAGGAATCGACGTTGCGCAAACTCTCGCTGGCGGTGGAACAAAGCCCGGAGAATATCTACATCACCGATCTCGACGGCACCATCGAATATGTCAACGAATCTTTCGTGCGCAAGACAGGTTATGACCGCAGCGAGATCATCGGACGGAACCCGCGCATCCTGCATTCCGGGAAAACGCCATCGAGCACGTACGAGGATCTCTGGAAAAACCTCCTGGCCGGCAATACCTGGCAGGGTGATTTCCACAACAGGCGCAAGGATGGCAGTGAATATATCGAACACGCCATCATCAGCCCGATCCGCCAGCCCGACGGGCACATCACCCATTACGTCTCGGTACAGGAAGACATCACGGAAAAGAAACGCGCCGAGGCCGAGATAAACCGCCTGGCCTTTTACGACACCCTGACCGGACTGCCCAACCGGGCACTGCTCCTGGAACGTACCGCGCAAGCGCTGGCTACAATTCGCCGCATCGGCCAGCGCAGCGCGCTGATCTCGTTCAATATCGACCGCTTCAAGACCATCAATGATGCGGGAGGACAGGCCATGGGCGATGTGCTGATCAAGGCGGTGGCCGAGCGTTTGTCGCATATCCTGCACCAGGGCGATGTCGTGGCGCACATCGCAGGGGACGAGTTCGCCATCCTGCTGACCGACCTCGCCCCCCAGCAACAGGCCGCGGCCCACATGGCGATGCATATCTCGAACCGGATACACACAGAACTGCAGGAGCCTTTCGTGATCGGCGCTGAAAGCATCACCCTCACAGCCTGCCTGGGGATCGCGCTCTTTCCGGGCAACGATGCCGACTCTGCACTGGATATCCTGCGTCGTGGTAATACTGCCCTGCATCATGCCAAGACCCGGGGCAGCGGACAGACCGCATTCTTCGACGACACTCTGGACGGCAATGCCAAGCAGCGTTTCGAGACCGAGCGCGAACTGCAGCAGGCAATCAAGCGCGGTGACCTGCAGGTATTCCTGCAGCCCCAGGTGGAAGAGAACGGCAAGTGCGTCGGTGCGGAAGCCTTGGTGCGCTGGCAGCATCCGCAACGCGGCCTGATACAGCCCGGTGCATTCATCCCGATTGCCGAAGAGTCCAACCTGATCATCGAGATCGGCAGCTGGATGTTCGTCGAAGTCTGCCGCCTGCTGGCACGCGAAGACGTGGCTACGCTACCAATACGGATCGGCGTCAACATTAGCCCCCGTCATTTCCGCCAGGCCGATTTCGTCGAGCAGATCAAGGACGGCCTCGCCAGCACCGGCGCCGACCCCACCCACCTTACTCTGGAAGTGACCGAGGGCATGGTGATCGACAACATCAACGATGTGGTCGCGAAGATGAACGAGCTGAGCGCGATGGGTATCCATTTTTCGATGGACGACTTCGGCACCGGCTATTCATCGCTGGCATACCTGAAGCGACTGCCCATCCACGAACTCAAGATCGACAAGAGCTTTGTCCAGGATCTGACTATCGATCCCGATGACGATGCCCTGGTCGAGGCCATCCTTGCTGTAGCCAGGCTCATGCACGTGAAGGTGGTCGCGGAAGGCGTGGAGACGCCCGAACAGGCGAGCTTCCTGAACCTGCGCGGACAGGTGGTGCACCAGGGTTATCTGTTCGGCAGGCCGGAGCAGGCGGAGAAGGTGATCGCGGATATCATCCGCAACCTGTCCTAGGCTGCCGTCACCGGCACGCGCGCCGTCAACGCGCACATCAGCTCGTAACTGATGGTTCCCGCCGCAGTGGCCACCTCCTCCACCGGCAGGCCCTCTCCCCACAAGGTGACTGGGCTGCCCACAACCGCATCTGCCACCTCGCTCAGGTCGACGCTCAGCATGTCCATCGATACCCGTCCCAGCGTGCGCGTGCGCTGCCCGTTCACCAGGATCGGCGTTCCCGTCGGCGCATGGCGCGGGTAACCGTCGGCATAACCGCAGGCCACTGTCGCGATGCGCATCGCCCGGTCGGCGCAAAACAGCCCCGCATAACCGACCCGGTCGCCGGCCTTCAGTTCGCGTACCGAGATGATTTCGCTATTCAGCGTCATCACCGGGCGCAGGCCGAACTGTTGCGCGCCGGTGCCGGCGAACGGCGATGCGCCGTAAAGCATGATGCCGGGACGCACCCATTCGCTGTGCGAAGAAGGATAACGCAGCAGCGCTGCGGAATTCGCCAGCGAGCGCGGCATGCGATAAGCGTCTGTCAGTCCCCTGAAACGCTCCAGCTGTTCCGCGATGCCTTCCGGCTCGTCGGCATGGGCAAAATGCGTCATCAGCACGATCTCACGCACAGCGGGATGCCGCTTCAATTTCTCCATCACGGCCGGAAACTGTTCCGGCGTGAACCCCAGACGGTTCATGCCGGTATTCACCTTGAGCCAAACCTGCAAGGCGTTGCGGCGCGGGAAGGCATCGAGCATGGCAAGCTGCTGCGGACTGTGGATGACGCTGGCCAGTTCGTATTCGGCCAGCAGCGGCAACTCGTCCGCCTTGAAGAAGCCTTCCAGCAGCAGCAGGGTTTGCCGGAAACCCGCTTCGCGCAAGGCGACTGCATCGCGCACATCGAGCATCGCGAAACCCTCCGCTTCGGCCAGCGCCTCCGCCGCTCGCAGCAGGCCGTGGCCATAGGCATTGGCCTTGATGACCGCCATGATGCGGCTGGATGCGGCACGCCGCACCACGCGCAGATTGTTTTGCAATGCGGAAAGGTCGATGCGGGCTTGTATCGGGCGGGACATGAAATTCATGGCAGGGCTGGATAAACTGGCGCGAATGATAGCAGGCCACATATTTTCGTGTTATAAAAGCCCGTCCCTCAAACGATAAACCTATAGTGAATCGCGGCTTCTACACCATCCTGGCGGCACAGTTTTTCTCCGCGCTCGCCGACAACGCCCTATTGTTTGCCGCCATCGCCCTGCTCAAGCAGGGTCATGCGCCGAGCTGGCACACGCCGGTGCTGCAGCAGGCTTTCATCGTGTCGTTCATCCTGCTTGCGCCGTTTGTCGGAGCGTTTGCCGACTCGCTGCCCAAGGGGCGCGTGATGTTCATCAGCAACGCGATCAAGATGGCGGGCTGCCTGGCCATGCTGGCCGGCATCGACCCGCTGCTGGCATATGGCCTGGCCGGCTTCGGCGCGGCGGCCTATTCCCCTGCCAAATACGGCATCCTCACCGAGTACCTCCCCCCGGCGAGGCTGGTATGGGCGAACAGCTGGATGGAAGGACTGACGGTCAGCGCCATCATCCTGGGAGCGGTGGTCGGCGGCATGCTGATCACGCCGAGCATCGCCACGTCGCTGCTGCAATACATGCACGTCCCGCTGCAGGTGACGCCGCCGGAACTCTCCATCTTCATCATCTTCTTCATCTACCTGATCGCAGCGCTGTTCAACCTCTACATCCCGCTGGTGCCCATCGAACACAAGCCGTTCAGCCGCAGCCCGCTGTTCCTGCTCAAGGATTTCTGGCACTGCTTCACGCTGCTGTGGAAGGATCCGCTGGGACAGGTTTCGCTGGCCGTCACCACGCTGTTCTGGGGAGCGGGGGCGACGCTGCGCCTGCTGGTACTGTCGTGGGCAGCGATCGCGCTGCACTACAGCATCGGTGAAGCCGCCAAACTGATCGCCTGGTTCGCCGTGGGCATCGCCATCGGCGCGGTGCTGGCGGCGCGCCTGGTCAAGCTGGAACACGCGGTGAACGTGCTGCCGGTCGGCATCGGCATGGGATTGATGGTACTGGTGATGATCCCGATCACCAATCCCCTGCTCGCCATCCTGCTGCTCATCTGCATCGGCATGATGGCCGGTTTCTTCGTGGTGCCGATGAACGCACTGCTGCAGCACCGCGGCCACCTGCTGATCGGTGCAGGACGTTCCATCGCCGTGCAGAACTTCAACGAGAACATCAGCATCTTCCTCCTGCTGGGCCTCTACGCACTGATGGAGAAACTCGAGCTCCACCTCAACATCATCATTCTCGTGTTCGGGCTGTTGATGGCGGGCCTCATGGGCCTGCTTTACAAGAAACACGGCCACGACCAAGATAACGGCAAAATTTAACCTCCCGTCCAAGGAGATCGCATGGAAATCTGGATACTCGTGCTGCTGATCCTGCTCAGCGGCTTTTTCGCCATGTCAGAGATGAGCATTGGTGCCAGCCGCACCGCGATCCTCGCGCAGATGGCCGAGGCCGGCAACGAGGGGGCCCGCATCGCCGCCGAATTGCGCAACCAGCCTTCCCGCCTTTTGGCCGCAACGCAGATCGGCCTCACCGCATTGGCCACCCTGCTCGGCGTGTTCGGCGAATCGATGTGGGTGCCGCGCATCGAATCCGCCATTGAATCCAGCACCGGCGCACTCGCCTTCGCCAAATACCCCTTGTCCTTGCTGCTGGTGGTCGGCAGCATCACCTTCGCCACCATCGTGGTCGGCGAGATCATCCCCAAGCGCATCGCGCTGGCCAGGCCGGAAACCATCGCCTCCGCGCTCGCCCCGCTCATGGCGCTGTTCGCCAGGCTGAACCGTCCGTTCATCTGGGCGCTGTCGGTGGCGAGCGAAAAGATACTCGCGCTGTTTCCGTTCAAGGAAAGCGCGGAATACCTGGCTGCCGACGAGATCCGCGCCATGATCGCCGCCGGACGGCGCGACGGCGGCCTGGACGAGACTTCCGGCGAACTGCTCGGCAATGTGTTCCGCCTGGACGACCGCAAGGTGGCCAGCGTGATGACGCCCGCCAACGACATCATCTATCTCGACCTGCAGGCGCCGAGCCAGGTCAACCTGGAGAAGATCAAGACCCAGCGCGTCTCGCGCTTCCTCGTCTGCAAGGGCGGGCTCACCCAGCTGGTCGGCTACATCGAGAGCCGGGAACTGCTGCAGCACCTGCTGGAGAACGAGCAGCTCGATCTCGGAAAATTGCCGACGCACGCCATCCACTACATCCCCAACACCCAGTCGCTGATCGGCGTGCTCGAATTCTTCCGCGCCCAGAAGACGCACCTCGCCGTCGTGGTGAACGAATTCGGCCAAGCCGAGGGACTGGTCACCATGAGCGACCTGCTCTCGTCCGTCGTGGGCGACGTGCCCAGCTCGGTGGATGAAATGCCGCTTGCCGTGCAGCGCGAAGACGGATCGTGGCTGCTGGACGGGCTGCTGCCGCTGGACGAGATGAAGGAAAAGCTCGGCCTCACCGAACTGCCCGAAGAAGAACTGGGCAACTATCACACCGTAGGCGGCTTCGTCATCACAGCCGTGGGGCACATCCCGAAGAAGGCCGAGACCTTCGACTGGAACGGCTGGCGCTTCGAGGTGGTCGACATGGACAAGAACCGCGTCGACGAGATCTTCGCCCGCCCCATCGGCGCAAGCCTCCCCAGCGACTGAACCCATGAGATCCCTCGCCCTCATCGCAGCAACATGCGCTCTGCTCGGCCTGGCCGGCTGCGCCAGCGAGCGCACCGATCCGTCGCTGCTGACCTTCGATCAATCGAGGTTGCCGCCTGCAGACCTCGACCTGGCGATCCCCCATCTGGGGCCATGCACCAACAATCCGGACCGCACGCTGCATCTCAACTCGCAGCAGCCCGTCACGGTGCTGGTGCATGGCTGCCGCGGCTCCACCGGGAATTTCCGCGCACTGGCCGAAGTGATGGCGTTCAACGGCCAGCAGACTGCCTGCTTCGACTACGACGACCGCGACAGCCTGATGCGCAGCTCGGCGCAACTGGCCGCCTCGCTCGACAGCCTGGCCGGGCATCTGCGCAACAAACAGATCACCGTCATCGGCCACAGCCAGGGCGCGCTGATCTCGCGCAAGGCGCTGGTCGCAGAGCGCCCCGATCCGATGCAAGACCAGGAGGCGCAACTGCGGCTGGTCACCATATCCGGCCCGTTCTCGGGCATCGCCTCGGCCGAAACATGCGGCTCGCCCTCTCTGCTCTGGCGCATCGCGACGCTGGGGATGGTGAAACAGGTCTGCCAGATCATCAGCGGCGACAAATGGTTCGAGATCACCTCCGCCTCCGACTTCATCCGCCAGCCGGGCGACCTGCGCAAGCAGGTAAGCTCCTACCTCAAGATCGACACCGACGAGCGCGATGCCTGCTACCGCAACGAGGATGGCACTTGCAGGGCCAAAGACTATACCTTCAGCCTGGAAGAACAGTATTACCCGCCCGTCGACCGCGCCCAGCCGGTGAAAAACGTCGAGGTCAAGGCCGGCCATGTCGAGATCGTCGGCGACCAGCGCGTCGCGCCGCGCAAACTCATCGCCGTCCTGCAACAGAACGGCATCCTCAACCAGACCGAAACACAGCGCAGCGCCGCCTTCGACCGGCTGCTGGCCAGGCTGTATTCGAACAACGACTAAGGAATCCATCATGACCTGCCGAACCGCTTCAATCCTCTGCGCAGTCCTGCTGCTCGGCGCATGCGGACAGAACGACAATCCGCCTGCGCCCAAGCTGTTCCAGGAACAGCGGGATACGCTCGACAAGGCCAGGACCGTCGATCCCGCTGCGCAAAAGCAGGACGAGGAACAACGCAAGGCGATGGAGCAGCAGACGAAATGAAACTTCGCCGGGCGGATTCGTTGCCGGATCTACCCATTCGGCCAATCACCCATCACCCCCAGGAAGAACGACCATGAGTTTAGTACCGATGATCATCCTTACCGCGATACTCGCCCTGTTCCTCGGCTTCTATTATTTTTCGCTGATCATCTCGATCGCGATCTGGTTTCCGCACCGGGCCAGGGCCAAATGGGTCGCCCTGGTAGAGTCGCCTGCCATCGATGCATTCAGGTGGTTCTGGAAATGGATCGCCCCTGCCTGGCTGGTCACGGTCACCGTTGCAATCGCCTTCATCGCAATCAGGCTGGCTGCGGTGCTCTGAAGTCAGCCGGCCGGAAGAGCGGCTTCCTCCACGACAGCAAAAATCAGGCGGCACTCAGGGGGTTACTCCCGATACACGCGTCAAGCCGCACTTCTCGGTGCGATCAATGACGCTTTAAAAGATAGACAAACCCGGTGTACACCGCTAGGGTACGGTCTGCCTGCCCGTGATCCGGGATCGGGTCCCTTGGATTGCCGAGACACAAACTAGCTGAAATGTTCACCCGATTCGCATCCCCCGTGTTCAACACACTTTGCCGACTGTTGCTCCCGCCTTGCCTGCTGGCGATGACCGCCGGTTTGGCGCATGCGCAACCGCTGTCGCTGAACGAATTGCCGGCGGGTTCGCTGGGCGGCTGGACCGACCTGTACGTTGAAGAAGGACGTGCGCTTGGCCTGGCGGAGGCGCAAGCGCTGCTGCACGAAGGCAAGTTCCACCCCGGCGGCCAGCCGATACTGTCGCAAGGAATCGGCAGCAAACCGCGATGGCTGCACCTCGCGCTGATCAACCCCACTGCCGCCCCCATCTCGCTGAAGCTGGCCGTGGGCACGACCTGGACGGATCGTATCGACACCTATCTGGTACATGACGGCCAGCCCACGCTCAATTGGCAGACCGGCGACGAGCTTGCGCAAGCTCCGGGGCTCAGCCAGGGAATAGGCTACATCCTGTCTCCCGGCTTTGCGCCAGGCCGGAGCGATCTGTTCCTGCGCGTGGATTCGACCGACCCGCTGATCTTCCCCATCGAGTTGCTGACGGATGAACAGGCCAGGGAACTGCAGCAGCGGGTGCACTACAGCTACGGTTTCATCTTCGGCTTCATGATGGCGCTTGCCGCCTACAACGCGACCCTGTTCTTCGGGTTGCGCAAACGCAGCCACCTTTACTACGCGGTATACCTGGTCAGCCTGGTCGTGCTGATCGCCTGCTATACCGGACATGGCTTTGCCTGGCTGTGGCCGGACCGGCCGCAAGTGCAACGCTATGCGATCCTGGTCGCGATGGTGATCTACGGCTGCTGCGGATTGCTGTTCGCCAGCCGCTTCCTGGCCCTCAAGGAACATGCCCCGCGTGTCTTGCGCTTCGTCCAGTCGTTCGCCGCCGCGGGACTGGCGGCCATTGCGATCAGCATCCTGCTCGACAGCCAGCTCGCCGCCGCACTGGTCGCCTTCAACTTTGCCGCACTGTTCAGCGTGTCGATGGTGCTGCTCGGCCTGCTCACCATACGGAACAGCCGGCCATCCGGCCGCTACTTCCTCATCGCGGCCATCTTCGGCATGCTCGGCGCCGGCAGCACGACGCTGGCGGTATGGGGCGGGATACCGTTCAACGCGGTCACCTACCACGCGCTCGAATTCGGCATGGTGATCGAGGCGACGCTGTTTGCGCTGGCGCTGTCATACCGCTTCAACGAGATCAGCGGCAGCCTTGTCGAGATCAACGCCCTGAACGACCAGCTATCCGCAGAAGTGGCGGAACGCAAGAAGATGGAAGAACAGATACGGCAACTGGCCTTCCACGATTCGCTCACCGAACTGCCCAATCGCCGCCTGCTGCTGGACAGACTGGAACAGGCCGTCGCCGCGAGCAAGCGGAAGAAGAGCTACGCCGCACTGATCTTCCTCGATCTGGACAATTTCAAACCGCTCAACGACCTGCACGGGCATGTGGTCGGCGACTTGCTGCTCATGGAAGCGGCGACCAGGCTGCAAGCCTGCGTGCGCGAGACGGATACCGTTGCGCGTTTCGGCGGCGACGAATTCGTGGTGATGCTGAACGACCTGGGAGAAGACCAGTCCGCATCGTTCGCGCTCGCCCGCACCGTGGCGGAGAAAATCCTCGCCGCCATCGCCGGCCCCTACCGGTTCACGCTCGCCCACTCGGATGAAACGGTCGCCGACGTCGAGCATAACTGCACGGCCAGCATCGGCGTAGTGGTGTTCACCGACCACCAGGGCAGCCCGGACGACCTGATCAAGTGGGGAGACGATGCGATGTATCGGGCCAAGATGGCGGGACGCAATACGATCCGTTTTTTCGGGCAGCCAGACTGAGCCGCTCACTGGCGGGACGAAGCCGCCGTACGCGACAAACTGCCCCCATCCCGCTTGCGGCTTCACTTCCCTCCGGGTCCCGCACCGTCCGCCCGGACTGGCTAAGACGGTACGACTCATGTACCTTAAGCATCGTGGCCATGCCCGGCCGGCCCCATCCCACTGCACAGAGGAGCGCACATGAAGATAGGCATCCCCAAAGAGATCAAGACCAACGAGAACCGCGTCTCGCTCGTCCCCGCCGGAGCAGAAGCGCTGGCAGCAGCCGGCCACACGGTGATAGTGGAAACGGGCGCGGGACTCGGCAGCGGTTTCAGCGATGCGCAATACCAGGCAGCCGGTGCGCAGATCGGCAAGGATGCCGATGCGGTATGGGCGGCAGCCGACATGATCGTGAAAGTGAAGGAACCGATCGAGCCGGAATGGAAACGCATCCGCCGCGGCCAGGTCATCTTCACCTATTTCCACTTTGCCGCGAACGAGCAGCTGACGCGCGCGCACCTGACCTCGGGTGCCATCTGCATCGCTTATGAAACGGTCGAGCTGCCGTCGCGCGAACTGCCGTTATTGACGCCCATGTCGGAAGTGGCCGGACGCATGGCCGTGCAGGAAGGCGCCAAGTATCTGGAGAAGCTGAACGGCGGCCGCGGCATCCTGCTGAGCGGCGTGCCCGGCGTGCCGCCGGCCAAGGTGGTGATACTCGGCGCCGGCGTGGTCGGCGTGAATGCAGCCAAGATCGCCGCCGGCATGGGGGCAAGCGTGGTCATCCTCGACATCTCGCTGGAACGGCTGCGTTATCTGAGCGACGTCATGCCGGCCAACGTGCAGCTGGTGTTCTCCGACCGTCACAACCTGCTGGCGCAGATCGCCAATGCCGACCTGATCATCGGTGCGGTGCTGATACACGGCGGCGTCGCCCCCAAGCTGATCCGCCGCGAAGACCTCAAGACCATGCGCCCCGGCGCAGTGATCGTGGATGTCTCGGTCGATCAGGGCGGCTGCATCGAAACGACGCACCCGACCACGCACGAGAACCCGACCTTCATCGTCGACGGCGTGGTCCATTACGGTGTGGCCAACATGCCCGGCGGCGTGCCGACCACCTCGACGCTGGCGCTGACCAACGCCACCCTGCCTTATGTGCTGAAACTGGCGAACAAGGGATACCGGCTGGCACTCAAGGAATCGTCGGCATTGCTGAACGGTCTCAACATCATCAACAGCAAGGTCACCCACCGCAAGGTCGCGGAAGCGTTCGGCATGGACTACCTGCCCGCCGAGTCGTTCCTCGACTGAGTGCATCGCGGACAGAACGGCATTCAGTTCCGTTTCCACCAGTCCGCGATGATGCTGCCCACCGCCGGATTCACCAGGTAACCGAAAGAGCGGTGGCTGTTCAGGCCTTCGTTGGTGCAGAAGAAATTGTAGATCCCCTGGCAGTGGTCATCGATCGAGTCGACCAGCCCTAGCTCAAGCATCGCACCGAAGCTGTCGTGCAGTTTGCGCCCCATGGCGACGAGATCGCCTTCCGCCGCCACGTTCACCCAATGCCGGATCAGTCCGGGATAGCTCCTGGGACGCCCTCCATTCATGCCCATCAGGGATCGCTGTATATAGTGCATCCCCAGCGGACTGCCGATGGTCAGGAAGTCCACCTTTCCTTGCAGCTTCTCCTGATGCGTCAGCTCCCATAGCGCATCGTAGGCGATCACCGATCCCAGGCTGTGGCCGATCAGCAGCACGGACTCCCGTTTCTCCAGCAGGGGACGCACGATGTGTTTCAGCAATTTGCGCATGTCGGCGGCCACGCCGTCGCCATTGTTGAAGTAGCGCTTGATCTCCTGCTCCGTGCTGCGCGCATCCTCGGGCAGGAAGCGGATCAGCACGGGCACATGATCCACCATGTTCAGGACAAAGCTGCTGATGCGTATCTCCCAGGAACTCGCCTGCCGGATATCCTGTGCGGTCGGGCCATGCTTGTTGATCAGCGCGTCGATCCACGGAATCTCGCGGGTAATGTCCTTGTACTTGTGGTAGTACAGGTAGTTCCAGCTGACCAGGTGGAATCGATCCCGGCCGGATTGCAACGACTCCGCGACCTGGCTGTCGGCACGCCGCACTCCTTCGATGAGGGTGCGCCAGAGCAATTCACGGTGTTGTGCCGCCCGCGGCTTGGGATTCTTGCCCGGCACGAAGACGATGTGCTTGAGTGTCATGCCGTGCCCGGTATGACCCTGCTCACACCCGGCCGGAAGCGGCACAACGGATATACCTGAAGAAGCGGCGCCATCCTGCACGCCATCATTCGTCGTTGCGGTGCGGCGTCGATCCTTCTGCCGGTTCGCCGGTTTCCGGATCTATCCAGTCGGAGATGCCGATCTCCGATTCCGCTTCCTGTAGCGATTCGCCCTCTTCATAATCGTCGCCGCCGCTTGCTTGCATATCCTCGACTGCCCCCAGCAGGGTCGGGAAGGGCCCATACAATTCTTCGGTTCGCTTGTCCTGCCAGTAAAAGCCGTCCGGCCGCTCGAATACGCGGGTATGGTCATAATCCGGCGGTGTCTCAGGAATGGTTACAGTCGTGGTCATGGCTCCCTCCCTTGCCCGCTTGATGCAGCCGGCGGCGCATATGCTTCATTCCGCATCACTCCGCACGGACCAGCAGCACCGGCACGGTTGCCACGCGCACCAGCCCTTCGGCAACGCTGCCCAGCAGCAGGCGGTTCAGTCCGGAACGCCCATGCGTGCCGATCACGATCAGGTCGGCAGGCCAATGGCGCGCTTCGCTCTCGATCACGCTGGCGATGCGCTCGCCCTTGGCTTCGAGCAGCGCGGTCTCGGCCGACAACCCCGCCTGCTTCACCTGCTCAAGGGCCAGCGCCAGCGTGCGCTCCCCGGTGTTCCGCATGGCCGCCTGCAAGGAGGTGAAATCGATATACGCATAGCCTTCGGCATCGAGCAGGTAAATCTCTTCCAGCACGTAAACCAGGCGCAAACGCGCTTCGCGGTGCGCCAGCTTGATCGCTTCCTGCAATGCACACTCGGAAGTCTCGCTGCCGTCGACCGGAATCAGTATGCGTTGGTACATGGTGTCCTCCTTCCACGATACGGGCTGTTTTCATTCTATGCCTATTTTGCCCCAATGGAAGGCCTGTGGCAGTTTCGCAAATCGCGGTTGCCGCGGAGCCGCATATGGCGTTTAATCGAACCCACACGAGAGCGTTCGATATGCGAACCCGATACTGCGGAAACCAGCCATGCCGACCCTGACCCTGTCCCCCGCCGAGCTCCGCCTCACGGTGGATCCCGCCACCCTCGGATTCTCCGACACTTCCGAATTGCTGGACCAGCAACTGCCGTGGATAGGCCAGGAGCGCGCCGAGATGGCCGCCCGCTTCGGCCTGCAGATGGACCAGCCCGGTTACAACCTGTTCGTGCTGGGCGAGGTCGGCAGCGGCCGCGCCTCGCTGCTCCAGCGCGCCATGCAGGATGCCGCCGCAAACCGGCAGGTGCCGCCCGACCTGTGCTACCTGTACAACTTCGATGCACCGGAGCGTCCGCGCGCGCTGCGCCTGCCCGCCGGCCAGGGACGCCTGCTGCGCCAGTTCATGGCGCAGATGATGAAGTCGCTGCAGAAGCAGATCCCGCAATGCCTGAACGGCCAGGAGTTCAAATCCGAAAGCAAGCGCATCGAGGACAATTACAAGACCGAAGAAGCGAAAGTCTATGCGGAACTGGATGCCTACGCCGAAGCCCGCATGTTCACGCTGCATCGCGAAAGCGGGCACCTGGTATTCACCTACCGCGATGCCAGGGGCCACACGCTGACCGAAGAGGAGATGCTGGCCTTGCCGAAGGAAAACCGTGTCACCATCGATCATGCCGAACAGGAATTGCGCGTCGAGATCGCCCGCTATTTCGAGAAGACCGGCGCGATGGAGCGCATCAAGGACGAAGCCCTCGCCGCGTTGCGGCGCCAGGCCGTGAAGCCGCTGCTCGACATGCAGCTGCAGGAGATCCGCAACGGCCTGAAGAAACAGATCAAGGACTCGGTCAAGCTCGGCACCTACCTGGAACAGGTGATGCATGACGTGCTCGGCAACATCGAGCTGTTTGAGGCACTGGATGCGGAAGACGACATCCGCCAGGAAGCGCTGCTCAAGGTGCTGTCCCGCTACCGGGTCAACCTGGTGGTCGACAACGACGGCCTCGCCGGCGCACCGGTGATCGTGGAAGACAACCCCCTGTTCCGCTCGCTGTTCGGCAGCATCGAATACCAGTCCGAGAACGATGTGCTGGTGACCGACTTCTCCCGCATCCGCGCAGGCAGCCTGCACAAGGCGCATGGCGGCTTCCTCATGCTGCATCTGCGCGACCTGCTGAGCGACGGCCTGGTGTGGGAAAAACTGCGGCGCCTGCTGCGCAGCGGCAGGCTGCAGATCGAGGAGCCCGGCACCGCATTCACCCCCATTGCAACGGTGTCGCTCGAACCCGAAGCGGTGGACGTCGACATCAAGATCGTGCTGGTCGGTTCGCGCGAACAATATTACGAACTGCAGGAAGAGGATCCGGAATTCGCACGCCACTTCGCCGTCAAGGTGGATTTCGCGGAAAGCTTCTCGTCCAGCGCCGCGACGCGCCGTGCGACCGCGGCCTTCGTTGCGCACGCCTGCCGCCGGCTCGGGCTGCCGCATTTCTCCGCCGCCGCAGTCGCGCAGCTGCTGGAGGACGGACACCGCGAAGTAGACGACCAGTCGCGCCAGAGCGCGATCTTCGGACGTACCGAGTCGCTGGTGATGGAAAGCGCCGCACTATGCCGCGCCCGCGCAGGCCGACTGGTCGAAGCGGCCGACGTCGAGGCCGCCCTGGCAGCGCGCACGAAACGCCACGACTACCCGGAACAGCGGCTGCAGGAGGCCATCGCCGAAGGCGATGTGCTGATCGCGGTGCAAGGCGAAAAAGTGGGCCAGATCAACGGACTGACCCAGGTGGACCTGTGGGACTACCGCTTCGGCTTCCCTGTCCGCATCACCGCGCGCACCCATGCCGGCGAAGACGGCCTGCTCAACATCGAGCGCGAAGTGGAAATGTCGGGGCCGATCCACGACAAGGGCGTGTTCATCCTCAACAATTACCTCTCCGCACTGTTCGCCCACAACGCACCGCTGGCGCTCAACGCCGCCATCGTGTTCGAGCAGGAATATGAAGGGGTGGAAGGCGATTCCGCATCCTGCGCGGAACTCTATGCCCTGCTCTCGTCGCTGTCGGGCGTGCCGATCAGGCAAGGCATCGCAGTGACCGGTGCGGTCAACCAGCATGGCGAAGTCCTGCCGGTCGGCGGCATCAACGAGAAGATCGAAGGCTACTTCCGCGTGTGCACGACCGCCGGGCTGGATGGCAGGCAGGGAGTGCTGATCCCGCACCGCAACCGCCGCCACCTGATGCTGGAACGCAAGGTCATCCAGGCCGTCGAGCAAGGCCTGTTCCACATCCATACTGCGGAACACGTCAGCGCCGGCATCGAACTGCTCACCGGCCTGCCTGCAGGCGTCGCGAATGCGACCGGCAACTATCCGCATGGCAGCGTGCTGGGTCGGGCACAGCGTACCTTGCTGGCTTACCGTCGCGCCTGCCAGGCATCGGAACCGGCAAAATCCAGGCACAAGCATCTGCACACCTGACCACATTGCGGTGCGGTTGCCGTCCAGCCTGCATGGCCTGTCGGACGCAGGCAGATTGGCAAGGAGAAGACCATGATGATGTTTCGCGATCGCGATGACGCTGCACGGCAGCTGGCAACCGCACTGGGACAATATCGCGGCCGCCATCCGCTGGTACTGGCGATTCCGCGCGGCGCCGTGCCGATGGGCCGGATCATCGCCGATGCGCTGGAGGGGGAAGTGGACGTCGTGCTGGTGCGCAAGCTGCGTGCGCCCCGCAATCCCGAGTTCGCCATCGGGGCGGTGGACGAGACCGGCTGGACCTACCTCGGCGACTATGCAAAGCACGTGGCAGGGAGCCAGGAATACATCGATGCCGAGAAGGCGGCCCAGCTTGAGGTGATGCGCGAACGCCGTGCCAGCTATACCCCGGTGCGCCCGCCGCTCGACCCGGCTGGACGCATCGTGATCGTGGTGGACGACGGCCTGGCCACCGGTTCCACCATGATCGCCGCCCTGCATGCGCTGCGCGCGAAACATCCGCTGAAACTGGTCTGCGCCGTGCCGGTGGCCCCGCCGGATACGCTGGACAAGGTGCGCCCGTATGCCGACGAAGTGGTATGCCTGAGTGCGCCGGAAATGTTCTATGCGGTGGGACAGTTCTACCAGTCGTTCCCGCAGGTCAGCGACGGCGAGGTCATCAAGCTGCTGGGAGCGATGGCGTAGCAGCTCCTAAAGGTGGGCTGCGAACCACTCCGCAGCTGCGCCAGCCGCCTGTTGCAGCGTGCCCGGCTCCTCGAACAGGTGCGTCGCACCTGGGACGAGGATGAGTTCCTTGTTGCAGGACATCAGCCCATACGCCTGCTGGTTCAACTCGATCACGCCGTAGTCGTCGGCACCGACGATCAGCAGCGTCGGTGCGGTCACGCTCGCCAGCGCCCGTTCTCCGGCCAGGTCGGGACGTCCGCCGCGCGACACCACCGCGGCGATCCTGCCGCCCATCTCCGCGGCCGCCTGCAAGGCCGCCGCCGCTCCCGTGCTGGCACCGAAATAGCCGAGCCGCAGCCCCTGCGTCCCGGGGTCGCCCTGCAGCCATGCGGTGGCCGCCAGCAACCGCCGCGTAAGCAGTGCGATATCGAAACGCGTATCGTAATCGCGGTCTTCTTCGCGGGTCAGCAGGTCGAACAGCAATGTGCCGATGCCGCGATGCTGCAACACCCCCGCCACATAAGTGTTGCGCGGGCTGAAACGGCTGCTGCCGCTGCCATGCGCAAACAGCACCACGCCCCTCGCGCCCGGCGGCAGGACCAACTCGCCATCAAGTTCGACCGGGCCGGCGGGGATGCGTACGGTGCTCATCGGCAATGGGATTCTGAGCCAGCCTGCCCGGCTGCTGGCTAACCTTCGCTGCTGCGCCGCTCTTCATGCTTCTTGACGTCGCCGCGCAGCTTGCGGGCATAGTCCTCGAGCTGACGCTTGGCGGCATCGAAACCATCGCGCAGCGCGACATAGACATCCTCGGCATGGTCACGGTTGACCACGATCTCGCCGCCAGCCACGCCGATGTCGATGCGCACGTTGAACTGCTTGCCCTGCTGGTGATGCTTGTGGGGCATCTCGACCACGACCCGGCACGACATGATGTGATTGAAGAACTCGTCGAGTTTCTTCACCTTCTCGCGGATATGAGTCTCCAGCGCTGCAGACTGCTCGAAGTCACGAATGGTGATCTGTAATGGGATTTGCATGAATTCTTCTCCAAAGTTCAAGTTGCCGTCGTACCGCCTCGTCCGCTCAGTGCTTCCAGTTCACCCGCAGCAGATTCTGCTCCGGGTTGTAGTGAAACTCCAGCTTGCCCTGGTACGCATGGTGCAACGCATCGCCGATACCGCGCGCCAGATGGATATCGGTGGTGGTCACCAGCGTACCCTGCTGGGTCTTCTCGATGGCCATGATACGCTGCAACGGATGCGTAGCCTTCTCCTTCGCTTCGTGATGGCGTATCTGCTGCAGCACTTCCTGTTCATGCTGCGCAAAGAAATCCCCGCTCAGCGACACGTATCCCGCCGGAAAGCGGTCGCGCACCCGATGACAGGCCGGACAGTACGTCTGGTGTGCATCCTTCGGCTTGTCCAGCCATTGCCAGTGCCCGGCATGGTAAACGGCGCCGCAATCCGGACAGACCGTGGGCTCGGGCAGCTTGCCCTTGGTTTTATAGGTATCGTGCACCGCCTCCTGCAGCAGCTGGTCGCGGCGCACGAGGTGAAACCCGGGGGGATGTGATGGGTAAGTCATGATTGCCTCCTCTGTGCCCTCCCCGTGCGATCCCACAGGGAAGGGAGTTGGTTACGATACCGAGACGTTGATCGATTTCGGTTTGGCCTTCGCGGATTTCGGCAGCGTGACATTCAGCATGCCATCCTTGAATTCGGCCTTGACGGCGGACTCGTCCGCATCGTCCGGCACCCGGAAGCTGCGCACGAAGTTTCCATACGAGCACTCGACACGATGGAACTTCTTGCCCTTCTCTTCCTTCTCCATCTTGCGCTCGCCCTGAATGGTGAGCATCCCGTCCTGGATGGTGACTTTGACATCCTCCTTTTTCACGCCGGGAATCTCGCCCTTGACCGTGTATGCGGCATCGGTCTCGCTGATGTCGACGGAAGGCATCCAGTCCGCCACCGCCAGCATCTCGCTATCCGCTTCCGGACGGCCGACGGGGCGACCGAACATACGGTTCAAGCGGCTGGAAACGTCTTCCAGTTCCCTGAATGGATCCCATTTGATCAGATTCATGACAGCGCTCCTTTCACAGTAGTTCAAGAAAAGATCGTTGCCCCGCGGCGCGCTGACAGGCCTCAACAGACAAGCAGGCCTTGCGCGCCCGCAGGGTTTCAATCGATGAGGTAATGGTCGGGGTTGAATTCCCGGTTGCTGGCGATACTGCCTGTATTTTCCAGTTTCATGACGTTCTCCTCGGGCTGCAAAGTACGTACGACGAACAGAAAATCCTGCTCCTGCTTGTCACAGTATGCGCCTAAGAAAATCGCTGGCAAGTGTTGCAATTCGATCATTGCAGTCAAACAGTCAACTACTTGGCATGGGTATTCGCCGCCCCGCGCATCACCGCGATGCGGCAACAAGCAAACTGCCGAGCTGCTCCCAGGCGCGCGCATTCGCCTCGCAGTCCGGCGCTTCCTCGCTCGTGAAAAACGCCGCGCATGCCAGCTCGGACTGCGCCAGCGGCTGCTGCCTGGATTGCAGCAAGTCCAGCACCGCCACATCCGCCTCCGAGGCATCGTTGCGGCGCAGCTGCACGCGTTCGCGCAGCACCGCATCGGATGCATGCAGCGACGCGATGGCGAACGGCACCGACATGCCCTGCGCCAGCCTGCGAAACGCCTCGCGCTCTTCCTGCCTTAGGAACGCCGCATCCACGATCACCGGCAGGCCCGCCAACAAGATGCCGCGCGCCAGTTCGTGCAGCCGCGCATAGGTTTGCCGGGTCGCCTCCGCACCGTAGATGTCGCCGACATGCGCACGGCTGCTCTCCAGCCCGCCCAGACCGAACAGCCGCTTGCGCTCGACATCGGAACGGATGCGGATGGCGCCCAACTGCTGCAGCGCCAGCTGCGAGAACGTGGTCTTGCCCGAGCCGGGCAGGCCGTGCATGACGATCAGCGCCGGGCGATACCGGCCCAGGCATTGCCGCGCGAGCGCCAGATAACTGCGGCACGCTGCCAGTGCGGGTGCCCTGGCGTGTCTCGACATGCCGGGCTGCGCAGCCCGGAAGGCGCTGACCTTGGCGCGCACCGCCGCCCGATAGGCGAGATAGAAACGCAGCACAGATACGCCGCCGTAGTCGCCGCTGCCCTCCAGACAGCCGTTCAGCACGCGCCAGGCCAGCTCGGCCCGGTTGCGATGCAGCAGGTCCATCATCGGGAACGCGATCTCGTCCATCACATCGATCCAGCGCAGGTCCGGATTGAATTCGATGCAGTCGAACGGCACCGGTTGATCCCCGACCAGCACGATGTTGCCGAGATGCAGATCGCCGTGGCATTCGCGCACCCATCCCTGCTCCCGGCGCGCCTCGAAGGTCGCGCGGCATGCGGCGAATTCGGCCTCGGTGGCCGCTTCCAGCGCCGCGATCCCGTCCAGGTCCGCATCGTCGGCAAGCAGCAGGCGCAACTGTTCGAAGTTCTGCATCGCTGCGTTCCTGATCGACGCAGGCGTGCCGAATCCGGAACCCGGTGCCGCCGCCGGAATGGCGGCATGGAAACGGACGATGGCGGCAGCCAGGCTGTCGATGTGTCGCGCTTCGATCCTGCCGCGTTGCAGCGATTTGTCCATCAGGTCGGCGGAAACGAAGCGGCGCATCCTCACG
The DNA here is from genome assembly GCF_021654335.1 of Sideroxyarcus emersonii. NCBI lineage: Bacteria > Pseudomonadati > Pseudomonadota > Betaproteobacteria > Nitrosomonadales > Gallionellaceae > Sideroxyarcus > Sideroxyarcus emersonii. Next base: position 1,947,973 of record NZ_AP023423.1, read on the forward strand.
GCATACTCGATCGCCGGCTGCATGCCGAACTGCGGAATCTCCGCACTGCCGCCGATCGCCACCGTATCGAGATAGAGCTCGGGCGCGGTGCGCCGGTTGAGCCTGATCTCCTCCTCGCAGCATGATCGCCGCAATGACAGCGTCGAATAATCGAGGAAGCCCAGGTCGACCGCCTTCTTGATCTTGTAGGCATAACTGCCGGCCAGCAGCACCCACGAGATATGCGTCTCGATCACCTCCACCGACCGCGCGGCATGGGGATAGCGGCGCGGTTCGCGCAGCGCGGCGATGAGTCTTTGCTGGTTCGCGTACTGGCTCTGCAGGTCTTTCATCGCTGGCGTATCGGCGTGAACATGGAAGTCGTCCTGACGCCGCTTACGATGCAGCAATCAGGCCAGGTTCTTCGAACAGCGATCTGATCAGCACCTTGCGGATCTCCGGACGGTCGGGGATCTGGTACAGCACCGGCGTGAGCATCTCCTCGAAGATGCCGCGCAGGCTGCGCGCACCAACCTTGTACTCGTATGCCATCTCGGCGACCTGCCGGAAGACGTCCGGCTCGATCACCAGTTCGACTCCCTCGTCCCTGAAAATCTCGCAGAACTGGTTGTAGATCGAGTTGCGCGGTTCCACCATGATTCTCGTCAGCAGTTCCTTCGACAGGTTCTGCAGCCTGGCGATGACCGGCAGGCGTCCGGCGAACTCGGGGATCAGCCCGAACTTGAACAGGTCGGTGGGCTTCACGCGCGAATTCAGCCGGTTGAGGATCTGCTGGTCGTCGCTCCCGCCGGTGGAGATGAAGCCGAACGCCTGGTTCTTGGCGGTGATGCTTTCCAGGCCGACGAATGCCCCCGCGCAAATGAACAGGATATCGGTCGTGTCGATGGTGCGCGTGCCGTCCAGCCGGACCAGCGCGCTCTCCATGATCTTCAGCAGCGCATGCTGCACCCGTTCCCCCGATGCGCCGTGCGGGTCGCCTTCCGGCGATTTCAGCTTGTCGATCTCGTCGATGAAGACGATGCCGTGCTGGGCGCGGGCGATGTCGCCATCCGCCTTGTCCAGCAGGCGCTGCATCAATGCCTCGATCTCCTCATTGACGTATTTCGACTGCGCCAGCGAAGTGGCATTGGCCGTGGCGAAAGGCACGCGCGCCACCCTGGACAGCGTCTCGCACAGCAGCGTCTTGCCGGTGCCGGTCGGGCCGATCAGCAGGATGTTGCTCTTGACCACCTCCACGCCGTTGTGCCGCTGCTTGCCCAGCTTGCGGTAATGCGAATACACCGCCACGGAGAGCGTCTTCTTGGCCTCGTCCTGGCCGACCACGTATTGATCCAGATAATTCGAGATCGCACTCGGGGTCAGTTTCTTTCCCTGCGCCTGCTCGCCGCTGGCACTCTCCATATCGCCCACCCTTGTCAGAATTTTCCGGAGTTTCACCTACTGTCCTTGCAGTCTACCTTGAGAGTATCCTTGACGGCAAAACGAGCTGCCGCAGCCGACGCGCGCAGCCAACCACCAGGTCAGGATACATTTCGTCGCGATGAGTACAGACCTCCTATCCTTCCCGCCAGACCGCCGCCACCGATCGGGCACCGGCCCGGCATTGCAGCTGCTCCTGTCGATCATCGCCATCGTCCTGCTCGCTGCCTGCGGCAAACCCAAGGAAGAAGCCATCCCTGCCGGCAGTCATGTGCTGGCGCTGGGGGACAGCCTGACCGAAGGCGCAGGCGTGGCGCCCCAGGAAGCATGGCCCAGCCTGCTGGCAAGCAAGACCGGCTGGGTGGTGATCAACGGCGGCGTCAGCGGCGACACCAGCGGGGCGGCCCTGCAGCGCCTGCCCGCCCTGCTAGACCAGCATCAACCGGTGCTGGTCCTGGTGACCCTGGGCGGCAACGACATGCTGCGCCGTCTGCCGCAGCAAGAGACCATCGCCAACCTGGAAAGGATCGTCGCACTGGTCCGGGCGCACGGAGCGAAACCGGTGCTGCTGGCAACGCCGAACCCGAGCCTGATGGGCGCGGTCTTCCAGCACCTGACGGCAGCGGATTTCTACCAGCAGCTGGCCGACGCGCAACAGGTCCCGCTGCTCAAGGATGAGATGGCCGGCGTCCTGTCCGACCCGCAACTGAAAGTCGACCAGCTGCACCCGAATGCCGCCGGGCATGTGCTGCTGGCGGAGAAGATCTTCAAGGATTTGCAGTCGCTCGGATACATCGGCCAGGATCGGAAATCATGACGAGCGCATGGTTCACCAGCAATCTCGGCGACGCGATGCTGGCCGGGGAAGCGTTAACCGGGCTGGAGGCGCTGTTCGGGTCGACATATGGAGATCCCGGGGAACACGGCAAGGCCGCGATCTTCATCCGCCACGAATCGGAAGGACGGCTGCATTGCGAGGTAAAAGCCTACTTCACCCCGGAGGCCGCCGCCGTGGCAAATGCGGTCGCCGCCGATCCCTGCGCCCAGCCCTCGCGCGACGGGCTGAGCCTGCTTGCCGGTTCCAGCTCCGCCTGGCTGGCCTACTTCCCCGACCGCGACGATTGAATCGTCACTCCGGCCTGGGCAGGCTGACGGTGACGCTGGTGCCCCCCTCTGGCCTGGCGGCGATGCGCAAGCTGGCCCCCAGCAGGGAAGCGCGGTAGTGCATGGTGTGCATGCCCAGCCCCTTGCTTGAATCCGCCGCGCCCGTGGCGATGCCGCTACCGTTATCGGCGATCTCCAGCTCGATGTTGCTGGGCGTCTCGCTGATGCGGATCGTAATGCGGGTGGCACCGCTGTGCTTGATGGCATTGTTCACCGCCTCCTGGGTGATGCGGAACAGGTTGATCAGCACTTGCGGATTATCGATCTCGATCTCGCTCCCGGAGACGACCTCGCACTCGATGTGGTAGATCGAGACGACGTTGAAGGCGATCTGCCCCAGCATGGCTTGCAGGCCGGCACCTTTCAGCTCCACCGGATACAGGCCTTGTGCCAGGCCGCGCGTCTTGCTGATGGCCTCATTGATCATGGTGGTGATCCTCGCGGCCGCCTCATGATCGGGATAGCCGTGTTTCTTCAGGTCCTGGAACAGCAGTTCGGAGATGAAGGCGATGCCGGTCAGGTGCTGTCCCAGATCGTCATGCAGCTCGCGGCCGATCTTCTCCTGGGTTTCCTCGGTGACGCCGATGATCCTGCGTTCGGCGATGCTGGCCCGTTTCAGCGCGGCCTCCGCCGTCTTGATCGAATCCACATACAGGAACGTGCCGCTGGCGATCAGGATCAGGATGCTGCCCGCCATCCCGAGCAGCACGGCAAACCACAGCCTGTCGCGGCTCAGGGTATGGAACTCGGTGACATCGGTGTCTATGTGAACCCGCATGCGGTATTCGGGCAGTTCTTTCGACGAAAAAATATGCGGGTCGGTATCGCCCTGGACGCGGAACAACGCAGCGAAACGCCGGTCGCCCCATGGCTCGATCTGCAGCAAGGGAAAGGACGTCGTCCGGTAGCGGTCGAACCTGTCCTGTTCGGAAACGCCCTCGATCGGGGCACCCGGCAAGGCATGCAGCTCGCGCTCCTTCTCGTTGGCCAGGATGATCACGCCGTTCCTGTCGGTCACGAAGGCGCTCACCTGCCTGATCATCGCAGTCAGGTTGGGCACTTCGCTCTTGGCCACGACGGCCCCGACGAAGCGCCCCTTGACCATGACCGGGGCCGCGAAAAAGATCCCGGGGATATGCGTGGTCTTGCCGACCGCATATTGCATGCCCGGCCGGCCATTCATGTTCTCGTGGAAGAACTCGCGTTCGGCGTAATTGCTGCCGATGGAGCTGCCCAGCGTATCGATGTTGCCTGCGCTGATGCAGTCCCCTGCCGCGTTCACCACATAGATCAGGTTGACCTGCAGATTGCCCTGCACCCCGCGCAGGTACAAGCTCAATTCGCGCAATGCCGGATCGTCGCTCCAGCGCTTCTTGCGCACCGCGAGCGGTTGCGGCGAAGGGACGCCGGAAGTACCGAAGCGGGCCAGCGCATTCTTCACCCTTTCCGATTGCACCAGCAGATCGGGGATGCCGGCGATGAAACCGAGGTTGCGCCGGATACTGTCCGACAGGTCGGAGGCCAGCTCGCTGGAGAGCCTGGTCTTCTGCGCGATGGTGATCTGCACCTGCCCGAGGTAATACTGGTTCGCGATGAACAGCGCCACGAGATTCCACACGACGATCAGCACGATCGTCACCAGCGCTATCTGTGTTCGACTATATTTCATCGGCAAAACCGGATTCGGGTTGGACAAACGATTGCTGCATTTTCGATGGGCGCGATTATGCCTTAGCGAACCGGTTCAGGAGGTCGAAAAAAACGACCAGCCGAAGCTGGTCGTGGCGACACGCAACTGCGACGGCAAACTGCGCCGCCCGCCGATACGGGCCGCGCTCAATAGCCGCGCATCATCGGGCCATAACCGCGGCCCCGGTCCTTGAGTTTCTCGCGCTGCTCCTTGGTCAGGATGGCGTTGATCCGGTTGTGCGCGTCCACCGCGTTGTCCACCATCTGGCGACGCAAATCGTCGATCGCCTTGTATTGCTTGTTGATCGCGGCGGCGTCCTGCTTGTCGTCGTCATACAGGTCCTGCAATGCATCCTGGGCATCCATCATTTCGTCCATCAGCGCCCATTGTTTCGTGCGCATCGACTTGCGGATCTGCGCGATCTTCGATTGCTGATCGGCGCTGAGATTCAGGTCGCGGTAATTCCGGTAGCCCATCATCCCCGGCCCCATGCCGTAGCCGGGACCATATCCCCCCATCATGCCGGGGCCCATGCCATAGCCCGGCCCATAGCCGCCCATCATGCCCGGACCTCCGCGCCAGTCCGGATCGGCGACCGCCGCGTTTGCAACCATCCCCAGCAACAGGGACGCCATGACGATACTGATGATTCGCTTATAGTTCTTCATTGCACACCTCCAAATAAGATGAGTTGAAGATCGGTTGAACAACGACTTGAGGCGGTCGGCCCGGTATCAGGATTTGCTGTCCTGCCCCAGCGCTTCCATCGCCTCCCCGGCGATATCCCGCACTTCTTCGTGCGCATCCTTGAGACAGGCCTCGACATAGGTGCGTGCGGCGGCCGTGCCGGTGAGGCCCAGCAGATAGCAGGCATCGGCGCGCACGCGATGGTCGAAGTGGAAGGTCAGTTCGGCCAGCTTGGGCAACAGCGCCTGCAGTTCCGGCGTGTTGGCATAGGCCTCCAGCAGCGCGCTGACGCCGAGCCGCACCGAGATGTTGGCTTCGGGATTGGCCACGATGGAAAGCAGCGATTTGAGGCGCTGCGCATCTGCCGCGATGAAGGCCACCGCTTGCGGGTAGCTGCCCTCCTTCAGCAGGTGCTCGACGTAATGCGCCGTTCCCTCGTCCCCGCTCGCCCACTCGGCCCACTGCTTCAGCTCGGCCATGCTCTGCGCGCCGGTGAGCGTGAAGGAACCGAGGCGCACCCAGGGCGCGCTGCGCACGTCGTATTGCGCCGCCTGTTCGGGATGCGCAGCGATGTTCACCACCGTGAGCTTCCCCACCTGCGCCTGCTTCACCAGCTCGGTCAGCGACTGCAGCACGGCAGGACAATGCGTGCACACCGGCGTGATGAAAAGCAGTGCATCTGGAGGCGTAGGAGACATGGTCGTTCCCTCGGTCATTCACCTTGAATAGTGATTATGATACGCCGACTGCCGCCGTTGTTCCTGTGTTCGCACAGGTATATCCCTTGCCACGTCCCGAGTTTTAACCGCCCATCGCCGACCGGGATGTTCAGGCTGCTGCCGAGCAGGCTGGACTTGATGTGCGCAGGCAGGTCGTCAGGTCCCTCGTCCCGGTGCCGGTAATAAGGTTCGTCTTCCGGCACGGCCTGGTTGAAGTAGCTTTCGAAATCCTGCCGCACCGTGGGATCGGCGTTCTCGTTAAGGGTCAGCGACGCTGAGGTGTGCTGGATGAAGACGTTCAGCATGCCGACCCTGAAGTTGCGCAGCTCCGGCAATTCGCGCAGCACCTCATCGGTGATCAGGTGGAAACCGCGGGAACGGGGCTTGAGCGAGATTTCTTTTTGCAGCCACATGGCAAAGTCACCGGAAACGGAATGATGCGCTACATTATGGCGTAAGATAACTGCCATCCCCAAGGGTGAAGCCATGAGCCAGAACGCCTCCTCGCACTCTGCCAGCAAGCTCAAGCCGGACTCGACCACGCTCGACGTCGACAGCATCCGCCACGATTTCCCCATCCTGCAGCGCCAGGTGCACGGCAAGCCGCTCATCTGGCTGGACAGCGCCGCCACCACACAGAAGCCGCAGTCAGTGATCGACCGCGTAGCGCATTTCTACCAGCACGAGAACTCCAACATCCATCGCGGCACGCACACGCTGGCCACGGAATCCGCCGCCGCCTACGAAGGCGCGCGCGCCAAGGTCGCCGCCTTCATGGGCGCGCAATCGCCACAGGAGATCGTGTTCGTGCGCGGCACCACCGAAGGCATCAACCTGCTCGCCGCCATCTTCACCGAGCACCTGCTGCGCCCCAACGACGAGATCGTGCTCACCGAGGCCGAGCACCACGCCAACATCGTGCCCTGGCAGTTCGCCGCCCGGCGTTCCGGTGCCGTCATCCGCGTCGCCCCGGTGGACGACAACGGCGACCTCATCCTCGAAGAATACGAACGCCTGCTCGGGCCGCGCACCCGCATCGTCTCCATCACCCACGTCTCCAACGCGCTCGGCACCGTCATGCCGATCCGCGAGATGACCGTGCTGGCCAAGCGCCACGGCGCCACCGTGGTGATCGACGGCGCGCAGGGCGTGCCGCATCGCCGCGTCGACGTGCAGGCCATCGGCTGCGACTTCTATGTATTCTCCGGCCACAAGCTGTTCGCCCCCACCGGCATCGGCGCCGTCTACGGCCGCCAGGCGCTGTGGGACGACATGCCGCCCTGGCAGGGCGGCGGCGGCATGATCCGGCACGTCACCTTCAGGGAAAGCACCTTCACGGAACCGCCGAGAAGGTTCGAGGCGGGCACGCCCTCGGTGTCGTCCGCCGTGGGGCTGGGTGCGGCCATCGATTACCTCGACGGCATCGGCATGGAGGCGATCGAACGCCACGAGACAGAACTGCTGGCCTACGCGCTGCAAGGCATCCGCAGCGTCGACGGCCTGCGTGTGATCGGCATGCCCCGCGACCGCGGCGGCGTCATCTCGTTCGTGATGGACGGCATCCCCGACCTGCAGGTCGCCAAAATGCTGGATGCACAAGGCATCGCGGTACGCACCGGCCACCATTGCGCGCAACCCATCCTCGCGCGCTTCGGGCTCGAATCCAGCGTGCGTCCCTCGTTCGCGTTCTACAACACCCGCGCCGAAGCGGATACACTGATCGAAACGCTGCGCAGAATCAGTCGGCAGCGGTAAGCAGACCGCCTGCTGCGGATGCGCGGCATATTGCCCGAAAATAATTCGGCCCCGCCCCATGCAATTCCAGTAAAGTGGTTCCCTGCCACTTACCCCGGGATATATCCATGAGCACAGAAGAGTTAAGCAAGGAACAACAGATCCTGCGCCTGATGCGCAAAACGCTGGGCAGCGTCGTCAGGGACGCCACCCCGCTCGGCGGACGCCCAAATCCACTGAAGGACACCACTATCCAGGAGATCAAGGATTGTTTCGCCTTGATCTCCGACCGCGAAAAGGAATTGGCCGGGCAACTCGGCTTCGACCAGGCCAAGCCTTATTACAAGGACGGCGAGCAACCGAATTCGAACGTGCTCAACTTCGTCAAACCGTCCAAAGAATAGATTCAACGGCTGCTCCAGCCGCGCCCTCCGTTCGTGCCGACCCCGTCGCGGCCTGAGCGGAGGACGACATCCAGCAATTCTAAATCCGCTCCCCCGACACACCCCGCTTATATCCATTGGTTATTAGGATGTAACAAACAAGTATTTCACCGGAATATGGCACGCCGCTAGACTGCACTCCAAGTTGATCGACTCAACTGCTCATCCACGGAAAGGAAGGCGTCATATGTCCACACTGAAAGACAGATTCGAGAACGTGCCAGACAACTGGAAGGTCCTGCGCCTCGCCGCAGGGGAAACGCCACATGGCGTCAAGCTGCCGGTCGGACCGGTGCTGGTGCCGCTGGCAGTATGGCGCGCGCGCCGCGCCGAACTGATCCGCCGCGAATACGATCATGGCTGGCCGCTCGGCGTCTGGCTGGGCGCGGAGGAAAGCCCCGCCGCCATCAAGCACGACATCGACGACTTCACCGTGGTCGGCGTCGAGCCCGACAAGAGCGGCGACCGCTTCCATAGCGTGTGGCAGCTGCTCGCAAATTTTGGCTATCGCGGCGCAGTCACCCCCACGCCGGCGTAACCGGACGGCGCAGGCTGGGCAGACCGATCTGCGCCGCCATTGCCTGTTCCCATGTCGCCTTGCCTGAGAATGCGCTGATCAAATCCTCAGCGTGTTGGAGAACCAGGTTCCCCGTTCGCCCTGAGCCAGCGGAAGGGTGAATGGCCTTGTTCATATATTACAATTCGGCATGCCCCTGCCCTATGACATGCCGCTGTTCCGCCCTCCCTCCGAAGGCGACAACCTGATCATCCAGGCCACGCTGGGCTGCAGCTTCAACCAGTGCAGCTTCTGCGCCATGTATCGCAGCAAGCACTATGTCGAACGCCCGCTGGCTGACGTGTGTGCCGATATCCGCACTGCCGCCGCCGACTGGCCGGATGCGCAACGCGTGTTCCTCGCCGATGGCGATGCGCTAGCCCTGCCGACGGAACACCTGTTCGCCATCCTGCGCGAACTGGCCGCAACGTTCCCGCGCCTGACGCGCGTTTCCTGCTATGCCACGCCCGGCAACCTGCAACGCAAGAGCACCGAAGAACTGACCCTGCTGCACGAACACAAGCTGAGCCTGCTCTACTTCGGCATCGAATCCGGCTCCGACCTCATCCTGAAAAAGATCACCAAGGGCGCCACGCAATGGCGCATGGCCGAAGTACTGCACAAGGCGCATGCCAGCGGCATGAAAGTTTCCGCCACCGTCATCCTCGGACTCGGCGGCACCACTCACAGCGAAGAGCACATCGACGGCACCATCGCCCTGCTCAACAGCGCACCCGTCAGCTACCTCTCCACGCTGCAACTGTATCCGGACGAAAGCATCGCCGAAGAATTCCGGCGCAAATACGGCGAACCATTCGAGATGCCAAACGACCTGGCGATATTGAAGGAACAGGAAAGACTCGTCAGCGGCCTCAACCCGCCGCAGCCGGTGATCTTCCGCTCCAACCACGCCTCCAATGCGCTGGCACTCGCCGGCAACCTGCCCAGGGACAAAGAGAAACTGCTGCAGCAACTGCGTGAAGCGATGGAGGGACAGCGGCCGCTGCGGCCGTATTACATGCGCGGGCTTTAACCCGGCCCTTATGATTTTGCCACTCCAATTGCATGCGTTACTTTGGTGTAGAATTCTTTTCATCCACTCCTTGCCTCATTGGGCATGCCAACCCCGTTCTACGATTACTAAACTGGCGTTTCCATTTCTATTCCGATGAAGGTATGGAGCCGCCACATATCCATGTGGACACGGGAGAAGGTGAATGCAAGTATTGGCTAGAGCCGATCAGACTGGCCAGAAGCCGCAACATCGGCCCTGTCGAATTGCGACGTATCGAAGCGGCAGTATTCGAGCATCAGGATTTGTTCAAGGAGAAATGGCATGAGTTTTTCCATCACTGAATTGGAGCATTGCGCCACCCGCGTCTGGGTGACTGGTCGTATCGTCTTTGTGGAGCTCACAGATGGTCGGCAGATCGGATTCCCCGCTGCCCGCTTCAAATTATTGAGCAAAGCGAGCGACGAGCAACTCAAGAATGTCACACTGCGAGCAAATGGCACTGCATTGCGCTGGGACGAACTGGACGAAGATATTTCCGTAAGCGGTATCGTTGAAGGACACTTCCAATTGCCACTACCGATGGCGGCATAAGCATCCAGCAAATCTGCAGCTTGATGGCACTTCACATTAATTTCACCTCAAGAAATATCGCACCAGCAAGCGCTTATCCATTTCCCTGCTATTCGCATTGACACTCCCCGCCCGCCTCAAATAAAGTTTGCCCCTCTTGCAGATTTGCCAGATGCACATTGCGCCGCACGAACAGCGCGAGGCTCACGGCAGATTCCCCGGATTAGGAGCTGGCGCAAGACAAGAACCCGCACAGCGGGTAGCCAGCACACGAACTGAAGGGGAAGCACTTGTCTCACGCATCCAGCATCACCCAACACACCCATCCCCTCCCCCATGCAGGGGGGGGTTAGGGCGGGGGTAGACTCCATGAGCCAGCCCACCAATCCCCTCTCCGCCAGAGAACCCCGGAATCTCGTCGCCGACGGCTGCGCCGAAACCACCATGCTGGTATTCGAGAAATTCGCCGACGAAGCCATCGCCGCCAGCAAACCCTACCTGCCGCAACCGCAACGCTCCGTCACCAAAGCCCTCCCCACCGGCAGCACCGAAGGATTCTGGAACAACATGATCAAGGGCCGCGCGCCGATACAGATAATGCAGAAAGGATTGGGCGAAGCGCTGAGGCGCGAGAAGGAAAAGCTTGCGCTGGCTTGGCTGGAAGAGACACTGCCTACGCTAAAGGGGCCGCTGACTTCGGATGCGTGGTTGGGGGGGGTAAAGTGAGGACGTTGACTCTCAATACAAAAACGCATGCATCTTTGATAATTCCAAGGATGCTGTAATGCGCGAACCACGATTCTATGTGTATAAATGTGTCGTTGATGACGGCGGGGCGCCCTGCATCGACAACAACATACTTAGCCTAACCATATGCAAACCCTACATTCGCAGTACAGCCAGAGAAGGTGATTTGATTTTTGCATTTGGCTCAAACAATGAAACGCCTAACAATCGCTTGGTCTATATCGCAGAAGTAGGACGCAAATTTTCTGGCGGTAAATATTTTGAGCTTGATGAATTCAAAAATAGGGGAGACTGTATTTATGAGCGGAATCAGTCAGGAAAGTTAGTACGCAGAACGGATGCGAAATTTCACGACTTTCCAACCGCATGGATCAGTGATCTTGGAGAGGACGGACGTTATCCCAAGGCGAACGCACTTGTTGCAAGCAACTTTCGCTATTTTGGGAAGGCAGGCACCTCATCTTGGAAATCTACGCATCCAAGACTCAAAGAGCTTATTGAGAAGCTAGGCCAAGGCCATAGAGTAAATTTCACTCAAGATTTACGAAGCGAATTACTGGAATTAAAAAAAGGAGTATGGAGAAGGTTTCCAGAAAATAAAGTGTTAGGCCGCCCCATGCATACACCTGACGAGCATATTGACCCAGATGACGGCGATGTAATGAAAATCTGCAATACTCGCTGTTACTACATAGCCAAGAAATGCAGACTTTAGGAATTTCAGCATGGCGCGAGAAGGAAAAGCTTGCGCTGGCCTGGCTGGAAGAAACACTGCCTACGCTGAAGAGGCCGCTGACTTCGGATGCGTGGTTGGGGGTGGGGGTGTAGTGATGACTGAAATACACGAAATTCAACCTAGGGAACAAAAGGGGCGAGATACGTTAGCACGCTATAGAGCGCAACTAATGGCCGCTGCTTATGCCAGCTTGCGAATACTTGATGGAAAAGGTGTTGATCGAGTCTACAGTGACTTCCATGACGATTTCGTGGTGCGTTTTAACGAAAATGGGAAACGCAGCTATCACTTTTTCCAGGTTAAAACCAATGAAAAAAGAAAATACCAATGGTCGTTGAATGACACATGGGGGCTTACGAAAAAAGATAAAGAGGCCCGAGAACTTAATGAGGATGAAATAAAGAAGATTCGTAACAGCTTCTTCGGAAAGCTACTACTTCATTGCATCAACTTCGGATCGAGCTGCAAAGAGTCCACCCTGCTTACAAATGTTCATTTTGAGGATGACGTAGAAAGCCTAATTTCATCCATTCAGAGCAAAAGCACATCTGGACGAATCGATTTAATCAAGAAGAACTTCAATCAAATATATCCCTCTGCAACTCCGCATGTAGAAGAAGCTGTAGTCGATTTCCTCTCCAAGCTAACGATTGAACCTGATGTTAGCTATGTCGACCCCAATGTTAGCGATTTCACTATGCGCACAAGGGACGCCATTCATAAATACAGTGAGATTGATCTCGAACACGAGGAGGCATGTGAAATAGCCCTTAGCTGCATACAGCTCTTTTTCAGCAAATCATTCCAGCAAGTTCTCCCCAGCATCACAGAAATTCAGCTAGACGAAGTTGCTGGCGTTGGTCTGGATGATTTACTGAAAGTCCTCTCTATTTCCAAGGATGCTTACAAAGTCCTTGCTGATGGCGGTGATGCAAAGGCACTAAAGTCAGCATCCATCATTCAAAGGAGGTTGTCGCGGTGCAACGCGGCACCTAGCATCATTGAGTTTTGCAGCCGCCAAAAGATCGCTTGGGACGCATGGTCGAGGGAGAAACGCCATGATATGGCTGAGTTTGACTTCAACCTTTTACAGCAAGAACTTCACCAAGTAATCCGGGACTGGAATGGAAGCAATTGGGAATGGTTACAGGAAAAATTAGAAACACTCTCTGATAAGTGGAAAGCCAAACCGGTTGGCACTTCGGTTACACCGGAACTATTGCTAGGCGGAATTTTCTCGACACTTGTAAAAACAGAAATGCTATGAATATTGAAGAATTTTGGGAAAGTGCTAAGCAGAATAAACTAAGTTTAGGGCCTATGGGGGAAGGCGCTGCCGACTCACCTTTGCTATCCAATGAAGCGTTATTCCATCTTCCTCTCCTCGCTATGTTTATTTTGATGATGGCCAAAGGAAGGAAAAAGCCACGTATCGATGAGCTTGGACAGACCGTGGGGGAATGTATCGAGAGAACACTAGCTGGATTTAAAGGATCAAGCCAGCACATTGGATGGTCTGGTAATTTAAGAGTACGCACTGTCAATGCCTTAGCCTTCCTTGAGCTTGCCGACCTGGTACACGTGAATCAAAACACCAAGTTCATCAGCACCACTCAAAAGGGAACCAGCCTTTATGCGCTTGCTAGTGAAGGAGAAGGCAATTTGGCCATTACCCTGAAACATGCCGAACGCCTTTATGGCGACATGAATAGAGAAACTCAAATAAGGTTGAAAGTCTTATGAGAATACACTCAGTAGAGGTTATTCCTCGCGGCGAGATGGGATGGGGATCAGGAGAGCTTGTATTAGGCTCTCAATTAACATCCCTTCATGCCCCTAATGGTAGTGGGAAGACCCCAATAGTAATGATGGTTGTATATGCCCTTGGCTATCCAGCCACTTTTAGAGATGACATTTCTAGCAAATGCCAAAGTGTCCGCCTTAAGATCACTCACGGCGAGGGAAGCTACACTATTGAACGCATCATTGATAAAGACTTCTTTGCCACCATCAATACCGATGATGGGGAGCATTATGAGTACAACAATGAGAAGGCCTTTTCAAACTTTTTGTTTGAAAAGGCTAAACTACAGATTCCGACTTTGACATCCACCAAAGGGCTGCCAACACAGCCATACATGGCGACAACGCTGCCAATATTTTATTTAGATCAGGATAGTGGCTATACAACACCGTACGCCACATCCTCAGCATTTATAACAAACCAGTTTGTCGAGACAGTACGTTTCATTTTCGGATTTCCCCCAAAGAACTCCTATGACCGAAAAAAGGAACAACTAAAGCTCAAAGCGGAACTTGATTCCATCGACAGAAAAGTCGTGACACAAGAGCAAACAATTCAAAACCTACGATCAGACTTTGGCGTTATCCCAGATGCGAGGGATCTTCAAAGAAAGATTAGTTCGCTGGAAAATCAATTGCAGGAATTTGAGAAATCCACAGTTCAAAAGGAGGAAGCTGATTCAGCCCTCAGTAGTATGCACGCCGAAAAGTTACAGACAGTGCAGGTCATTGAAAGAGAAATTAGCTTGCTTAGAGATCGACTAACTGGCATCGATCGTATAAAGAATGAAATAGCTGCAGAAGCAGACACTCTCAGTTTGAACGAAGAGGCGCGGCGGATATTCACGTCCTTCTCTGAAATATGCGCCTCTGAAAAATGCTGCCTTTTTGAGAAAAGCTTCCAAGCCTATGCAAAAAACTTGCTCTACCTGAAAGACCAGATTAAGGATTTAGACAGAAATGCCGACATCGCACAGCAGCGAATAGCGTTCTTAGACGGTCAACATGCCGCATTAAAATCCGAGGCTAGATCAATTAGCGAAAGCCTACAAAAGACTCAAGAGAAAGGAAGAACCACCGGCGTCGTCGAAGCAATTCGCCTTTTGACAATAGAGCATATAGAAGCCGAAAAACTTTTTGCTAAAGTTCTTGCCTTTCATGGGCAGATCGAGCAGTACAACAAACTCATTACTTCCCGTGATGAGCTGCAGGATCGCCTAGGACTCCTTGAAACAGGCGGGGCGACGGACCTAACTTTCTCGAAGTTCAAAGTTACCCTGAAGGAAAAGATCGTCAAATGGATGGATATTCTTAAGACACCTAATGTTTCTAGAAATGTGACTATCGAAAATGATTTAGATATCCGCTTCGGAAAAGAGCCACTCTCTATTATCAAAGGCAGTACCAAGATTCGGCTTGTGCTCTCCATTCATGCAGCCTTATTTGAGATCAATCTGGAAAAGCCGGATGCCCCATTCCGATTCTTAATTATGGATACCCCCAAGCAACATGAAATCCATACGGATGATCTTTTACACTTCCTTAGTGAACTGAGTCAGTTAGCTGCCGAAAAAGATGGCCAAATTATGGTTTCCTCCACAGACTTCAAGTACCCATGTGGCGATATGGATCGAGAATGGAGGCCTGCCTTCAATGGCCCTGAACAAGCGATGTATCTTGGAACCAGAGAAGCGGCTACTTTAGAATGATATGGGGTCAGCATCAAAATGCTTCCGGTTGAAGCTGCTCAGCTCGAATTCTGCACATCAGGAGGCGCAGTGAACAGCTTTAGAATTTCCCATCTTTCCGACTTGCATCTGACAGCGAAGGACAACGCCGCACGCTCAGAACCCAAGCTCTTTGGCGCACTAACCGGCATGAATGCCAACTTCCGAAAGATTGTCGCCTCAAGGGCGATCCAGGAATCTGATCTGGTATTAGTGACGGGCGATGTCACCGATCGTGGTGATATCGATACATGGAAATTTTTCTGGGACACAGTGGAGAAGGCCAATATCAAAGATCGGGTGCGTGTGGTGCCTGGCAACCATGATGTTTGCTGTTTGGGTGCGCGTCTTCCAAAAACAGGTAAACAGTACCGCGAAGAGGACATGGCAAAGGCTCACAAGGGGCTACTGATGGGCGGCCAGCCGACCAAGTTTCCTTGGGCATATAGTCCTGATCCTCGCGTCGTGGTGTTTGGACTTAACTCGAATAATCTGGGAAATTTCACCGCGGCCACCAATGCCATGGGTGATATTGGTTACTATCAACTAAAGGACTTGGCGAGCTTGTTATACAAGCATCGGGAGGTGCCTGTGAAAATCATTGCCATGCACCACAGCCCGAACATCCCTGAAGAGAAAACGGCGATCAAACGTGGACAGCGCCCTTTTTCGCAGCTCGATCGCATTGGGCACCAAGTGCCGGAGTCGCAAAGGCGGATGCTCAATCTGCTTTGTGTCACGCACAAGGTTCGACTGCTGTTACACGGGCATCTGCATATGTCGGAGGATCGTCGTATAACTGGCGTGCGATATATTGGTGCAGCAGCTTCGACCGCGCCACAACACAGCCCCAAAGGGCCTATCCTGCAATTTCCAACCTATCAAGTGTCCACTAGAACACATCGAGTATTCTGCAATAGTGCATTAGTGCCGATATGAGGAGTCAGAGGGGTCAGCATCGCAATGGCCGCCCCACCCCAACTCATTCGTAGTACTTGACCGACTTCCGCGCCCCCGGCTTCTTCTTGTGGATGACCACACCCTTGAGGCAATCGAGACTGGCGATGGGGGTATCCAAGTAGGCCGTATTGAGCGCATGCAGCAGCCAGCCGCCTTGCTCGTTGCGCCTGAGCTGGCGAAAGATGAAGTCTTCCTTCGCCACCTCGGCGATCACGAACGAGCCATCCCTTGCCGGCCTGCCCATCTCGATGACCAGGATCTCGCCCTCGATGAATTCCGGCTGCATGCTGTCGCCCAGCACCATCAGCGCGACCAGTTCGTTGCCGGAGCAGTTGCTTTCGGGTGCGGCGTCCTGCTGCGTGGCGGCGGCAACGACGGGGATGTTGATCGGCTTGCGCGTTTGCATGAAAAGGACTTTCAAGTTGAAGTAACTGGATGATAGTGCCAAACCGGCAGCGAATGAACTGGCTCGCAACAAGGGCTTGCCGGTGCGGCCCCAAAGGGCAATTGCGCAGCGCCCGCCGCAGATGCGGCAAATCCGCGCTGTATCCTGGGTTAAAATCAGCCGCAGTCCGTCAGCATCCATTTGCGAACCAATTTTTCATTTCCACATTCCAGCCACGCTTGCCCCACCCAGGCTAACGCCGATCTTTCCGATGCGCATCTCCCAACTCCGCCAACGCCTGCATGACCTCGGCTGCAAGCCTTGCCACCAGGACCGCCTGCTGCGCGGCTGGAGCCAGCTCTGCTCGTACGACAAGAAAGGCAGCCCCGCGCAGACGTTCTTTCCCGCTGCGTTGCGCAACGAGTTGCCCGCCATCGAAGCGGAGCTGGATGGGCTGGCACGCCTGCACGGCGAATACCCCGCCGATGCCGAGGTGGCACGGCTGCTGGTGGGGCTGGCCGACGGCCAGATGGTGGAAAGCGTGCTGCTGCCGCGCGGCGGGCTGTGCGTATCGACGCAGGTGGGTTGTGCGGTGGGCTGTGTGTTCTGCATGAGCGGGCGCGACGGCCTGCTGCGCCAGCTCGGCAGCGCCGAGATCGTGGCGCAGGTGGTGCTGGCACGCAAACGCCGCGCGGTGAGCAAGGTGGTGTTCATGGGCATGGGCGAGCCGGCGCACAACCTGGACAACGTGCTGGAGGCGATCGAGGTGCTGGGGACGCTGGGCGGCATCGGGCACAAGAACCTGGTGCTTTCCACGGTGGGCGACCTGCGCGTGTTCGAACGACTGCCGCAGCAGTTGGTGAAACCCGCGCTCGCGCTCTCGCTGCACAGTACCGATGCGGCGCTGCGCGCCAGGCTGCTGCCGCAGGCGCGGCAGATTGCGGTGGCCGAGCTGGTGCAGCGCGGCGAGGACTATGCGCGCGCCACCGGCTATCCGGTGCAATATCAATGGACCTTGATCGAGGGTGTGAACGACAGCGATGCCGAGGTGGAACGGATCGCGCAGCTCCTTTCCGGCAAGTATGCGGTGATGAACTTCATTCCTTTCAACGACGTGGAGGGTCTGCCCTACCGCCGCCCTTCGGCCGAACGGATGGCTTATATGGTGGGCACGCTGAAGCAGCGGGGCATCCTCGCCCGCCTGCGCGACTCGGCCGGGCAGGAGGTCGAGGGCGCCTGCGGGCAGTTGCGGGCACGGGCGGCAACAGCCAGGATGGCCACCATCGCCCGCCCACAACGCCAGAACGTGCCGCAATAAAGCACTTGCCAGCGCGAAAAGAACAAGGCCATAATGCCCCTACGTTTTGGGCGATATTGCCCGATTAAAGGCAAACCTATCGAAAGATAGGGACGCAAAGTTTCCGGTCTAAGGGGCCCTGAAGCCCTAGGACAGCGGGACTGCCGGTAACCACACACCCTTTGGGTGGTTTCCGTTAGCTCCTCACAGGCTTGTCCTGCCGAAATTTGCGCCCCCTCCCCCGATAGCGTGTGCCGGTCAGGAGGAATCATGCGATTGAACATCAAGAGCACCGAAGTCTGGCTTCTGCTGATCGTTTCCTTGATGGCGCTGGGCGCCAATCTTCCGGACAACCTGGTCGGGAGCGCGGTCGACCGCAACCTGTTGCTGGTCATGCTGTCGGTGACGGTCTTCATAGCGCTGTTCCGCTACCTCAAATTGATGCTGTTCCTGTCCGTCTCGATCCTGGCCATCGGTGCCAACCTGCCGGATCAGCTGGCCGCCCAGCTCGGCATCAGCCGGACTGCGATGATTGTGGCGTCCGGCCTGCTGGTGGTGGTTGCGCTGCTGTACAAGCTGTATCAACAGCGCAAACCGACCGGCGCAGCGACGGCAACCGAGGGCGTCAGCGAGGCGACGATGGAAGTGCCGGTATCGGTGAGCCATTTGCGCGACACCCCCGATTCCAGGTTCTCGATCATCTCGGCCATCCTGAACGGCGACTTTGCCGCCTTGCATCAGCTGCTCATCTCGGATGTGGAAGTGAATTTCAGCCAGGACGGCCAGATCCCGCTCTTCCTCGCCATCGAAAAAGGCAATGCCGATATCGTCCTGCTGTTGCTGATCCACGGGGCGAAACTCAGGATCAAGAACCAGTATGGGCAGACGCCCACCGACCTGGCGCTGAAGCTCCGC
The DNA here is from genome assembly GCF_021654335.1 of Sideroxyarcus emersonii. Lineage (NCBI taxonomy): Bacteria > Pseudomonadati > Pseudomonadota > Betaproteobacteria > Nitrosomonadales > Gallionellaceae > Sideroxyarcus > Sideroxyarcus emersonii. The sequence continues at coordinate 1,966,540 of NZ_AP023423.1, forward strand.
TTCGCGCGCATCGCCAAAATCCTGCATTACGCCGAAACGCAGAACATGGCCATCCAGAACCGCGCCGTCTATTCGTCCCATCAGACGAGGAAGATGGCCGTGCTGTTTGCCGATATCTGCGGCAGCACCGCCCTGTATGACCAGCTGGGGAACGAGGCTGCGCTGAACATGATCACGCGCACGCTGAATCTGCTGAAGCAGGAAGTCGCCAGCCACAAGGGCACGCTGATCAAGACCATCGGCGACGAAATCATGTGCACCTTCCCCAACGCCGCGCGGGCGGCCCAGGCGGCTCGCGCCATGCATCAGGTGCTCGATGCCGAGAAGCCCGGCGGCGAACATCCGATCGCGGTGCGCATCGGCCTGCATTTCGGCGATGTCATCCTCAAGGCCAACGATGTGTTCGGCGATACCGTGAATATCGCCGCCCGCATCGCCTCGATCACCAGGGCGCGGCAGATCATGACCACGCAGGATGTCATCGACGTCCTGCCTGCGGAACTGGGCCACCGGGCGATCCCCATCGCCCGCGCATCGCTCCGCGGCAAGCAGGATGCGCTGGAGGTGTTCCAATTGGTCTGGGGAGCGGACGATACGCAGAGCCGCCGGATCGGCGACTCAACCTTGCGCGGGCTGGATGCCGCCAAAGCGACTGCGGACATCCAGCAGAACGTGCTGGCCGCAACGTTCAGCTGACCGCCCCGACTGCCACGCATAAGGAAGCCCGGCATTGCCGGGCTTTCGTTTTGCGGGGCCTGCGGATCAGCCGTTGCACCGGGCATGCAAACAGTCGCCAGCAACGGCTGCATCGCGCATAATACCGGCACGAGCAGACCTCACTCACCCATTCACCCGCACAGGCACATGACGGACGACATCTTTCTGTTTCTGGTACACCTGGTTATCACCGCGCTATCGCTCTGGCTGGCCAGCTTCATCTTCCGCGGCATCAAATTCGCCAACAACGGCGCGTTGGTCATGGCCGCGCTCCTGCTCGGCCTGGCCAATGCGTTCATCCGGCCGATCATCATCTTCCTGACCTTTCCGCTGACGATGGTCACCTTCGGTTTTTTCCTGCTGGTGATCAATGCGCTGATGATGATGTTCGTTTCGTCGGCGGTGCCCGGTTTCAAGGTGTCCGGATTCTGGACCGCGTTCTTCGCCAGCATCTTCATCGCGGTGCTCAGCTTTTTCGTCGGCCTGTTCATCTTCCAGTCCGGCGACCATCCGATCGCGATTCCCGCGCAGCAGGGCCTGACCTATTCCTGATGCATGAAAAAAGTCGCCCCGACCAAGGATGAGATCGCGCTGCTGGCGCCGTTCGCCGGCCTCACGCTGGAACGCATCCACGTGCCTGCCAGCGGCCCGGAGTTCGCCGCTGCCGCAGCGGCGATCAAGGCGGCGGGCATCGTCGGCTTCGATACCGAATCCAGGCCGACCTTCGTCACCGGCGATGTGAGCGAAGGGCCGCACGTGGTGCAGTTCGCCCTGCACGACAAGGCCTACCTGTTCCAGGTTCACCGCAGCGACGGGCATCCCTTCCTGGTCGAGTTGCTGCAGTCGGAACAGCTCATCAAGGTCGGCTTCGGCCTCAAGTCGGATAGCAGCCACATCTACGCAAAACTGGGCGTCAGGTTCAGCGGCGTGGTGGATCTGAATACGGTGTTCAGCATGCAGGGCTACCGCAAGGAGATGGGCGCACGGGCGGCAGTGGGGCTGGTGCTGAACCGGCGCTTTGCCAAATCGAAGAAGATCACCACCACCAACTGGTCGCAGCAGGAACTCACGCCGCAGCAGATGCTCTACGCCGCCAACGATGCCTACGCCGCGCTGAAGGTGCTGGAGGCGCTGGCTCTGCCGCGCAACGCGCTGCCGATCATGGGCCAGCCCGCCATTCACAAGGCCGATTTATTGGAGTAGCATGAATTTTCCTTAACCACGATAAGGAGTCCGATCATGCCCCACTCACATCATTCCAGCCGGGACAAAGATACCAAGAAGAAGCCGCTGATGACGCCGAAGGAAAAACGCGCGGCCAAACATGCGAAGAAACATAGCCAGGATGTGCAGCCCCTGATCACGCAACCTGCCACACATTGATTGAAAAAAGCCCGGCGATGCCGGGCTTTGTATTTGGCGAGCCCAGCAGGGCCGGGTTCGCAATGCACTAGCCAGCCGCGTTCACTTCACCTCGTGCGGCTCGACTACGCGGATCACTTCGCCCTCGAACACGGCGTCATTGCTCGCCGTCGCTGCCGCCCTCGTCGCGCGGGAGTGCAGGTCGCGCATCTGCTTGCGCAGTTCACGCGTCTTCCACCACAGATATGCCCAGGCCATCGCGCCGACCAGCGCGATGACCACGAGCAATACCGCCGAGAACATCAGGGCCAGACCGACCATCGCCACGGTCAGGATCAGCGCTGCCAGCTTGCGCAACGGGCCGCGAGGTTTCCCCGGCGCAAGGGAGGCATATTTGATCTGCACGCGATCAGCCCTTGTCGAAGCGCATTACGCCTGCCTTGCAATCCACCTTGACGGTGTCCTTGGCGGCGAAGCGTCCTTCGAGGATGGCCTTGGCCAGCGGGTTCTCGATCTGCGCCTGGATCGCGCGCTTCAGCGGACGCGCGCCGTACACCGGATCGAAGCCTGCATTGGCAACCTCCGCCAGTGCGGCATCGGTCACTTCCAGCTTCATCTCCATCGCAGCCAGGCGTTTCTCCAGGCCCAGCATCTGGATGCGCGCGATGGACTTGATGTTCTTCTCGTCCAGCGAGTGGAACACCACCACCTCGTCGATGCGGTTGATGAACTCGGGACGGAAGTAGTTCTTCACTTCGCCCATCACTGCCAGCTTCACCACCTGGTAGTCGTCGCCTTCCATTTTCTGGATCATGTCGCTGCCCAGGTTGGAGGTCATCACGATCACGGTGTTCTTGAAGTCCACGGTGCGGCCCTGGCCGTCGGTCATGCGTCCGTCGTCGAGAACCTGCAGCAGCACGCCGAACACATCCGGGTGCGCCTTCTCCACTTCGTCGAGCAGGATCACGCTGTACGGTTTGCGGCGCACGGCCTCGGTCAGGTAGCCGCCTTCCTCATAGCCGACATAACCGGGAGGCGCGCCGATCAGGCGGGCGACGGAATGCTTCTCCATGAATTCGCTCATGTCGATGCGGATCAGGTGCTCTTCCGAATCGAACAGGAAATTGGCCAGCGTCTTGCACAGCTCGGTCTTGCCCACGCCGGTGGGGCCGAGGAACAGGAACGAGCCGTACGGACGGTTCGGGTCGGACAGTCCCGAGCGCGAACGGCGGATGGCATCGGACACCAGGCGAACCGCCTCGTCTTGTCCCACCACACGCTCGTGCAGCTTGTCTTCCATCTTGAGCAGCTTGTCGCGCTCGCCCTGCATCATCTTGCTGACCGGGATGCCGGTAGCGCGGCTCACCACTTCGGCGATCTCTTCCGCGCCGACCTGCGTGCGCAGCAGCTTGTTCTTCTGCCCGCCACCTTCGGCCTCGCGCTGGGCGGCTTCCTTCAATTTCGCTTCGAGTTGCGGCAGCTTGCCGTATTGCAGCTCGGCCACTTTCTCCAGCTTGCCTTCGCGCTGCAAGGCAGCCATCTCGGCCTTCACGTGATCGATCTCTTCCTTCACCGACGCCGCACCCTGTGCCGCACCTTTCTCCGCCTTCCAGATTTCTTCCAGGTCGGCGTATTCGCGTTCCAGCTTCTTGATCTCGTCCTCGATCAGGCCCATGCGTTTGCGCGAGGCTTCGTCCTTCTCCTTCTTCACCGCTTCGCGCTCGATCTTCAGCTGGATCAGGCGGCGGTCGAGCTTGTCCATCACTTCGGGCTTGGAATCGATCTCCATCTTGATGCGTGCGGCGGCCTCGTCGATCAGGTCGATGGCCTTGTCCGGCAGGAAGCGGTCGGTGATGTAGCGATGCGACAGTTCCGCCGCCGCGACGATGGCGGGGTCGGTGATCTCGACGCCGTGGTGCAGTTCGTATTTCTCCTGCAGGCCGCGCAGGATGGCGATGGTCGATTCGACGCTAGGTTCGTCCACCAGCACCTTCTGGAAGCGGCGCTCCAGCGCGGCATCCTTCTCGATGTATTTGCGGTACTCGTCCAGCGTGGTCGCGCCGATGCAGTGCAGCTCGCCGCGCGCCAGCGCCGGCTTCAGCATGTTGCCGGCATCCATCGCGCCTTCGGCCTTGCCCGCGCCGACCATGGTGTGCAGCTCGTCGATGAACACGATGTTCTTGCCTTCGTCCTGAGACAGTTCCTTGAGCACCGATTTCAGACGCTCCTCGAATTCGCCGCGGTACTTGGCGCCGGCCAGCAGTGCCGCCATGTCCAGCGACAGCACGCGCTTGCCCTTCAGGGTCTCGGGCACTTCGCCGTTGATGATGCGCTGCGCCAGGCCTTCGACGATGGCGGTCTTGCCCACGCCCGGCTCGCCGATCAGCACCGGGTTGTTCTTGGTGCGGCGCTGCAGCACCTGGATGGCACGGCGGATCTCGTCGTCACGGCCGATGACCGGGTCGAGCTTGCCCTGGCGGGCGCGCTCGGTGAGGTCCATGGTGTATTTTTTCAGGGCTTCGCGCTGGCCTTCGGCTTCCTGCGAACCGACCGACTCGCCGCCGCGCACGGCATTGATGGCCTGCTCCAGCGGTGCGCGTGCCACGCCGTGCTGCTTGAGCAGCCGCCCGCATTCGCCCTTGTCGCTGGTGAGCGCCAGCAGGAACATCTCGCTGGCGATGAACTGGTCGCCGCGTTTCTGCGCTTCCTTGTCGGTGAGGTTGAACAGGTTGGCCAGGTCGCGGCCGACCTGTACCTCGCCACCGTGGCCTTCCACCTTGGGCAGGCGCGTTACGGCATCGTTGAGCGACGCCTTCAGTGCATTGACGTTGCCACCCGCGCGGGCCAGCAGCGAACCCGCGCCGCTGTCGGCATCGTTGAGCAAGGCCAGCAGCAGGTGCTGCGGCTCGATGAACTGGTTGTCGGCACCGACGGCCAGGCTCTGGGCATCGGACAGGGCTTGTTGCAGCTTGGTGGTGAACTTGTCGAATCGCATGGCTGTTCCCTCAAAGAGATATCTGACTGCAGGGTAAATGGGGCAAGGCACGGCGATTTCAACCCCCTGCTGCTTCCCTTATACTACGCCCTCTTTCAAGGACAGCCCCCCATGCCACACACCAGCCTCGCCCACCACATCCGCGCCAATGTCGCCGCCGCCCTGGCGGAAGACGGCTACGACTGCGACCTCACCGCACAACTCGTTCCCGAGCGCGCCCGGGCCCGAGCCACGGTGATCACGCGCGAACCGGCAGTGCTGTGCGGCACGCTGTGGTTCGAGGAGTGCTTCCTTACACTCGACCCGGAATGCAAGATCAAATGGCTGGTGCAGGAAGGCCAGGTCGCCGAAGCGAACCAGACCTTGTGCGAGATACACGGCAATGCACGGGCCATGCTCACCGCCGAACGGCCGGCCCTGAATTTCCTGCAGACACTTTCCGCCACCGCCACCAGGACGCGGCTTTACGTCGAGGCTGCGCAAGGTACGCAGGCGAAGATCATGGACACGCGCAAGACCCTGCCCGGCCTGCGCATGGCGCAGAAACATGCGGTTCGTGTGGGCGGCGGGCACAACCAGCGCTTCGGCCTGTCCGACGGCGTGCTGATCAAGGAGAACCACATCGCAGCCGCGGGCGGCATCCGCGAGGTGCTGGAACAGGCGTTCCAGATCATCCCGCCGGGCACGTCGATCCAGATCGAGGTGGAGACGCTGGCCCAGCTGGAGGAAGCGCTGAACGCCGGTGCGCGGCTGATCCTGCTGGACAACTTCTCGATGGCGGATATGCGCCTGGCCGTGGCCCATGCCGCCAAGCGCGCCGAACTGGAAGCCTCCGGCGGCATCACGCTGGAGAACGTGCGCCTGGTCGCCGAGACCGGCGTGGACCGCATCTCCATCGGCACGCTGACCAAGGATATCGAGGCCATCGACCTGTCGATGCGCATTGCCCTCCCTTGAAGCTGGCGCCGCCTAATCTACTGCGTAGCCAAAGTGCTGCGTTGCGCGGTGCTCGGAGTCCTCATGTACTTCATGTACATTCCGGCTCCTGTGCTCCGTGCGCCTTGTACTTTGGCCACTCGTAACGATTACTCGACACCATCTTGAAATCTCGTTATTCGCCCCATATATTAGAATCTCCTGATTTATTGAGGCCATCATGAGCGATCCCAAACATATCGTCTGCCCGCATTGCGATGCGGTGAACCGCGTCCCGTCCGACAGACTGTCGGCCCAGCCCACCTGCGGCAAATGCAAGCAGCCCCTGTTCACTGCACATCCGGTGGAACTGACCGGGCAGAATTTCATGCAGCACATCGGGCGCAACGACATCCCGGTGCTGGTGGATTTCTGGGCGCCGTGGTGCGGCCCCTGCCGCATGATGGCGCCGGCCTACGAGAAAGCCGCGCAGCGGCTGGAACCGCAGCTGCGCGTCGCCAAGCTGAACACGGAAGAGGCGCAGCAGCTCGCCGCGCAATACAACATCCGCAGCATCCCGACCCTGGCGCTGTTCAAGGGCGGACGCGAAGTGGCGCGGCAGGCCGGTGCGATGGATGCCGCCGGTATCGAAGCGTGGGTGAAAGCTCGCTCCTGACTGGAGGAACCATGAGATCTCTGCTCGTCTGGATGACCTTGTTGCTGCTGGCTGCGTGCGATGCAGACCCGGCCCGCAACATGTACGAAGGCATCAAGGGCAACAACGATGCGAAGCGGACGCCGGAGGAACGCGCCATGGCGCCGGCCCCCAGCTACGACGAATACAGGAAGGAACGCGACGCGCAGTCTGCCAGGTAACACGGCCTCGACGAGTGCTGATCATTGCACTCGCGACGTGGATGGAAGCACAGCGGCCAGAAGAAATAAAATCGCCGCCGTTCATGCAGGTCGGCCAGGCGGATCGATCAGCGCGGCTTGCGCGCCACCATATCGATCAATGCCGACATGCCGCTGTGACCGGTTCCTTCGCGGATGACGTCGTCGTGCTCGCGCAGGTGCAGTATCTCCATGTCGGAAAACGCCTTGCGCAGCAGCGCCTCGGTGTACAGGTTCTCGGCCTGCGAAGGGCCGCCGGTCTTGTACTCCAGCTGGCGCGGCGTGTAGCCGTGCAGCAACAGCAGCCCGCCCGGCTTCAGGCAGCGCTTGATGTGGGCAAACATCTGCTCGCGCAAATCGGGCGCGGCGAACTGGATGAAGATCGCGGCGACCACGTCGAAGCGTTCCTCGCCCCAGTTCCATTGCGTCAGGTCGACCTGCTCGAACTTCGCCGTGACGCCGCGTTGCTGCGCCAGTTTCCGCGCCTTTTCCAGCGCAACCGATGAGGAATCCACCGCCAGCACGTCCAGGCCCTGCTGGGCCAGCCACACGCCGTTGCGCCCTTCGCCATCGGCCACGGCGAGGCACGACATCCCCGGCTTCAGCAGGCTGCGCTGCGTAACCAGGAAAGCGTTCGGTTCGGTGCCGAAATGATATTCCTCGCCGGCATAACGTTCGTCCCACACTCCCGCCATATTCGATCCCCTTTCGTTCTTCGATTCAATTCCGTTCGCTTGCGGCAGCGCCCAGCGCATCGTCGAGCAGCTCGATCCAGTGACGCACCGGCAGGTCGGTGCCGCTTTGCAGGTGCGTCTGGCAGCCGATGTTGGCACTGGCTATCTGCACGGGTTTTCCGCTTTGCAGCGCAGCCAGCTTGTTGCGCAGCAATTGCTGCGACAACTCCTGCTGCAGGATCGAGTAGGTGCCGGCCGAGCCGCAGCACAGGTGCTTGTCGGCTACCGGCGTCAGTTCATAGCCGGCCCCGGCCAGCAATTGCTCGATCACGCCGACGATGCGCTGCCCGTGCTGCAGGGTGCAGGGGGCATGGAACGCCACCTTGCCGCGCTGTGCCGGAGTGAGCAGCTTGAGCAGGCTGTCTTTCTCGGCCGCCAGCACCTCGCTCAAGTCGCGCGTCAGTGCGGAGATGCGCGCGGCCCTGGCGGCATACACGGAGTCGTTGCGCAGCAGGTGCCCGTATTCCTTGACCATCGCGCCGCAGCCGCTGGCGGTCATCACGATCGCTTCCGCACCTTGCTCGACATGCGGATACCACGCATCGATGTTGCGGCGCATATAGTCGAGGCCGTCCGCATGCGCGTTCAGGTGATAACTGACCGCGCCGCAGCAGCCGGCCTTTTCGGCACTGACCAGCGAGACGCCCAGCCTGTCGAGTACCCGCGCTGCCGCGGCGTTGGTGTTGGGCGCCAGTCCCGGCTGCACGCAGCCTTCCAGTACCAGCATGGTGCGGGCGTGGCGCGCCGTCGGACGCGCTGTCGCCTTCTGTGCAACGGGAATGCTCCTGGCCACGCCGCGCGGCAGCATTGGACGCATCAGGCGACCGACCGCCAGCAGGGAATTGAACACCGCCGGACGCGGCAGCACCCTGCGCAGCAGCCCGCGCTGGATGCGCTGGCCCACGCTGCGCGCGGTTTTTTCTTCGGCATAGGCACGGCCGATGTCCACCAGGCGGCCGTATTGCACGCCGGACGGACAGGTCGTTTCGCAGGAGCGGCAGGTGAGGCAGCGGTCCAGGTGCAGCATGGTCTTTTCCGTCACTGCCGCGCCTTCCAGCATTTCCTTGATCAGGTAGATGCGTCCGCGCGGGCTGTCCAGTTCGCTGCCCAGCAATTGGTATGTGGGACAGGTGGCGGTGCAGAAACCGCAATGCACGCAGGCACGCAGGATGGATTCCGCTTCCTGCCCGTCGGCGGTGTGTCTGATGGATTCGATGAGGTTGGTTTGCATGGCGTCAGAACTCCGGATACATGCGGCCGGGATTGAAGATGCCGTGCGGGTCGAAGGTCTGCTTCAGGCGCCGGTGCAACTGAAGCAAGGCGGACGGCAGCGGATGGAACGGTTCGTCGCTGGCGGCAGCGCTGCGGAACAGCGTCGCCTGGCCGCCGACTGCAGATGCGGCCTGCCGGATCTGCGCAGCGGGCGCATCGCTGACCAGCCAGCGCAGGGCACCACCCCACTCGATCAGTTGCCGTCCGGGCAGGTCGAGCACGGTTGCGGTGGACGGCAGCGACAGGCGCCACAACGCCTGCTCCTTGCCGCCAGTGGATTGGAAGAACGCGTGCTGCTGCTCGCGCACGCTGCGCCAGAACGCCTCCGCATCCGCCACGATGTCGCCGCCGAGCTTGCTGCGCACCGAGCGCACTGCGGCGGCGGCGCCGGACAGGCGCACGGTCAGCACGCCGTTGTGATAGCAGGTCGCGGACAAGGACAGCGGCTGCGCGGCCCAACGGTTGACCGCTTCCAGCGCTTCCTGCTCCGCCATGACGAAACGCAGGCTCATCTCTTCCACCGGGATCGGCAGGACCTTCAGCGACACCTCCAGCAACAGGCCCAGCGTGCCGAGCGAGCCGGTCATCAGGCGCGACACGTCATAACCGGCGACGTTCTTCATGACCTGGCCGCCGAAGTTCAGCACTTCGCCCTTGCCGTCGATCATGCGCACACCCAGCACATAGTCGCGCGCCGCACCGGCATAGGCACGGCGCGGTCCCGACAGTCCGGCGGCGATGCAGCCGCCCAGCGTGGCGCCGCTGCCGAAGTGCGGCGGCTCGAACGGCAGCATCTGCCGCCTGGCGGCCAGCTCCGCCTCGATCTCGGCAAGCGGCGTACCGGCGCGAGCCGTGAGCACCAGTTCGGTGGGTTCGTAGGAGACGATGCCGCGGTAGCGCGTGGCGTCCAGCGCGTCACCCTGGGTGGCGCGGCCGTAGAACGCCTTGCTGCCCGAGCCCAGGATGCTCAGCGGGCGGCGCTCGCGCCCGGCGTCCAGCACGGCCTGGCTGTATTGTTCGATGATGTTCTGCATGGCTTTATCCGTACTCACAAGAACGACTGCTCAGAAACGCGGCAGCTCTGGGAATGGCAGCTGCCCGTGGTGCACGTGCTGGGCGCCGAATTCCGCACAGCGATGCGCGGTGGGGATCACCTTGCCGGGATTGAGCAGGCCGGAGGGATCGAACGCCAGCTTCACTTCGCGGAAACGCTGCAGTTCCGCAGACTTGAACTGGGCGCACATCTGGTTGATCTTTTCGATGCCCACGCCGTGCTCGCCGGTGATGGTGCCGCCCACTTCCACGCACAACTCCAGGATCTTGCCGCCGATCTCTTCGGCACGATGGAATTCGCCGGGCTGGCTGGCATCGTAGAGGATCAGCGGATGCAGGTTGCCGTCGCCGGCATGGAACACGTTGGCGACGCGCAGGTCGTATTCGCGCGACAGTTCTTCGATACGGTTCAGCACATGCGCCAGTTCGCGGCGCGGGATGGTGCCGTCCATGCAGTAATAGTCGGGCGAGATGCGGCCAACGGCAGGAAAGGCGGCCTTGCGCCCGGCCCACAGCCGGAGCCTGTCCGCCTCGTTCTCCGAAGTGCGCAGCGAGACGGCGCCGCAACGCGTGAGGATCGCCTCCATGCTGGCGATCTCCTCGGCGACCTCCTCCGGCGTGCCGTCCGATTCGCATAGCAGGATCGCTTCGGCATCGAGCGGGTAGCCGGCATGGACGAAATCCTCCGCCGCCTTGATCGACAGCTTGTCCATCATCTCCAGCCCGGCCGGGATGATGCCCGCCGCGATGATCTCCCCCACCGCGGCACCCGCCTTGGCCACGCTGTCGAACGCCGCCATCACCACGCGCGCCAGTTCGGGTTTGGGCAGCAGCTTGACCGTCACCTCGGTGATCACGCCCAGCATGCCTTCGCTGCCGGTGAACAGCGCCAGCAGGTCGTAGCCCGCGGCATCCAGCGCTTCCGCCCCCAGTTCGAGCAGTTCGCCCTCCATGGTATAGGCGCGCAGCTTGAGCACGTTGTGCACGGTGAGCCCGTACTTCAGGCAATGCACGCCGCCGGCGTTTTCCGCCACGTTGCCGCCGATGGAACAGGCGATCTGGCTGGACGGATCGGGTGCGTAGTACAGGCCGTGCGGCGCGGCCGCTTCGGAGATCGCCAGGTTGCGCACGCCCGGCTGGACGCGCGCGGTGCGGGCGACCGGGTCGAGCGTCAGGATGCGCTTGAACTTGGCCATGCTGAGCAGCACGCCGTCGGCAAGCGGCAGCGCGCCGCCCGACAGTCCGGTGCCGGAACCGCGCGCGACCACCGGCACGTTCTCGCGGCGGCACAGCTGCAGTATTTCGCGCACCTGCTCCTCGGTCTCCGGCAGCACCACGGCCAGCGGCACCTGGCGATAGGCCGACAGGCCGTCGCACTCGAACGGCTTGAGGTCTTCCTGCTCGGACAACACCGCTTCCGCCGGCAGGATGTCGAGCAACTGTCTGATCAGTTCCTGGTTCTTCATAAATTCCCGTTGCCGCAAAAAATCAGTCCATCACTTCGTAGCAATGGTTGGTGAGGAATTCGACGATGGGCTGCCGCGCGATCAACTGCTCGAACACCGTCGCGGCCTGCTCGTAATTCCCCGGGATGAAACGCTTCTCCTGCACGCCGGCGTTGATGCCGGCCAGCACGCCGGGGAGCAGCCCGCGCACCAGCTCCAGCGTCACCTTGCGCCCGTCGTCCAGCACGCCGCGCGGGCTGTGTACCCACTGCCACACCTGCGAGCGCGAGATCTCGGCAGTGGCGGCGTCTTCCATCAGGTGATGGATGGGCACGCAGCCGGTGCCGGCCAGCCAGGCGCCGAGATAGCAGAGCGCCACTTCGATGTTGATGCGCACGCCGGCTTCGGTGATCGGCCCCTGCGGCTCGAAGCGCAGCAGGTCGGCCGCGGTCGTGTGCACGTCGGCACGCTGCTTGTGCAACTGGTTCGGCGTGGGCATCAGCCGGTCGAACACCTCTTTCGCCACCGGCACCAGGCCCGGGTGGGCGACCCAGGTGCCGTCGTGCCCGTCGCCCGCTTCGCGTTCCTTGTCGGCGCGCACCTTGGCCAGCGCGACGGCATTCGCCTCGGCATCCGACCTGATCGGTATCTGTGCCGCCATGCCGCCCATGGCGTGCGCATTGCGGCGGTGGCAGGTCTTGATCGACAGCAGCGAATAGGCGCGCATGAAAGGCGAGGTCATGGTCACCAGGCCGCGGTCGGCGAGGATGAAGTCCGGCCGCGCGCCGAATTTCTTGATGCAGCTGAAGATGTAATCCCAGCGGCCGCAGTTGAGGCCGGCGGAATGCTCGCGCAGCTCGTACAGAAATTCGTCCATCTCGAAAGCGGCGAGTATCGTCTCGATCAATGCCGTCGCCTTGATGGTGCCGCGCGGGATGCCCAGTTGCTGCTGCGCGTGCACGAAGACGTCGTTCCACAGGCGCGCCTCCAGGTGGCTCTCCATCTTGGGCAGGTAGAAGTAAGGTGCGCTGCCGCGCGCCAGCAGCGCTTTCGCGTTGTGGAAGAAATACAGCCCGAAGTCGAACAGGCTGGCGGATACGGGATGCCCGTCCACCGTCACATGCTTCTCGATCATGTGCCAGCCGCGCGGACGCACGAACAGCACGGCGACCTTGTCGTTGAGCTGGTAGGTCTTGCCGTCTGGGTTGACGTGACTGATGGTGCGCGCGACCGCGTCGCGCAAATTGGCCTGCGCCTCGATCACGTTGCTCCAGGTCGGGGTCATGGAATCTTCCAGGTCCGCCATGTACACGTTGGCGCCGGCGTTGAGGCCGTTGATCAGCATCTTGCGTTCGGCCGGGCCGGTGATCTCAACGCGCCTGTCCTGCAGCTCGGCGGGCACCGGCGCGATGGTCCAGTCGCCGTTGCGCACGGCAGCGGTCTCGGCCAGGAAGTCGGGGTTCTTGCCGGCATCCAGTTCGGCCTGGCGCCGCACCCGGTTCTGCAGCAGCGATTGCCGCACCGGCTCGAACTTGCGTGCCAGACCGGCGATGAAGGTGAGTGCTTCCGGCGTAAGGATGCCGGCCTGCTGCGGGAGTGCCGGAGCCTTGATTTCAATTCCTGTGGGGTGAGCCATGTTCGCCTCCTCGTTGAAAACTGCGTCAGGCGACGCGATTGTTGGGTGCGCCGGCCACGAACGCTTCGATGTTGTCGATGAGCTGGTCGGCCAGCGTCTGCATCGCCGCCCTGCCCGACCAGGCGATGTGCGGCGTCAGGATGAAGTTGGGCAGGTCCAGGTCGAGCAGCGGGTGTCCGGCGCTCGGCGGTTCCTTGCCCAGCACGTCGAAGCCGGCGCCGGCGATGCGGCCGGAACGCAGGGCGTCGTGCAAGGCGGTCTCGTCCACCAGGCCGCCGCGCGCCGTATTGATCAACAGGGCCTGCGGTTTCATGACGGCGAATTCGGCCGCACCGATCAGGTTGCGGGTCTGTTCCTTCAGCGGCAGGTGCAGGGTGATCGCGTCGCTTTCGCGCAGCACCGTGTCGAACGCAGTGTAGCCAGGCCTGACCGCGGCGGCGCCCTTGTGCTCCGCATACAGCACGCGCATGCCGAATGCTGCAGCGATCTGTCCCACCGATGTGCCGATCGCACCGCGGCCGACGATGCCCAGCGTGCTGCCGTGCAGGTCGTACACCGGGTGGGTGAACAGGCAGAACTGTGCGGATTTCTGCCATTCGCCGTTGCGCACGTCGGCACGGAACGCCAGCAGGTTGCGGCGCAGCGCCAGCAGCAGCATGAACACATGCTCCGGCACGGTGTGCACCGAGTAGTTGCGGATGTTGGACACCACGATGCCGCGTTCGCGGCAATAGTCGATATCGACGTTGTCGGTGCCGGTTGCAGCAATGGCGACCATCTTCAGCCCGGGCAACTGCTGCAGCGCTTCGCGGCGCAACGGCACCTTGTTGGTGATGGCGATGGTCGCATCCTGCAGCCGCGCCACCACCTGCTCGGCCGTCGTGGCGGCGTGCGTCTCCCACCGGTGCGCGAAGGCCGGGCGGCGCACATCGGCGATGACGGTGGCCGAATCGAGGAACACGATCTTTTCCATGATCTTATTTGCCGCCCATGCCGGACATGCGTTCGATGACTTTCACCACGGCGGCGGAATCGAGGTTGGTGTCGCCGGTGCCCATCAGCGCATTGAGGTGCTGGGTGACCAGCGCAGCGGCCGGCAATGCCACGCCCAGCTGGTGCGCGGTCTCCATGACGATGCGCATGTCCTTCTGGTGCAGGCCGACCTTGAAGCCGGGTTTGAAATCGTTGTCCAGCATGCGTTTGCCGTGCACTTCCATGATCTTGCTGCCGGCGAAGCCGCCCATCAGCGCCTCGCGCACCTTGGCCGGATCGGCGCCGTTCCTGCGCGCGAAAGTCAGCGCTTCGGCCACCGCCTCGATGGTCACCGCCACCACGATCTGGTTGCACGCCTTCGCCACCTGGCCGGCGCCGTTGTCGCCGATATGCACGATGTTCTTGCCCATGCATTCGAACAGCGGTTTGACGCGCTCGAATACCTGGGGCTTGCCGCCCACCATGATGGACAGGGTGCCGTTGATCGCGCCGGTCTCGCCGCCGGAAACCGGTGCGTCCAGCATCTCGACGCCCTGCTGCGCCAGCCGTTCGGCGAACGACTTGGTGGCGGTGGGCGAGATGGTGCTCATGTCGACGATCACCGTGCCCGGGCGCGCCTGGCTGGCGATGCCCTGCGCGCCGAAGATCACGCTCTCCACGTCCGGTGTGTCCGACACGATGGTGAAGATCACATCCGCGTGGCGCGCCACGTCGGCAGGGGTGGCGCAGGCGGTCGCACCCGCGGCGACCAGCGGCTGCGTGGCGGCGGGACGCCGTGCATAGACCCACAGCCTGTGGCCGCCCTTCATCAGGTTGAGTGCCATGGGGGCGCCCATGATGCCGGGGCCGATGAATCCAACGTTGATCGTCATAAGTGTCTCCCGAGTAACAAGTGTTGAAGCGTCAGTGCATCAGCCAGGCCATCGCCGGCAAGGAAAACCAGTACAGCACCGTGGTCCAGCCTATCATCAATGCCGCCGCCTCGGTATCCAGGTGGAAGCGGTCGGACAGGATCAGCGCCGACATCATGGTCGGCATGCCGGCTTCGATCACCGCAGCCTGCTGCGGCTCCGTCGTATGCACATACAGCAGCGAGGCGGCGACCGCCACCAGCAGCGGCATCAGCCCGATCTTCACCGCGGCCACGCCCAGGATCGCCATGCGCGGCTTCAGGTTGCGCCACGGGATGGACAGTCCCAGCACGAACATCGTCACCGGGATGGTCGCCTGCCCGATCAGGCGTGCGGCATGGATAAGCGGCTCGAACACGAACCCGCTCAGCTGCATCAGGGCGCCGGCGATGAACGCCCAGATCGGCGGGATGCCCATCATCAGGCGCCAGATCGGCGGATGCAGCCCGGCCGATTCCGGCGGCCCCAGCCGGGTACATATCCACACGCCCAGGCTCCACATGATGGGCATGGTCATCAGCATGTCGTTGAAAGCGGCATAACGCGACGCTTCCGCACCGTAGAAATAGACCAGCACCGGCACGCCGACGAAGAAGGTGTTGCCGAACATGCCGCTCACCGTCAATGCCGCGCGGGTGCCGTTGTGCATGCCGCACCCCAGCGGCGAACGGTACAGCAGCAGGTAGAGCACGGCGCCCGCCAGCAGCGTGCCGATGCCGACCAGCAGCGGCACCGAGAGCAGCTCCGGCGTGATCGGTGTGGTGGCGGCGATGGAGAACAGGATGGCCGGGTAGAACAGGTTCAGCACCAGGCGGTTGAGCTGGATGCGCAGCGTCTTGCCGGAAATTTCCCTGAAATACACCGGCCATATCGCGCCGGCGCCGACCAGGATGGAGATCGGCAGCATCACCTCGATCGCCAGCCTGGACAGATGATTCAGGTTCATGACGCATTCGCTCCGTCCGCGCTCAGCCCAGCGTCGGCATCACCAGGGTGGAGACGTTCTTTTCCGCCACCTCGGGCCAGCGCGAAGTGATGGCCTTGGTGCGGGTATAGAAGTACACGCCTTCCATGCCGTGCATGTGCAGGTCGCCGAACAGCGAAGCCTTCCAGCCGCCGAAGGAGAAGAACGCCATCGGCACCGGGATCGGCACGTTGATGCCGACCATGCCGACTTCGATCTCGTTCTGGAAACGGCGCGCCGCCGCCCCCGAGGCGGTGAAGATGGCGGTGCCGTTGGCGTACGGGTTGCTGTTCACCAGGGCGATCGCCTCGTCCAGGCTGGCGACGCGCAGCACGATCAGCACCGGGCCGAATATCTCTTCGCGGTAGATCGTCATGCCGGTGTCGACGTTATCAAACAGGGTCGGGCCGACGAAGTAGCCATGCTCGTGGCCGTCCACCTTGATGCCGCGCCCGTCGGTCACCAGCCTGGCGCCCTGCGCCACGCCGCTGTCGATATAGCCGACAATCTTGTCGCGGTGCTGGGCCGAAATCACCGGCCCCATGTCCACCCCTTTGCGGTCCCCGGGACCGACCACCAGTTTCTCCGCCTTTTCCTTCAGCCTGGCCACCAGCGCATCGGCGACTGCGCCGACCGCGACCACAGTGGAGATCGCCATGCAGCGTTCGCCGGCGGAACCGTAGGCGGCGCCCATGATCGCATCGGCGGTGAACTCCAGCGGCGCATCGGGCATGACCACCGCATGGTTCTTGGCTCCGCCCAGCGCCTGCACGCGCTTGCCGTGGTGCGCGGCGGTCTCGTAGATGTATTTGGCGATCGGGGTGGAGCCGACGAAGGACACGGCGCGCACATCGGGATGGACCAGCAGCGCATCGACCGCCTCCTTGTCGCCCGGCACCACGTTGAACACGCCGTCGGGCAATCCGGCTTCCTTCAGCAGTTCTCCCATGCGCAGGCTGCAGGACGGCACTTTCTCGGACGGCTTGAGGATGAAGGTGTTGCCGCAGGCGATGGCGATGGGGAACATCCACATTGGCACCATCGCGGGGAAGTTGAACGGCGTGATGCCGGTACATACGCCGATGGGCTGCAGCATGGAATGGCAGTCGACGCCGCGCCCGACGTTCTCGGCATGCTCGCCCTTGAGCAGGTGCGGCGCACCGACCGCGAACTCGACCACTTCGATGCCGCGCTGCACCGAGCCGGCCGCGTCTTCCAGCGTCTTGCCGTGCTCTTCGCTCGCCAGCTGCGCCAGCTCGGCGCGATGGGTCTCCAGCAGATCGCGGAACTTGTTCAGGATGCGGCTGCGGCGCAACGGCGGCGTGTCGCGCCAGGCCGGGAATGCGGCTTTCGCGGCTGCGACCGCCTTGTCCACGTCGGCCCGATTGGCCAGCGGCACCTGGCGTATCACCTCGCCCCTGGCCGGGTTGGTCACGTCCGCCAGGCGTGCGCCCGAACTCTGTACGTGTTGACCGTTGATCCATAATGATAGGGTTTGCTTAGCCATTTCGTCCTCCAGATAAATTGTGTGATGCCGGTGCGGCGACCGCGATGCAGCGGCGATGGGTGGTGCTATCCAGTTCAGGGATGGGGCGGCCGAAACCGGCCGCCCGCGGCTCATGCAACTGCGACGGACGCTGCCCGGTGGTTAGTGCGACGCCCCCAGGTACGCGGCCTTCACCGCCGGATCGTCCTTCAGCTGTTGCGCCGGCCCGTGGCAGGCGATGCGGCCGTTCTCCAGCACATAGCCGTAGTCGGCCACTTCCAGCGCAGCGGCGGCGAATTGCTCGACCAGCAGCATGGTGATGCCGCGCCCTTTCAGCTCGGCGATGATGCGGAACACCTCGTTCACCAGCAGCGGGGCCAGGCCCATGGACGGCTCGTCCAGCAGCAGCACTTCCGGATTGAGCATCAGCGCGCGCCCCATGGCGAGCATCTGCTGTTCGCCGCCGGAGAGCGTGCCGGCCTGCTGGCTGGCGCGTTCCTTCAGGCGCGGGAACAGCTCGAACACGCGTGCCAGGTCGCCCTGCACATCGCCGCGCTCGCGGCCGAAGGTCAGGCGCGGGAAGGCGCCCAGCAACAGGTTGTCGGTCACCGACAGGGTGGCGAACACGCGCCGCCCCTCGGGCGAATGGGCCAGCCCGGCGCGGGCGATCTTGTTGGAGGAAAGGCCGGTGATGGCTTTGCCGTTCAGCATGATGCTGCCGCCCGAGGGCTTGATCATGCCGGAGATCGCGCGCATGGTCGTGGTCTTGCCCGCACCGTTGGAACCGATGAGGGTCACGACTTTGCCTTTCGGCACCTCGAGCGAGATGTCGTGCAACACTTCCACTTTGCCGTAGGCCGCATGTAAATTCTGGATCTGTAACATCGTTAACTCCTCACGCTGTCTTGGCGCTGCCGCCAAGATAGGCTTCGATGACTTTCTCGTCGGACTGGACTGCCGCCGGTGTGCCTTCCGCGATCTTCTGGCCGAAGTCGAGCACCGTCACGGTATCGCAGATGCTCATCACCACATCCATGTGGTGCTCGATCAGGATCACGGTGATGCCATGGCTGCGGATCTTCTCGATCATCGAGATCAGTTCCTTGATGTCGGGCGCGGTCAGGCCGGCAGCCGGTTCGTCCAGCAGCAGCAGGCTCGGATTCAGCGCCAGCGCACGGGCGATCTCGAGCAGGCGCTGCTTGCCGTACGGCAGGTTGCGCGCCTCCTCGTTGGCGAGGTCGGCCAGGCCGACGAACTGCAGCAGGCTGGCGGCACGCACTTCCGCCGAATTCTTTTCCTTGCGGCAGCGCGGTGTCTGGAACACCACGTCGATCAGGCTGTGGCGAAAGGTGTGGTGCAGGCCGACCAGCACGTTCTCGATGGCGGTCATCTCGCCGAACAGCTGCACGTTCTGGAAGGTGCGCGCGATGCCCTCCCCGGCGATCGAAGAAGGCGTGGTGCCGGTGATGATCTTGCCGTTGAACTCGATCTCGCCCGCGGTCGGGCTGTAGATGCCGGTCAGCACGTTCATGGTGGTGCTCTTGCCCGAACCGTTGGGTCCGATCAGGCCGTGCACGGAACCCTTCTTGATCTGCAGGTTGACGTCGTTCAGCGCTTTCAGGCCGCCGAACTGCATCACGATGTTGCGCGCCTCGAGCAGGAAGCCGTTGGAGGTGACCGGGTGGTCAGGCACGGCCCAGATATGCTGCTTGTCGCCGTGCTCCAGTATCTGCACATGGCGATGTATCCACTGCGGCCTGAATCGCACCACGATGCTACGCACGAAGCCCATGATGCCGTTCGGCAGGTAATACACCACGAACAGGATCATCACGCCGAAGATCGTCAGGCGGTGCTCGGAAATGTCGCTGATGAAGAATCCCGACACGGCCAGCGAGATGGTGACGATCAGCGGCAGCGTGAGCTGCCTGACGCTGCGTATGCGCGCCGTTATCGCATAAGCGGCATACATCACCGTGATGACGGCGATGCCGATCGAGATCTTGCGGAACAGGTCGATATCCGACAGCACGTTCGGCAGCATCACCACGATGATGGCCCCCAGGATCGGCCCGGTCCGCGTCTTGCGCCCGCCCATGATCACGGCCAGCAGGAACAGGATCGTCAGTTCGAAGTTGTAGGTGTTGGGCGAGATGTATTCTTCGGAATAGGTGAACAGGCTGCCTGCCAGGCCCGCCATCCCGGCGCTCAGCACGAAGGCGTAGACCTTGTAGGCATACACGCTGACACCCATGCAGTCCGACGCGATCGGGCTGTCGTGCAGGGCTTCGAAGGCGCGCCCCAGGTGCGACTTGAGTATGCGTTGCACGACGAACAGGGCCAGCACCAGCGCGACCAGCACGATGTAGTAATAGTCGGTACCGGTGATCTGGTGACCGAACCAGATCGGCTTGCGCACCGACAGGCCGAGCGGACCGTTGGTGAGGAAGGTCATCTCGTTGATCAATATCTGGATGATGGTGCCGAACGCCAGGGTCACCATCGCCAGATAGGGGCCGTTCACGCGCAAGGCCGGCAAGGCGAGGATGGCACCGAACAGGCCGGTGACGGCGATACTCGCCGGCACCGCCAGCAGGAACGGCACCGCCAGCTGGAAATGCAGCACCCCGGCGGTATAGGAGCCGATGCCGAACAGGGCGGCATGGCCCAGCGACACTTCGCCCACATAGCCCACCACGATGTCCAGGCCCAGCAGCAGGATCGCGTAGATGCCTATCACCACCATCAGATGGATGTAGTAAGGATTCGGCCATACTGTCGGCAGCACTGCTGCGGCCGCAATGGCAAGAACGATGGAAATATTTTTGACCGCGCTCATGCTATACCTTTTTGATGACAGACTTGCCGAACATGCCGGCCGGCTTGATCGCCAGTACCAGCAACAGCAACAACAATCCCGGCACATCCTTGTAGCCGGTCGAGACGTAGTATCCGGTGGTGGTCTCGGCGATGCCCAGGATCAGGCCGCCCACGATCACGCCCATGCCGCTGTTCAATCCGCCGATGATGGCGACCGCAAAGGCCTTCAGGCCGAGTACCACGCCCATGGTGGCGCCGGTCAGCGTCAGCGGCGCCACCAGCACGCCGGCGAAGGCCGCAGTCATCGAGCTCAGCGCGTAGGAGAACGTGATCACCATGCCGGTGTTGATCCCCATCAGCCCGGCTGCATCGCGGTCGTTGGAAGTGGCCACCACGGCCTTGCCGTAGATGGATTTGCGGTTGAACAGCTCGACGGCGAGCATGATCGCCAGCGCGCCCACCACCACCAGTATCTCCATCGGCAGCACGCGGATGCCCATGAACTGCAACGGCTCCGTCGGCAACGGCGACGGGAAGGTGATGTCGTCATGTCCCCAGATGTTCTCGGCGACGTTCTTGAAAATGATGGCCAGCGAGATCGTGGTCATGATCCAGCCGAATTCCGATTTTGTCTTGATCGCGGGCTGCACGCCGACGCGTTCCACAAAGATGCCCTGCAAGGCGCCGAACACCAGCACCAGCGGGATCATCAGCCAGTAGCTCATGTGCCCGACCAGCGTGAGGCCGACCAGCGCGCCCAGCATCAATGCCTCGCCCTGGCCGAAGTTCAGCGTTCCCGAGGTGGCGAAAGTCAGCTGATAGCCGAATGCGATCAGCGCGTAGATCATCCCGAGGGCGATACCGCTGACGATGAGTTGTGCGAGGATTTCCATATGTAGTGCTCCATCCGTTTGCAATTTGGGCCGGGGGAAACCCGGCCCAAATGCGAATTACCAAGTCATTGCACCGGCACCAATTACTTCTTGGCCTTGCCCGATGCTTTTTCGCGCACCGCGTTGGCCTTGTCGGCCGCGTTGGCGTATACCACATGGCCGTCCTTGACCTGCCCCATCACCACCATGTTCATGGTGATGGCCTCGTGGTCGTCATGCGTATAGGGATGGTCGTATGTGGTGACGACGCCGTCGACTTTCTCCTGCAGGTTCTCCAGTGCCTGACGGATCTTCACGCCATCGGTATCTCCCGCCTGCTTGATGGCTGCTGCCAGGATGTACATCGAGTCGTAGCCCTGGGCTGCCGACACCGGCGAAGGAATGCGGCCATTGGGCGGATTGTAGGCCTGCTGGTACGCTGCGATGAAAGCCTTGCGCTTGGGCGTGTTCGGCTCCTGGATGAAGGTCTGCGGCATGCGTGCGCCTTCGCCATTCTTGCCGGCGTTGTCGATGAAGTTGGCCATGGACAAGGTCCAGCTGCCGATCATCGGCACCTTCCAGCCCAGCTTCTCCATGCCGTTGGCGATCTGCGCCAGCTCGGGTCCGATGGCATAGGTCAGGATCGCCTGTGCGCCGGCTTCCTTGGCCTTGAGCAGCTGCGCGGTCATGTCCACGTCCTTGACGTTGAACTTCTCCACTGCGACCGGCTTGATGTTCTTGGCTGCCAGCGCCTTTTCCAGGTCTTCGCGGCCCAGCTGTCCATAGTTGGTGGAGTCGGCCAGGATTGCGACCTTGGTGTATTTGTTGACGTCGATGGCCTCCCGCACAATCATTGCCGACTGGATGGTGTCGTTGGCGGCATTGCGGAAGATGTAGTTATCGGGAAACTCCGGCGGCAGGAACTGCTTGGTCACCAGCGAACCGGTGGAAACGTTGTTGATCACCGGGATCCTGGCTTCCTCGTAGAAGCGCTGCGAGGCCAGCGAAACGCCGGTATTGATGTAGCCCACCGTGGCGACGACGTGCTCCTTGTTGATCAGCTCCTGCGCCACCTGCACGCCGCGGTCGTTCTGCGCCTGGTCATCGCGCTCGACCAGCTCGATCTTGCGTCCGAGGATACCGCCCTTGGCGTTGATCTCGGCGGCAGCCAGCCTGACGCCGTCGCGCATGGAAGCGCCCATCGGGCTGGAACCGCCGGTGTAAGGACCGGAGACGCCGATCTTGATCGAATCGGCAGCGAACGCGCTGCAGGATGCTGCAAACGCCAATACGGCAACGACAGGCATTGTTCTAATGTTCATATATCTCTCCCTGGATAAGGTTGATCAAAACAGCTCAGGCTCGAAAACACCTACTCACAACAAAAGCAGACTCATGAAAACATACTATCCTTACTGCAAAATTACTGACACTGCTCAACGTTGATGGCCAGTCAGCCTGCCATATGCCGTTGCTACCGCATGATCGTCCCCGACGTTGCCCGGAAAAATGACCACAGGCAGGTCAGGGTAACGCGGATGATCGGACGGACAGCATACTACCGAACACCCGGGCAGTATCTGCCCGACCACGCGCGAGGTTCGCAAGGCCAGCCCCGAGCTCAGCACATCGTTGGATGTGATGCCGCCCTTGCTGATCAGGAAACCCAGCGTCCGCGGCAGGTTGCGCACCACGTCCATCAGGAACGCGGACACCATTTCGCCGAATGCCAGCCGCGCCGCCTGGTCGGGGAACACTTTTTCCAGGCGGCTGGTAAACACCACCGGGGTGAATCCCGCCGCATGATTCTGCTCGCACAGCCGCACGATCTCCGCCAATAGCATATCGCGTCTTGCAGGCAACAACTCGACGTTGACCTCGATGGGGGTGATGCCCGGCATCTTCAGCAACTGCTCGAGCTGCAGGGTGGTCTTTTTGACGTGCGAGCCGACGATGACCGCGCCCGGCTTGCCGCCGCGCACATAGCGCGCCATGTCCTGGGCCGCCACCGGCTGCGTCGGCAGGCCCGCCAGCGCGGTCAGCAGGCTGGCCGCACTGCGGAACAGGAAACGCTTGCCCTGGCCGGCCGCCAGGCGCAACTGCCCGGCAAAATGGTTCAGGTCGCCCTGCGTTTCGGCATCAACGACGCAGCACGCATTGCCGTGCAATTGCATCAGGCGCGGCAGGCTGTCGCCGCGCACGTCCGCCAGCAGGAAGCGTTCGACCTGCGCGGCCCGGATGCGCCCGCCGGTCTTCTCCTCGACGTAGGCGGGCAGATAGCTGTGGCGGTAGCCGAACACCGAGTCGCGCGCGAACTCGGTCTCGTGCACCGGCACCGGCTGGCCCTGCACCATCAGGTAATGCACGCTGTCGCGCGTGACGCGCCCGCCTTCGAAGAACGCGGGCACCAGGAAGTGCGCATCGAACGGACCCAGCTCTTCCGCGATCACATCCGTCTCCACCGGGTAGTGGCCGCGCAGCGTCGAATCCGAACGGCTGACCAGGATGGGATTGATGTCGCGCCCGTCCTGCTTCAGCTCGGCCAGCACCTGCTTCAGGTTGCGGCATACCTCGCGCGTGATGTCCGCCGCCGGCCTTGCCGCCATGCCGCGGGTGTTGGTCAGCACGAAGAACAGCGGCGAATCGTCCAGCACCGCCTCGCGCAGGGTCGCCGCATCCCAGCGCGTCAGCAGCAGGCAGCTATGCACCGTCTGCGATCCCGTGGGATCGTCATCCAGTACGATGATCTTGGTTTCAGCCATGGATAGTTCCCCAAATATCCGGATACGCGGATCCGGCTGTCGATCGGATCATCCCGCCATCGCCTTCACGCGCTTGGCCATCGCTTCGCCGGTCAGGCCGTTGAATTCCATGATCTCGGCCGGGCTGGCCGTCGTCTCGCCGCGCTTCCACGCGAAGGTGTCCCGCTTGGCCGCACGGGTGCGCAACAGCACCGGCTCCAGCACGGCACTCGGTCCGCCGCTCACCGCCAGCAACGCATCGCCGTCGAACAGCGCGTTGAAATGCGCGTCATCCATGAACTTGTTGTCCGGCTCCGCCACGGTGTCCCACGCGATGTCGGTGGGACGGTACAGGCAGCGCGGGTTCACCACCGCGACGATGCGCACCTTGTAGCCATCGGCCTCCAGCTTGTCCCTGGCCTCGAACACCGGCAGGAACACCATGTCGCCGGTGACTGCGAATACCACCGTGCCCTTGCTGCCGCTCTTGCTTTCATAGATCACCGCCGCGCCCGTTTCCACCGCATTGCGGGCCTCTTCCACGCTCATGTAGACCGGCAACGGGCTCTTGGAAGCGATGATCACCATGCACTTGTTGAAGCTGTTGGTGGCGTAATCGTAGGCAGCCTGGATCGCGTTCGCATCGCACGGGAACAACGGATAGGTGTTGCCGTTGCGCATCTGCGCGGCGAAATAGTTCTCGATCTCGGGACGCTGGTGCGTCCAGCCGTTGCGCCCCTGCTCCAGTGCGCCCGCGGTGAACATGGTCACGATGGAAGGCGTCTTGCGGCGCAGTTCGGCCATCGCCTGGGTCACCGTCTGCACGATGGGCCAGCCGTTGATCGCGAAGCTCTCGTACGACAGCCACAGGGCGCGCGAACCGAACAGGGCCAATGCAGACGCCAAGCCGGCGCAGGCATCCTCGTTCAGCGGCTCGTAAACCTGGCCGTCCGGCATCTGGTTGTAGAGCGGATCGACGGTCGGATGGCGAATCTTCAGCGCGTCGTTGATGTTCTTCATCGCCGACGCTTCGTTGCCGTCGGCATTGGTCACCACGAAACGCCTGTCCTGGGTGCCCACGTAGGCTACCAGCGCGCCCATCGCGGTGGCCGGCACCGCCTTCTCGCCCTTGGCGTATTCATGGATCGGCATCTTGCCGAGCGGGGCCATGTCCAGCACATGCTCGGTGACCGCGGTCCTGACCGCGGGACCGCCGCCGGCGCGCACAAAGTTCTCGCGCACGATGGTCCATGCCTCCGGCGGCAGCGCGCGGCGCTTCAGGCCTTCGATCATGTGCGGCTTGTCCAGGCTGTCGGCCGGGTACAGGTTGTGCGACTTGGCGCCCACCGTATGCACGCCGGTGCCTTTCATCTGCTTGATGATGAAGGCCGTCAGGGTGCCGCCCAGCGCCGACTTCGCGGCCTTGTCCACGCCTTTCAGCACGGCGGCGGCGAACGCCAGGCGCTGCTTGTGCGAGAAGTACGAGCTGTCCGCATAGGCGCTCGGCTGGTTGGTGTCGTCGAATTCCTTGGCATCGACCAGCACCACCTCCTTGAAACCGTGCCCCTTCCAGTAAGCGATCATCTCTTCGTTGGTAAAGCGCGACACCATGGAATGGTGCTCCTGGCTGTAACCGTTCCAGATCAGCGTCGGCAGGAAGTTGGTCACCTTGGGGTATGCAGTGTTGAAGTGCATCATCGAATTGAGCACGTAGGGCTCACCCATGCCGCCGTCGCCGATGGTGACCGGGAACAGCTTGCCCGGGTGCAGCAGGGCGCCGGCCATCGCAAAATGCTGGCCCTGCCCCAGCGGGCCGGCGGGTGCCAGCAGCCCCGGAATCGCACCCGACAGGTGGCCAAGCAGGCCGTGCTTTTCGCGGAAGCGCGCCATCAGTTCGGTGACGTTCGTGATGCCCATCGACTCGAGCGAGGTGTCGAGGAACATCGCGCTGTAGAATCCGGGCGCATGGTGTCCGACCTCGGTCACGATGTTGGTGTGCCCCAGCATCACCAGCGAAGCGTAGGCCTCGGCGCTGCTGGCGAAACCGCCGGGATGCCCCGAACCTTTCGAGCCGCAGGTCTGCAGCGTCAGGTAGCGCAAGGCGTCCGCCATCAACAGCGTCTGATACGCAGCATCGGCCGCGCCGGCATCGCCGATCGCCGACTGGCCCTCCTTGATCACCGCCGCCTTGGCATGCTGGGAGAACCCCTCCCAGGCCGGGCCGAAATATTGAATACCTTCACAAAACTTGGGTGCAGCGGCTGTCATGGTCATTACGATTGCTCCAAAAAATGGTTCCGGAAAATGAACACCACCCCGACATCGGGCGGCTGAAAAACGTCGTCAGATTTATTTGATGGCAGAATACTGGCTGCTATATAATTTCACAATACACAATCGATTTCATAATGCGAAAAATGAAAAAAGAATCGAATTCCATCCAGGTGATCGACCGCATGTCGCAATTGTTCGATGCGATCGCGATGCACGAAGAGCCGGTGAGCCTGAAGATCCTCTCGGCCGAGACGGGGCTGCACCCGTCCACCGCCTTCCGCATCCTGTCTTCGCTGGCCGAGCACGGCTTCGTGGAACGCACCACGCGCGGCAACTATCAGCTGGGCATCAGGCTGATGCAGCTGGGCAGCCGCGTCAGCACCGGGGTCGACATCAGGAAGATCGCGCTGCCCCTGATGGAAGGGCTGCGCAACCAGCTGGGCGAAACGGTCAACCTGACCGTGCGCGAAGGCGACGAGGTGGTGTACATCGAACGCGCGCTGGCCAAACGCATGATCCGCGTGGAACAGGTGATCGGCAGCCGCGCCCCCCTGCATGTGACGGCGGTGGGCAAGATGATGCTGGGCGAACAGGGTGAAGCGGCCTGCCGCAGCTATGCCAAACGCAACAAGCTGGCCGCGTACACCCCCAACACCCTGACCAAGGTCACGTCGCTCGCACAGGACTGCATCGCCTCGGCAAAGCGGGGGTACGCGCTCGACAACGAAGAGGCCGAGTTGGGCGTGGGATGCATCGGGACCCTGGTACGCGATGCCAGCGGCCACGTCGTCGCCGGGCTGTCCGTTTCCGCCCCCATCGAGCGCCGCAAACGCGAATGGATCGCCCAGGTCATGGAAACCGGCGAGCAGCTGTCGGCCCAGCTCGGCTACCGGCCCGCCTGAGGACATTGCACCATCCCCTTCCCCACAACAACCAAGGAACGATCGCATGAAACAGAAAAATTGCCTGACGCTTGCGGATGCAAAAATCATCGCATCGGGTTGTGAAAGCGCTGCACTCGAACAAGGCTGGGCCGTGGCCATCGCCGTCGTCGACGACGGCGGGCATCCGATGTGGCTGCAACGGCTGGATGACGCACCGCTGACCAGCACGGATATCGCCATCGGCAAGGCGCGTACCTCGGCGCTGGGGCGCCGCACCTCCAAGGCCTACGAAGACATGGTGAGCAACGGTCGCGTGGCCGTCATGTCCATGCCCGGCGACCTCACCTTCCTGGAAGGCGGGGAACCTGTCGTGGTCGCCGGCGAAGTGGTGGGGGCAGTAGGCGTCTCCGGCGTCAAATCCGCCGAGGATGCGCAAGTCGCACGTGCCGGCATCGGCGCCCTGCTTGCCAGCCTGCAACACTGAACTCACGTCGGCTTAGGCGTATAGTTGCAGCCTGCCGAACCAGACCATCCGGAGAACACAACGATGCGAGTAGGATTTTTCGTCACCTGCCTGGTTGACACCATGCGCCCCAGCATAGGCTTCGCTTCCCTGAAACTGCTGGAAGCAGCCGGTTGCGAAGTGATCGTTCCCGAGCACCAGACCTGCTGCGGACAGCCCGGATACAATTCGGGCGACCACGAGTCCGCCCGGGCCATGGCGCTGAAATTCCTCGCCGAGTTCGAAGCGTTCGACTATGTGGTGCTGCCTTCCGGCTCCTGCGCCGGCATGGTCCGCGTGCACTACCCCGACCTGTTCAAGAACGATCCCGACCTGTCGGCAAGATTCGCCGCCCTGGCGCAGCGCACCTACGAGCTGACCGATTTCCTGCACCGGGTCGCCAGACTGGAAAAGGCGCCCGGCACCTTCCGGGGCACGGTGACCTATCACGACTCCTG
This sequence comes from Sideroxyarcus emersonii, assembly GCF_021654335.1. Classification (NCBI taxonomy): domain Bacteria; kingdom Pseudomonadati; phylum Pseudomonadota; class Betaproteobacteria; order Nitrosomonadales; family Gallionellaceae; genus Sideroxyarcus; species Sideroxyarcus emersonii. The sequence goes on from NZ_AP023423.1 coordinate 1,994,468, forward strand.
CTCCGGCCTGCGCGAGCTCGATGTCTACAAGCAGCCGCGGGCGCTGCTGGCCACCATGCCGGACGTCAAGCTGCAGGAGATGGTGGAATCGACCACCTGCTGCGGTTTCGGCGGGACGTTCTCGCTCAAGTACGGCGAGCTGTCGACGCGCATGGCCGACAACAAATGCCAGCACATCACCGCCGCCGGCGCGGACGCGATCGTCGGCGGCGACCTCGGCTGCCTGCTGAACATCGAAGGCCGCCTGCGCCGCACCGGCGACCATGCCACCCGCGTGCTGCACGTTGCGGAAGTGCTGTCCGGCGAGGAGAAGTGATGCAGAACAACGCCATCGATTTCAAGCGCCAGGTCACCGTCAAGCTGGCCGACATCAAGCTGCAGGGCGCGCTGTCGCGGCTGCAGTCCCGTTTCGTCGAAGGACGCTCCGCAGTCATCAGCGAAATCGCCGACCTGCCGGAGACGCGCAACGCCGCAGCGGCGATCCGCGACCGCGTGCTGAACGACCTGGAACACTGGCTGCTGCAATTCGAGCAACAGGCAACGGCGCGCGGTGCGATCGTGCACTGGGCCGAGACCGGCGAGGACGTGAACCGCATCGTCGCCGAGATCGCCAGGCAGCACAGCGTGCGCACGGCGGCGAAATCGAAGTCCATGGTGAGCGAAGAGTGCGGGCTGAACGACGCGCTGGAACAGGCCGGCGTCGAGGTGATGGAGACCGACCTGGGCGAATATATCCTGCAGCTGGCGCACGAAGCGCCTTCGCACATCGTCGCGCCGGTCGTGCACAAGAACAAGGAAGAGGTCGCCGACCTGTTCGCGGAAAAACATCAGCTGCCGCGCAAGACCGGGATCGCCGAGCTGTGCCGCGAAGCGCGCGAGATCCTGCGCCCCGCTTTCCTGAATGCCGACATGGGCATCTCCGGCGCCAATTTCCTGGTGGCGGAGACCGGCTCCGCGCTGATCGTCACCAACGAAGGCAACGGCCGGCTGGTGACCACACTGCCGAGGGTGCATGTCGCCATCACCGGCATCGAGAAAGTGGTGCCGACGCTGGAAGACGTGAGCACGCTCCTGCGCCTGCTGCCCCGTTCGGCCACCGGCCAGTCCATCACCAACTATGTTTCCGTCCTGACCGGAACCAGGGGCCGTGACGACCACGACGGCCCGGAACATTTCCACATCGTCCTGCTCGACAACGGCCGCAGCAAACTGCTCGGCAGCGAGATGCAGGAAATGCTGCGCTGCATCCGCTGCGGCGCCTGCATGAACCATTGCCCGGTCTACCAGAACATCGGCGGCCATGCCTATGGCTGGGTGTATCCCGGACCGATGGGTTCGATACTCACGCCGCTGCTATCCGGCCTGGAAAAATCGCCGGACCTGCCCAACGCCTCGACCTTCTGCGGCGCCTGCGCGGCAGTATGCCCGGTCAAGATCCCCCTGCCCGACCTGTTGCGCAAACTGCGCGAGAAGCAGATGGAGCGCGGCATGAAGTCGCACCGGGAGACGTTCATGCTCAAGGCCTGGGCATGGCTGGCACTCCGTCCGAACCTGTATGCGCTGGCAACCCGGATCGCCGTGCGCGGCATGCGGCTGCTGGGCGGCAAGGAAGGGCTGCTGCATCGCCTGCCCGGCGCGCACGGCTGGAGCGATGGGCGCGACTTCCCGGCGCCGGCGGGACGGACCTTTCGGGAACTTTATCGACACGGGAGCCGCAAATGAACGCGCGCGACGCCATCCTCGGCAGGATACGAAATGCCCGCAGCGACAAGGGCCAGAGCTTGCAAGCCGCGGCCCCTGCAGATGCAATAGCCAGCCACCTCGCCCGACACCCGCGCGGCCCTGCGCCCGCGATGCCCGACGACCTGCCCGCACGTTTCAGGGAGCGCGCGCTCAAGCTGTCCAGCGACGTGCTGGAAACCGCCGACCGCAAGGAGGTGCCTGCATTGCTGGCGCGCTACCTGAACGAAAGGAAGCTGCCCCCCGGCGGCGTATGCTGGCCGTCGCTGATCGGCCTGCCCTGGAGCGGCGCCGGACTCGACATGCAGTCGCGCCCGGCCAGGGACAGCGACCTGGTCGGCGTGACCGGCGCGTTCTGCGCCATCGCGGAGACCGGCACGCTGATGCTGCTGTCGGGCGCGGAGACCCCGGCCACCACCAGCCTGTTGCCGGAGACCCATGTGGCCGTCATCGACCCGCGCCGCATCGTGGCGACCATGGAAGACGCATGGGACCTGTTGCGCCGGGAATGCAAGCAACCGCCGCGCGCGGTCAACTTCGTGTCGGGGCCTTCGCGCACTGCCGATATCGAGCAGACCGTGACGCTGGGCGCACATGGGCCTTACCGGGTGCTGCTGATCCTTGCACCCGCCCAATGAATCCGGGGATCGCAAACCGCAGCAAACCTTTCCGGGCAGCCGTTGCCCGGGAATACACTTGACCGCAGAGCAGACTGGAAAGGGAGACACATGAAAATAAAATCATTTCATCCACCTCAACGCGTCCTGATGGGACCCGGCCCTTCGGATGTCAGCCCCCGTGTGCTGGCTGCGATGGCGCGCCCCACCATCGGCCATCTCGATCCGAAGTTCGTCGAGCTGATGGACGAAATGAAATCCCTGCTGAAATACGCGTTCCAGACCCAAAACGAACTGACCATGCCGGTCTCCGCACCCGGTTCCGCCGGCATGGAGACCTGCTTCGTCAACCTGGTGGAGCCGGGCGACAAGGTCGTGGTGTGCCAGAACGGCGTGTTCGGCGGACGCATGCAGGAGAACGTCGAGCGCTGCGGCGGCATCGCCGTGATGGTGCAGGACGACTGGGGTCGCGCGGTCGATCCGCAAAAGCTGGAAGATGCGCTGAAAGCCAATCCGGATGCCAAGGTCGTGGCGTTCGTGCACGCGGAGACCTCCACCGGCGCGCTGTCCGATGCGCAGGCGCTGGTCGAAGTGGCGCACCGCCACGGCTGCCTGACCATCGTCGACGCGATCACCTCGCTGGGCGGCTCGCCGGTCATGGTCGATGCATGGGACATCGACGCGATCTATTCCGGCACGCAGAAATGCCTGTCCTGCACGCCCGGCCTCTCGCCCGTCAGTTTCAGCCCGAGGGCGCAGGAGAAGATCAGGAACCGCAAGAGCAAGGTGCAGAGCTGGTTCATGGACCTCAACCTGGTGATGGGTTACTGGGGCGGTGCGACCAAGCGCGCCTACCATCACACCGCACCGATCAACGCGCTGTATGGCCTGCATGAGGCGCTGGTGATGCTGCAGGAGGAAGAGCTGGAAAACGCCTGGGCGCGCCATCAGCGTAACCACCTGGCGCTGCGCGCCGGGCTGGAAGCGATGGGGCTGGATTTCGTCGTGCCGGAAAACGAACGCCTGCCGCAGCTGAACGCGATCTCCGTGCCGCAAGGCGTGGACGAAGCCGCCGTGCGTGCGCTGCTGCTGTCCGATTACCAGCTGGAGATCGGTGCCGGCCTCGGCGCAATGGCCGGAAAGGTGTGGCGCATCGGCCTGATGGGACACGCCAGCAACCCGCGCAACGTGCGTCTGTGCCTGGGCGCGCTGGACGATGTGCTTGGCCGCATGCAGGCACCGATCACGCGCGGCGTCGCAGTGGATGCGGCGAACCTGCACCTGGCTGCCTGACATCCGGCAGGCGCGCGCACGTTAACGCCCGCCGATATTTACCCGGTGACGAGTATGGCGCGGAAGTCGTTCACATTGGTCAGCGTGGGTCCGGTGACGAGGGAATCGCCCAGCGCCCGAAAGAAGCCGTGCCCATCGTTGCGCGCCAGGCTGTCGGCCGGCCGGATGCCTTGCGCCCAGGCGCGGGCGAGCGTATCGGGCGCAAGATAAGCGCCGGCGATCTCCTCGCTGCCGTCGACGCCATCGGTATCGCCCGCGATCGCATGGATACCCGGCTCGCCTTGCAGAGCGATGCCGAGAGACAACAGGAACTCGACGTTTCTCCCGCCGCGACCGTCGCCGCGCACAGTCACCGTGGTCTCGCCGCCGGACAGCAGCACGCACGGCGGCCGGAACGGCTGCCCGCGCCGGCTCACCTGCAACGCGATCCCGGCCATGACCTTGCCCACATCGCGCGCCTCACCCTCGATCGAATCGCCCAAGATATGGCATGCGATGCCGTGATTGCGGGCCACAGTGGCAGCCGCCTCCAGCGCCATCTGCGGCGTGGCAATCAGGTGCGTCTCTATCGCAGGCAACCGCTCATCGCCGGGCTTGATCGACTCGCCTGCGCCGCTTGCCAGCAGGTCGATCACCCGCTGCGGGACATCGATGGCATAGCGGCGCAGGATGGCGAGCGCCTCGCTGCAGGTGCTGGCATCGGCGAGGGTCGGGCCCGAGGCGATGTCGGCCGGGTTGTCCCCGGGCACATCCGAGATGATCAGGTTCACCACACGCGCCGGATGGCAGGCGGCGGCCAAACGGCCGCCCTTGATCGCCGACAGATGGCGGCGCACGCAATTCATCTCCGCGATGGTAGCGCCGCTCTTGAGCAGATTGCGATTGATCGCCTGCTTGTCCTCCAGCGACAGCCCGGCGGCCGGCAACGGCAGCAGCGACGAACCGCCGCCGGAAATCAGGCAAAGCACCAGGTCGTCGGCGGTGAGGCCCGCAACGAGTTCGAGCATGCGCCTGCTGGCCGCCTCTCCCGCCTGGTCCGGCACCGGGTGCGCGGCCTCCACGATCTCGATGTGTTGGCACGGCACCGCGTAGCCGTAACGGGTGACAACGAGCCCTTCGAGTCGGGACGGCCAGCAGTTTTCCACCGCGCGCGCCATCGCCGCCGACGCCTTGCCGGCACCGATGACGACCAAGCGGCCTTGCGGCGGCTGCGGCAGATACCGGGGAATGCACACATCGGGCTGGGCCGCGGCGACGGCTGCGGAAAACATGTGCTGCAACAGTTCGCGCGGATTCATCTGTCCCTTATTCATTCTCGCTCCCCCAGGGCATTGCAACCAAGAGCCGGTACCGGGATGCATGGTTGCAGCGCATCCGTCTCATACGCCCTGCATCAGCCACCACCAGCCGGTCAGCGTAACGAACGACAGCATCAACCCCACCGTCGTCATCAGCGTCGCCAGGGGCGGATCGAGATCATGCTCGGTGGCCAGGATCGCAGCGGTGATCATCGGCGGCATGGCCGCCTGGAACAGCGTGATCTGAATCGCCTGGCCGTGCGCGCCGAGCAGCGGCACATACAACAGGAACAACACCAGCGGCGCCAGCACCAGCTTGAACGCCAGGCCTATGGCCAGGTTGCGCCCGTTGCCGGCGAGATGCCCGAGCCGCAGCTGAAAACCGACCGCCAGCAGTGCCAGCGGCGCCATTGTATCGCTCAGGCGCTTGAGCACGACTGTCAGCCATTCCGGGTAATCGAAGGGGATGAGTACCAGCGCGAGCAGCAATGCGATGAACGGCGGGAACCGGAACACGCGTTTTGCCATCTCGCCGATGCCGGGGCGACCCGACGAATAGAGACCGGCGAAGGTGATGCCCAGGGTGGATAGCGCCAGGAAGGAACCGAGCTGGTCGACGATGATGCCGCTGGCGAGAGCCTGGTGCCCGTAGTACGCCTCGATCATCGGCAAGCCGACATAGGCGGTGTTACCCAGCCCGCCGGTCAGAATCAGCGCTCCGACGGTGGAACGGGGCAGGTCCAGCCAGCGCCCCACCAGCCAGAAGAAGCCGGCGGACATGGCGAAGTTCAGCCATCCCATCGCCGCCATCAGGCCGACATCGCCGCTGATCCTCAGCCCGTGCACCGACAGCAGCGTCAATGCAGGCAGCGAGACATGCAGGATGACGGAGTTGAGTACGGCCGGGGCATTCACCGGCATGCGCTTGAAGCGATGCAGCGACATGCCGGCGATGAAGCAGAGAATCAGCAGGACAAGATTGTTCATGCGGCCGGGAGTCTACGATCCGACGCGCGATGCGACCAGATTGATGGCGAACAATGTCAGCTGGTTGCCGCTGTCCAGGTTGAGCTTCTTCTTGATATTGGCCTTGTGCGATTCGATGGTCTTGACGCTGCGCACCAGCCTTTCGGCGATCTCGCTGGTTCCCATCCCCAGGCCGATCAGGTGCAGGACTTCCAGCTCCGCCGGCGACAGGTTGCCGACCGGCGATTCGCTCTTCTCGCTGCCCATCATCTTTTTCAGCATGCGGGAATGCATCTGGTCGCTCAGGTAAAGCTCGCCTTGCAGGATCTTGCGGATCGCGTGCAGCAAGACATCGGTCGCCATCTGCTTCATCAGGTAACCGGAGGCGCCGGCCTTCAATGCCGGCTCGGCATAAATCGCCTCGTCGTGCATCGACAGGATCAGGATGGGCAATTGCGGGAACAGGAACTGGAAACGCCGCACCAGCTCCAGCCCCGACGCATTGGACAAGGACATGTCCACAATCGCGATGTCATGGGCGCAGGCACGATTCGCATCAACCGCCTGCTCGACGCTCGCGGCCTCGCAGCAGACGTGCAGGTCCGGTTCGCGATTGATCAGCATGGACATGCCCTGCCGGATGATGGCGTGATCGTCCACCACTATCACCCTGGCTTTCCGTTCCGAATTGAATGGGTACTGCATATGCTCCTCGTTCCTGATGCACCAAAGGCGACGCAACCGCCACGCGTGCCGCCGCAGCCTCGCGGAAAGCCTGTTCTATCGCACCGGAGAACAATCCGCGTACCGCCTGTCACGCCCCCCTGAGCGAGCCGGACAAAATCGGTGAAGCCGCTACCCGGCCGGATCCGGCAACGCGGACGGGATTATTGCGGAACATTTGCAGCGATGAACGACTTCAGTTTGCCCACATCCGCATCCATCACCTCACAGCGTTGAGGCAGGTCTTCGATCCCTTCCATCGCTGCGGGACGTTCAGGCTGGCGGCTCAACGCTTCCTGGATGGTCGCGGCAAATTTCGCCGGCAGCGCGGTTTCCAGGCAGATCAGCGGCAGACTGGGGCGGCGCTGTTCCAATCCTACCTTGAGCCCGTCGGCAGTATGCGGGTCGATCATCACGCCATATTCCTGCCAGACTTCGCGGATCGTCTTCAGGCGATCCTGATGCGAGCTCTTGCCGGAAGCGAAGTTGAACCTGGACAGGTCGTTCCAGTACGAACTGCCCTTGATGTCGAACGCGCCGCCCTTGTCCACCGCACTCCAGAACTCGCGCACCTTGGCACCATCGCGCCCGACCAGGTCGAACACGAAGCGCTCGAAGTTGGATGCCTTGCTGATATCCATCGACGGGCTGCTGGTCTCGTAGGTGTGGTCGGTGCCGCGCGGGCGATAGACGCCGGTGCGGAAGAATTCGTCCAGCACGTCGTTCTCGTTGGTCGCCAGGATGAGCTGGCCGATGGGCAGGCCCATCATGCGCGCGATGTGGCCGGCGCAGATGTTGCCAAAGTTGCCGGACGGCACGGAGAACGCGACCTGCTCGTCGTTGGATTTCGTAGCGGCGAAGTAGCCCTTGAAGTAGTAGACCACCTGCGCCGACACGCGCGCCCAGTTGATCGAGTTGACCGTGCCGATCTTGTATCTGGCCTTGAACGCATGGTCGTTGGACACCGCCTTCACCATGTCCTGAGCGTCGTCGAACATGCCGTTGATGGCGATGTTGTGGATGTTCGGGTCCTGCAGCGAATACATCTGCGCACGCTGGAAGGCCGACATCTTGCCGTTCGGGGACAGCATGAACACGCGGATGCCCTTCTTGCCGCGCATCGCGTATTCGGCGGCGGAACCGGTGTCGCCGGAAGTCGCGCCGAGGATGTTCAGTTCTTCATTTTTCTTCGCCAATGCGTACTCGAACAGGTTGCCGAGCAGCTGCATCGCCATGTCCTTGAATGCCAGCGTCGGGCCGTTGGAGAGTTCGAGGATGTGCACGCCTTCGCTGAGGGTGCGCAGCGGAGTGATCTGCGCGGCATCGCTGTCGGCACGGCCGTTGCTGTAGACCTGTGCGGTATAGGTCTTGCCGACGATGGCTTTCAGGTCGGTTGCCGGGATATCGGTGGCGAATTTGGACAGCACCGCGAAAGCGAGATCGGCATACGACAGCTTGCGCCACGCGTCCAGCTCGGCGCGCGTCACTTGCGGGTATTGCTCCGGCAGGTACAGCCCGCCGTCCGGCGCAAGACCACCCAGCAGGATCTCGGTGAAGGTCTTGGCGGGTGCATTGCCGCGGGTGGAAATATATTTCATTCGTTACTCGCTTTCTGTCATTCCGGCGCAGGCCGGAATCCAGTTCGTCAAACAGCCCCGCACAGCGGGACAAAACCTGGCGGTCGGCTTCGCCGGATCATAATTTCGCTGGATTCCGGACTGCGCCGGAATGACCTTTATTTTCCCAGTTCTTCCAGCCGCAGCTTCGTCACCTTCCCTGCCACCACACCCAGCTTCTCGATCTTGGCGATCGCCGCATTGATGCGCTTCTCGCGGGTCTGGTGCGTGAGCATGATGAGGTCGGTCTGGTCTTCGCCTTCGCCGGGTTCCTTCTGGATCACGGCGTCGATGGAGATCTGCTCGTCAGCCAGGATGCGCGTGATGTCGGCCAGCACGCCGGGTTTGTCCTGCACGCGCAGGCGCAGGTAGTAGCTGGTGATCACATCGTCCATCGGCAGCACCTTCAGGTCGGCCATCGCGTTCGGCTGGAACGCCAGATGGGGCACACGGTTCTGCGGATCGGAGGTTGCCATGCGCGTCACGTCCACCAGGTCGGCGATCACTGCGCTGGCGGTCGGCTCCGCACCTGCGCCCTTGCCGTAATAAAGGGTTGCGCCGACGGCATCGCCTTGCACCACAACTGCGTTCATTGCGCCTTCCACGTTGGCGATCAGGCGCTTGGCCGGGATCAGCGTGGGATGCACGCGCAGCTCGATGCCTTCCGGCGTACGCTTGGTGATGCCCAGCAGCTTGATGCGATAGCCGAGCTGTTCGGCATATCTGATATCGGCCGCATCCAGTTTGGAGATGCCTTCGATGTAGGCCTTGTCGAACTGCATCGGGATGCCGAAGGCGAGCGCGGACAGGATGGTGATCTTGTGCGCCGCGTCCACGCCCTCGATGTCGAAGGTCGGGTCGGCCTCGGCATAGCCCAAACGCTGCGCTTCCTTCAGCACGGTGTCGAAGCTCAAGCCCTTGTCGCGCATCTCGGACAGGATGAAGTTGGTGGTGCCGTTGATGATGCCGGCGATCCACTCGATGCGGTTCGCGGTGAGTCCTTCGCGCAGCGCCTTGATGATGGGGATGCCGCCCGCCACCGCCGCCTCGAACGCCACCATCACGCCCTTGTCCTGCGCCGCCTTGAATATCTCGTTGCCGTGCGCGGCCAGCAGCGCCTTGTTGGCGGTGACCACATGCTTGCCGTTGGCGATCGCCTTCAGCACCAGTTCCTTGGCCACGCCGTAGCCGCCGATCAGTTCGACGACGATATCCACTTCCGGGTCAGCCACCACCGAGAACGCATCGTCCGTCACGCGGCAGGCGCCGCCGGTGACCTTCTTCGCCAGCTCCAGATTCTTGTCCGCCACCACGGTGATGCGGATGGGACGGCCGGCACGGCGGGTGATCTCTTCGGCGTTGCGTTGCAATACGGTGAAGGTGCCGCCGCCGACCGTGCCGATACCCAACAGACCTACATTGATTGGCTTAATGCTCATGTTTCGTTTACCTAAGTTAGTTGGTACCGTGCTTTTTGCGATAGTTTTCCAGGAAGCGCGCGATGCGTGCTATGGCCTCGGTCAGGTCGTCGGAGTTCGGCAGGAACACCACGCGGAAATGATCGGTCTGCGGCCAGTTGAAGCCGGTGCCCTGCACCACCAGCACCTTCTCGGTCTCCAGCAGTTCGAGGATGAATTTCTGGTCGTCCTCGATCGGATACATTTTGGGATCGAGCCTGGGGAACATGTACAGCGCCGCCTTCGGCTTGACGCAGGTCACGCCGGGAATGGCGGTGAGCAACTGGTAGGCCAGTTCGCGCTGCTTGTACAGGCGCCCGCCGGGTGCGACCAGGTCGTTGATGCTCTGGTAGCCGCCGAGCGCGGTCTGGATGGCGTATTGCCCCGGCACGTTGGAACACAAACGCATCGAAGCGAGGATATTCAATCCATCCAGGTAGTCCTGCGCCGATTTTTTCGCACCGGAGACGACCATCCAGCCGGAGCGGTAGCCGCAGGCGCGATAGTTCTTGGACAGGCCGTTCAGCGTGACGAACAATACGTCGTCGGCCAGCGAAGCGATGGAGGTGTGCGTCACGCCGTCGTACAGCACCTTGTCGTAGATCTCGTCGGCGAAGATGATCAGGCTATGCTCGCGCGCCAGCTGGATGATCGCCTTGAGCGTCTCGTCGGAGTACACCGCGCCGGTCGGGTTGTTGGGATTGATCACGACAATGGCCCTGGTGTTCGGCGTGATCTTGCTGCGCATGTCCTGCAAGTCGGGATTCCACTCGTTGGCCTCGTCGCAGATGTAATGGCGCGGCGTGCCGCCGGCCAGCGTCACCGCCGCCGTCCACAAGGGATAGTCGGGCGCGGGCACCAGCACTTCGTCGCCCGGGTTGAGCAGTCCCTGCATCGACATCACGATGAGTTCGGAAGCGCCGTTGCCGATGTAGATGTCGTCGATGGTGACGCCCGCGATCTTCTTCAGCTGGGTGTAGTGCATGATCGCCTTGCGCGCGGCGAACAGGCCCTTGGAATCGGAATAGCCGGACGAGTTGGGCAGGTTCAGGATCACATCCTGCTGCACTTCCTCCGGCGCATCGAAGCCGAACGGCGCCAGGTTGCCGATGTTCAGCTTGATGATGCGCTGGCCCTCTTCCTCCATCTGCTTGGAGCGCGCCATGACGGGCCCGCGGATGTCGTAGCAGACATTGGCCAGTTTGGCTGATTTCAGCACAGGCTTGGAGATCTCTTTTTCGGCTTTCACGTGGGCGCTTCCTGATTTGCCAGGCCGGCACCGATGGTAGAATCAGCGGCATCCGGACAAGGCGTTGCAAAGGCCGCGATTCTACCGCGCCGCCACTATCCGCCGCAAATGGAGACACCGCTGTGGCATTACATCTGCAAACAGGCAACAACCAGAGATTGTTCACCGCACACGGGGCGGGGTATGTCGCCATCAACGGCCATCCCTACCGGCAATCCGTGGTGGTGACGGCCGCCGCCGTGCATACCGACTGGCCCGCCAGCGATTTCGCCTCGCTCGACCAGGCGCATTTCGATTATTTCATCGCCCTGAAACCGGAAGTGCTGCTGCTGGGCACCGGCGCCAGGCAGCACTTCGCCCCGCCCCAGCTCTACCGCAACCTGGTCGCCGCAGGCGTTGCCATCGAATTCATGGACACCCCTGCCGCCTGCCGCACCTACAACATCCTCATCGCCGAAGACCGCAAGGTGGTCGCCGCGATCCTGCTATAAGGACATCATGAGCACTGCCCTGAAGAACGTCATCGCCCAGACCGAACGAGTCATTCTCGGCAAGCCCCACCAGATCAGGCTTGCCCTCGCCTGCCTGCTGGCGCGCGGCCACCTGCTGATCGAGGACTTGCCCGGCGTCGGCAAGACCACGCTGGCGCATGCGCTGGCGCGGTCGCTCGGCCTGCAGTTCCAGCGTATCCAGTTCACCAGCGACATGCTGCCCGCCGATATCCTGGGCGTATCGGTGTATCACCGCGAGCACGAGAAATTCGAGTTCCACGCCGGCCCGATCTTCGCGCAGATGATCCTGGCGGACGAAGTGAACCGCGCCATGCCGAAGACGCAGAGCGCGCTGCTGGAAGCCATGGAAGAACAGCAGGTCACCACCGAGGGCAGTACCCGCCCGCTGCCGACGCCGTTCTTCGTCATCGCCACGCAGAATCCCACCTACCAGATCGGCACTTTCCCGCTGCCGGAATCGCAGCTCGACCGCTTCCTGATGCGCATCCAGCTGGGTTACCCGGACGCCCAGGCGGAGCGCGGCCTGCTCGCCGGGGTGGAACGGCGCGAGATCGTCTCCGGCCTCGCGCCGCAGATGAGCGCGGCGGAACTGCTCGCCTTGCAGCAACAGGTCAGGCAGGTGGTCGTTGCGCCCGCGCTGCTCGATTACGTGCAGGCCATCCTGCGCCACACGCGCGAGTCGGCGCGCTTCATACACGGGCTGTCGCCCCGCGCCGGGCTGGCGCTGCTCGCCGCCGCGCGCGCATGGTCCCTGATCGACGGCCGCAATGCCGTGATCCCGGAAGATGTGCAGGCCGTGCTGCCCGGCGTCGCCAGCCACCGCCTGCAAAGCGTGCAGGACATGCAGGTCTCCGACGGCGACAAACTGGCGCGCGAACTGATCGAAGCCGTCGCCATCCCGTAACCCGGCTCGACCGTGCTCGCCGCACTCCAACAACGTTTCGACACCTGGGCATTGCGCCGCCAGCGCTACGACAGCGGCACGGTCACGCTCAACCAGCGCAGCATCTACATCCTGCCGACCCGCCAGGGGTTCGCCTTCGGTTTCGTGCTGGTGCTGATGCTGCTGGGCGATATCAACTACAACCTGAGCCTGGGATATGTGCTCACCTTCCTGCTCGCCACCATGGGCGGCATGTCGATGCTGCACGCCTTCCGCAACATGGCACAGCTGCAGGTACGCGCCGGCCATGTCGAGCCGGTATTCGCGGGCGATTCTGCCCGCTTCGTCTTCCACGTCCACAACGCCAGCAAACTGCAGCGTCACTGCATCATCCTGCACGACGCGCACGGCCACAGCACGTCGTTCGGCGTGGCCGCCTTCGGTCACACCGAGGCGGAGCTGGGCATCCCCGCGCCGCAACGCGGCTGGCTCAACCCCGGGCGGCTGACGCTGTACACGCACTTCCCGCTCGGGCTGTTCCATGCATGGTCGTACCTGCACTTCGATGTGCGCGGCCTGGTCTATCCGCGACCGGCCGCGCGGCTACCCCTGCCTGCCGCTTCGGCCGATGACGGCAGCGGCAAACAGGCCGTCGCCGGGGACGAGGATTTCGCCGGGCTGCGCGGCTATGTCGCCGGCGACGCCTTGCAGCGCATCGCCTGGAAGGCGCTGGCTCGCGAACAGGGTCTGCAGGTCAAGCAATTCAATGCTCAGCAGGGCCGCGAGCTGTGGCTGGACTGGTCGCAACTGCCCGCCATCGCGGATGAGCGCAAACTGGAATTGCTCACGCGCTGGGTGCTGGATGCCGAGGGGCAGGGATTGCGCTACGGCCTGAGCCTGCCCGGCATCGAATTGCCGCCGGGACACGGCCCCTCGCATCGTACCGAATGCCTGCGGGCACTCGCGCTGTTCGGCCTCGGCGAGGCAGCGGCATGAAACTCACCGCCCCGCTCGTCTACGGCCTGCTTGCCTGCATCCTGCTGGTGAGCGCACCGCATGCCGACCACTTGCCGCTGTGGGTGAGCGCGGTGTGCATGATGCTGCTCGCCTGGCGCGCCTATCTGACCTATTCCGGCAACCCGCTGCCTGCGCGCTGGCTGCTGCTCGCCGTCACCGTCGCATGCGTCGTCGGCATCGCCATCAACTTCCGCACGCTGTTCGGACGCGAGGTCGGCGTCACGCTGCTGATCCTGCTCGCCACGCTCAAGCTGCTGGAACTGCGCGCGGTGCGCGACGCCACGATACTGATCTACCTGTCCTGCTTCATCATCATCACCAATTTCTTCTATTCCCAGAGCATTCCCACCGCCCTGTTCATGCTGCTGTCGCTGCTGGCGATCGTCACGACCTGGCTGCACCTGCAGACCGGCACGCTGCACCTGCTGCCGCGCATGCGCATCGCCGGCATGCTGCTGCTGCAGGCCATCCCGCTGATGCTGTTGCTGTTCATCCTGTTCCCCCGCGTGCAAGGCCCGCTGTGGGGGATGCCGCAGGATGCGTATGCCAGCAGCGGCCTGACCGACAGGATGGCACCGGGCAGCATGAGCAAACTGTCAATGTCCGACGCGGTGGCATTCCGCGTCGCCTTCAACGGCAAAGCACCGCCGCGAGACCAGATGTACTGGCGCGGACCGGTACTGTGGGACTTCGACGGCACCACCTGGACGCGCGGTCGCAACGCAACCCTGCAGCGCCCGCAACTGGATGACGCGGCAACGCCCATCGACTACACAGTCACGCTGGAACCTCACAACAAGCCGTGGCTGTTCGCACTGGAGATGCCGACGCAGATCTCGATCCCGGCCGATCTCGCGCCGGACTTCCAGCTGCTCAACCGGACACCGGTAAACGCACGGCTGCGTTACAACGTACGCTCGCTGCTGAGCTACCGCGCCAATCGCGGCGAACCGCCGCAGCAGCTGCGGCGCGCACTGGCACTGCCACCGGGATACGATCCGCAGGCAATGCGCCTGGCTGCCGAATGGCGTGCCGCTGGCGGCGGCGACATGGCGGTGGTTCGCACCGCACTTGCCTATTTCAACCGCAACGGCTTCGAATACACGCTGGAACCGCCGCTGCTCGGCACCAATAGCATCGACGAATTCCTGTTCACCACCAGGAAAGGCTTCTGCGAACACTATGCCGGCAGTTTCGTGTTCCTGATGCGCGCGGCCGGCATCCCGGCGCGAGTGGTGACCGGCTATCAGGGCGGCGAATACAACGATCTCGGCGGCTACTACATCCTGCGCCAGTGGGATGCACACGCCTGGGCGGAGGTGTGGCTGCCGGACAGCGGCTGGGTGCGCATCGACCCGACCGCGGCCATCGCCCCGGCGCGGATACAGAACGGCCTGAGCGCCGCCCTGCCGGACAACGCCGCATTGCCGTTCCTTGCCCGCACGCAATCGCCCTTCCTGCTCAGGCTGCGCTTCAACCTCGATGCGCTCACCAACCAGTGGAACCAGTGGGTGCTGGGATACAACACGGAACGCCAGTTCGCCTTCCTGACCCGGCTGGGCATGGAAGACGTCACCTGGCAAAGGCTGGCGATGAACCTGCTGGCGGGAGTCGCGCTGATCGTCGGCGTGCTGGCACTGTTCATGCTGCGCCATCTCTACCAGCGCGACATCGACGCGGTGCAGCGCGTCTACCGGCGCTTCTGCACCAGGCTCGCCAAACGCGGCATGGTGCGCGCGGCGCACGAAGGGGCACAGGATTTCGCCGCACGGGCCAGCGCGCGATTCCCGCAGCAGGCCGGCGCCATCGCCGACATCACGGCGCGCTATCTTGCGCTGCGCTATGAGGGGCGCAACGACCCCGCCTCGCTGCAAGGCTTCAGGCATGCGGTCGCGGCATTCAAGCTATAATCGCGCCCGACCGTTTACTGAAACACCATCATGCAAATCACCCGCCGCCTGGAATTCGATGCCGGACACCGCATTCCCAACCACAACAGCCAGTGCAAGCACCTGCACGGACACCGCTATACCATCGAGATCACGCTGTCCGGCGATGTCATCACCACCGAAGGCGTATCGGAACAGGGCATGGTGATGGATTTTTCGGATGTGAAGCATATTGCCAAGGAACACGTGGTCGACGCATGGGACCATGCGTTCCTGGTGTATCGGGGCGACAAGGCTGTGCTGGATTTCCTGAATTCGCTGCCCGGCCACAAGACCGTGGTACTGGAAGTGATCCCGACCGCCGAGAACCTGGCCAGGGTCGCCTTCGACCTGCTGCGGGACGCCTACCACGACACCTACGGCAACCACCTGCGGCTCGAGCGCGTGCGCCTGTACGAAACGCCCAACAACTGGGCCGATCATTCGCGCTGATCCGGGGCCCGCGCCGCATTCCACGCTCCCGCACATGAGGTAACGCAGGGCATCACTTCCGCGCCGGGATCGGGGCTGCCCCGTCAGACTTTGCCGTATTCCCCCACCGCCACCGTGTCGCGACCGTTTTTCTTGGCCTGATACAGCGCGCGATCGGCCGAGCGCAGCAGGGTCTCGAACGAGTAGCCGCTTTGCGGCAGGACGGAAACGACGCCGCAGCTGATGGTGACGCGTCGCGCCGGCGTGACGTGCGAGATGCCGAGATCGGCCACATGCTGGCGCACGTTCTCCGCCACCCAGCGTGCGCCATCGGCGTCCGTTTCGCCCAGCACCAGCGCGAACTCCTCGCCGCCGTAGCGCGCCGCCAGGTCGGCCGCCCGCGGTGCGGCGCGCGCCACCTGGCCGGCCACGGCGCGCAGGCATTCATCTCCCATCTGGTGACCATAATGGTCGTTGAACAGCTTGAAGCTGTCGATATCCAGCATCACCAGCGCAATCGGCTTCTTCATGCGTTCGCAACGGCGCCACTCGCGGATCGACAGCTCGTCGAACATGCGGCGGTTGGCAATGCCGGTCAGTCCATCGGTGGTGGAAAGGCGCTGCAATTCCTTGTTGGCCGCATTCAGCTGGTGCGAAACGTCCACCAGCGAGCGCTGCATCTCGATCAGCCGGCGCATGGCGCGCACCTTGGCATGCAGCACCACCTCGCTGACCGGCTTCATCAGGTAATCATCGCCGCCGACTTCGATGCCCCGCGCCAGATCGGCATCCTTGCTCATGCTGGTCAGGAAGATGATTGCGGTCCAGTCGTCTTTCTGCTCCTGCGCGCGAATCTGCCTGGCGATCTCGAAACCGTCGATGTCGGGCAATTGCGCATCCAGCAGGATGATGTCGGGACGTTCCTTGCGATAGGTGTCGATGGCGCCGGCGCCGGTTTCCGCGGTCAGCGGCTTTATATCCATCCGTTCGAGAAAATTGCACAGCACCTTCAGGGTGACCTTGCTGTCTTCCACTACCAGCACTTTGAGTGCGTCTGTTCTTTTTTTCATATCCGGCCGCTCGAGATTTTGCCGCATTATAGAGCGGAACCGGCCTCCGGCAGGTATGCATGCCTGTCCACGTCAGCGCCCCTCGGGAAGTTTCCCCGGATGCTTCGCTGCCGCTTCCCAGCCCTGCTGCAGCACCGGGTCGTAGAAATGCAGGTTGTTGCGCCCCGCATCCTTGGCCTGGTACATCGCGGCATCCGCATATTTGAGCAAGGCATCCATCGACTCGTCGTTGCCGTGGTACAGGCTGATACCGATGCTGGGCGAACTGGAATACTCGTGCTGCTTGAGCCGGTAAGGATGTGACAACGCCTCGCGCATCTTCTCGGCCACCACGCCCGCCTTGAGCGAAGCCTCGTCGCGCTTGCTGCTGATGCTCTCCAGCAACACCACGAACTCGTCGCCGCCATAACGCGCCACGGTATCGACCTCGCGCACGCACAACCTGATGCGCGCCGCGACTTCGACCAGCAGCAGGTCGCCGCAATCGTGCCCGAACGTATCGTTCAATTGCTTGAAACGGTCCAGGTCGATGAACAGCAGCGCGCCGTAATCGCCATAGCGCGCCGAGGCTGCCAGCGCCGCGTGGAAACGATCCAGGAACAGGCGGCGGTTGGGCAACCGGGTCAGCGCATCGTAGAACGCCAGGCTGCGTATCTCCTCCTCGGCCCGCTTGCGCTCGGTAATGTCGCTGAAGATGGACACGTACTGGATCGTTTCGCCGCGTTCGTTCTTCACCGCAGTGAGGTTCATCCATTTCGGGAAGATCTCGCCATTCTTGCGCCGGTCCCAGATCTCGCCCGCCCAGGAGCCCGTCTCCAGGACCTGTTTCCACATGGCGGCATAGAAATCCTTGTCCTGCCGCCCCGAGCTCATGAGGCGGGGATTCTTGCCCATGACCTCTTCCGCCGTATATCCGGTGACCTCGGTGAACGCGCGGTTGACGCGGACGATGTTGGCCTGGGCATCGGTGATGAGGATGGCCTCGTGCGTCTCGAAGGTCGCCGCAGCGACACGCAATGCCTGTTCCGCCTGTTTGCGCAACGTGATGTTGTGGCAGAACACAAAGATTTTTTCCATTTCCTGCAGGAAGGTCGCCGACACCGCGATATCGACGATGCGCCCATCCTTGCAACGATGCCGGGTCTCGAAGCGGTCGTATCCGCGCACCATGAGGTTCTCGATATGCGCGCGGGTATCCGCTTCGCTCTCGTTCGCATCCAGCTGGCTGATATGCATGCCCACCAGTTCCTGCACCGTGTAGCCGGACATTTTCGCGTACGCCTCGTTGGCCTCCTCCAGGAAACCATGGGCATTGGCCAGCCAGAAGCCGTCCATGGCGGTATCGAGCACCAGCTTGTATCGCTGCAGCGCGGCTTCGGCCTTCTTGCGCTCGGTGATGTCGCGGCAGGAGGCGAACAGATAGGCCCTGTCGTCGATCAGCGCACCATTGGCGCAGATCTCGACATCGTGCAGCCTGCCGTCCTTGCCGCGGTGCACCGTCTCGAACATCACGCTCTTGCCGATGAACGACCTGATCCGGGCACGCAGTTCTTCCGCAGTGTACTGGTCGTTCCAGTCTGCCACATTGAGCCGCAAGACCTCCTCGCGCGTGTATCCCAGCATGTCGCAGAAGGCATCGTTCGCTTCGAGCACATTGCCGTCGATGTCCAAGACATGAAAGCCTTCCATCGAACTCAGCATCAGCGCCTGGTTGCGGCGCAGCAGTTCGTGCGTCAGGCGCACGCTTTCACGCTGTTCGCTGATATCCAGGCCGAGGCCGACCAGCACCGGCGCGCCTTCGTGCATGATCCGCCGTCCGGTGAAGTGGTAAGGCGTCCTGGTGCCGTCCCTGGACACCATCTCGGCCTCCACCGAGGCATCCCCCGTCTCGAACACCTGCCGGATCGCCCGTTCGATGCCGGCCTTGTCGTCTCCCTCAAAGAACTCCAGCGGATGACAGGTCGCCATTTCCGCCGCGCTGCGCTGCACAACCTGCTCCAGGTTGTGGTTCCACATGCGGAAGCGCCCTTCAGCATCGATCATGTAGAAGACTCCGGGCAGCGCCTCGATCATCGCCTTGCGGAACGCATTCTCCTTCTCGACCAGGTCGCTATCCGACAGCTTGTCCAGCATGACATTCAGCGCCTCGGCCAGCTCGCCGATCTCCCCCCCGCCCTTGCGCGGCAGGCGAACCTGCCGGTTGCCGGAGGATATCTCCCGGGCGGCGGCGATGATGCGCCTGAGCGGCGCAAAGGTACGGCGCAGGATCAGCATGAACACCCCGCTCACCAGCAGCATCAGCAGCAGCGTGTAACCGGCGTTCGGCATGGAGACGTCCTCGAACCCGCGAGCCGCCGCGCTTGCCGGAAGATGGCAGGCCAGCAACAGGAAACGCGAAGGGTCGCTGGCATCGAAGTACACCCGCTCGGCCGCCAGGTAGCCGCCCTTGCCATCGCCCACCACCAGGGGCGAAGCGCCGTCCTGCCTGGCTTGCGGGGCGAACATCGTCTTGAGCATCGGGAAATCGTCGGCAATATTCTCCTTGCCGTCCGGCCTGGAGGTAAAGGCCCGTCCCTCCTCCGGATGCAGCAGATAGCGCCCATATTGATCGGCGATATAACTGCGCATGTCGGCCGGCAACCCTTGCGATGCCGAAACCAGCAGAGAACGCGCATCCTTGCTCAGCACGACCATCCCGAATACCCGGCCGTTCGCATCGAACACGGTGGTGACGGCATGCAACGCGGGACGGGGAGCCTCTTCTGGCTTGCCATGCTCGCGATCGAGCACGAATTCGGAAAGATGGACGCGCCCGGCCGTCAGTGTCAGGCCTGCCTTGAAATAATCCTGGTCGCCTTTCGCCTGCAGGGCATCATGCGGCACCACCTCGACGCGGCCGTTGCGGCTGTCGACACGGACCAGTTCGCGGCCTTCGCCTGCCGCAGCGATATAGCTCGCCTGGTAATACTCCGGATGGGCGCGCAGAAAGGCGGCAAGGATGTCCTGCAGGCGCGTCTCCCATTCCGCATAGGTCGATTTGTCGCGCGGATCGATCCCGTCGTTCGCGCTGGCGCGCACGATCCCCGAAACCGAAGGCAAGGAGGCAAGGAACAACACATCCTGGCGCAGCGATTCGATAGCCTGGGTCAGCCGCACTTGCTCGAGATGCAGGTTCAACCCGAAGTCGGCGCTGCGCTGGTCGAGGTAGGATTCCTGCTCCCGCTCGCTGTCCTTGTCCATCCACAACAGTCCACCAGCCACCACGAAGAGCAATGCCCATAAAGTGATGCGCGTAGTCAGGCCGATGTCCCTGAGTTTCACGTCAGCATCCTCTGTCGGGCAAAACACAGATCCTGCCAGGCTTTGGCTTTCTCGGCCGGGCTGCGCAACAGGTAGGCAGGGTGATAGGTCACGATCAGCGGCGTGCCACGATAGTCGTGCAGCGTGCCGCGCAACGAGCCGAGTGTGGCATCTCGCCCCAGCAGCGACGTCGCCGCGGTCTTGCCCAGTGCCACGATGAGCCTGGGCTTGATCAGTTCGATCTGCCGTTGCAGATAAGGCAGACAGGCGGCGATCTCGTCCGCCTCCGGCGTGCGGTTGCCGGGTGGACGGCATTTGACGATATTGGCGATATACACGTTGCTGCCGCGTTTCAACTGGATCGCCGCCAGCATGTTGTCGAGCAGTTTGCCGGCCTGGCCCACGAAAGGTTCGCCCTGCGCATCCTCGTCCGCCCCGGGCCCTTCGCCGACGAACAGCCACTCGGCTTTTTCATCGCCCACGCCGAACACCGTCTGCGTGCAACCGCCACGCAGTTTGCAGGCAGCGCAGTCATGCACCTGGCGTTTGAGTTCGGGCCAGTCCAGCGCAGAAGGAGAAGCAACAGGCGCCTGCCGCACCGTAACCGGGCCCGGCGCAACAGCGACGGGTGTCGCTTCGACCACCGGAACAGGCGTTACGGGCGCGGCCTCGGTGGACGCAACAACAGTCCGCCGCACCCACAGCGGGTAAAGATTCAGCTCGCGCAGAACGGCTTCGTCTCGAATATTCACAGTTCCCGTCCCATCAGGATCGCGTCTTCGCGTCCATTCTCCGCCGGATAATAATCCCGGCGCAACCCGATATCGGCAAAGCCGGCCTTGCGGTACAGCGCGATCGCCGCCGCATTGGATGCGCGCACCTCCAGCACCATCCTGTGCTTGCCATGATGGCGCGCCAGCACCATCAGCTCATCCAGCAGTTTTCGCCCCCAGCCACGGCGTTGCTGCCCGGCATCGATCGCAATGTCGAGCAGTTCGGATTCGTCCACGGCCAGCATCAGTATGGCGTAACCGAGCATGAACCCGTCCGACTCGAATACTTTGCACTGGTATCTGCTGCGCAAGGCATCGCTGAAATTGCCCCGTGTCCAGGGGTGCGCATGCACCGCGCGCTCGATGCGCAGTACGGCATCCAGATCGGCCTCGGTCATGTCGCGCAATATCATTCAGCCGTCCGTACCCGCTACTGCAGCCCCGGCACGCGCTTCCTCGCGCTCGCTGGTCTTCAGCGCGACCTTGTCGCGCAGGTAGAGCGGCAACGCCAGCGCCGCATCCAGTCCCCTGCCCCGGGCAAATTCGACAGCGGCCAGCTGCGCGATGGCACCGGCCATCGGCACCGCCTGCGCATCCACTGCAGACAATTGCTTGCCGTAATGGAGCGGGAGCGCCGCCTCGTTCACCGCAAATCCGCTGCCCGCGCCAAACCAGCCCTCCCCGGCGATGTCCGGTGCCGTCCCTGCGTTGCACAGGCAAGGCGCAATCACCGTCGCCCATGCCCCGTCCCGCTGCTCGTATGCCGCAAGATACAGCTCGCCCATGCGGGCATCCAGCGCCGCGACAACCTTGCCATGGCCGCTCGCCTGCGCCAGCGCTTCCAGCGTATTCACGCCGACGACCTTGACATCGGCACCGAGCGCCAGACCTTGAGCCACGCCGCAGGCAATGCGCACGCCGGTGAAGGAGCCCGGCCCCTTGCCGAAGGCAATGCCGTCGACCTGCCTGATCCCGACGCCGGCGTCCTGCAACAACGCATCCAGCATTGCCATCAGGATTTCGGAGTGCTTCTGCCCGACCTGCTCGCAGCGCTCGCGCACCATCCCGTCCTGCCACAACGCGACCGAACAGTATTCGGTGGAGGTTTCAATCGCCAGGATGTTCATCTGCTCAACAGCAATGTCACCGCCTGTGCCGCGATGCCTTCGCCGCGGCCGGTGTAGCCGAGCTGCTCGGTGGTGGTCGCCTTCACGTTCACGGCGTTATGGGCGATCCCCAGGTCGGCGGCGATGTTGGTGACCATCAGCGGAATGTGCGGCGCCATCTTCGGCGCCTGCGCGACGATGGTGGCATCAACGTTGGCGATGCGATAGCCGAGCGCCTCGATCTTCTTCGCCACGTCGCGCAGCAGGATGCGGCTGTCGATATCTTTGTATTTTGCATCGGTGTCGGCGAAATGCTTGCCGATATCTCCCAGCGCCGCGGCGCCGAGCAGCGCGTCGCAGATCGCATGCAGCAGCACGTCGGCATCGGAATGGCCGAGCAGGCCCTTGCTGAAGGGGATATCCACCCCCCCGATGATCAGCTTGCGGCCTTGCACCAGCTGGTGGACGTCGAAACCTTGTCCGATACGCATATAACCTCTCAATCGATATCCATGATCAAGACGGGGATCACGGAGAGGTATGACCGGCTTTCTCCGCGCTCCCTGCCTCCCCGGCAGCTAGTTGTTTTCCTGCCTCAACAACAATTCCGCCAGCACGATGTCCTGCGGATAGGTCACCTTGAAATTGCTGGTATCGCTCGCCACCAGTTTCGGCTGCAGCCCCAGCGCCTCGATGGCCGATGCGTCGTCGGTGACGTTGTTGCTGCGGGCCAATGCCTGCGCCAGCAATCCGGCGCGGAACATCTGCGGGGTCTGCGCCTGCCACAGTCCTTCGCGCGGCTCGGTGTGGGCGATGCGCTGCTGCGCGTCGGCGCGCTTCAAAGTATCGGCTACCGGCACCGCAAGGATGCCGCCGACCGGATCGTCGCGCAGCTCGGCAATCATCCGGGCCAGCAGGTGTGCGCTCAGGCAGGGCCTTGCCGCGTCGTGCACCAGCACCCAGTCGTCCGCATCCAGCTCGGAAGCCAGCAGGCCGTTCTCCACGCTCTCGGCGCGCGTCTTGCCGCCGCAGTACAGCGGCGCCAGCTTGCCGGCACAATGCGACCAGTCATAGCGCGCAAAATATCCGTCGTCCGGCGCCAGCACCACGAACACGGTCCGGATATTGGGATTGGCGCACAAGGTGGAAAGCGCGTGCCAGATCATGGGCCGACCGGCCAGATCGAGATATTGCTTGGGCAACTCGTTACCCATGCGTGCGCCGAAGCCGGCGGCGGGAACTAAAGCATAGAATTCGGACATGGGCAGAGTTTACCAAACTCCCGCATTCCGAACGCGGATTGATCGATCAGGTGAACTTGAACCCGTTATCCAGCACCTGCCGGCAGGCGTCGACCACCTGCGCATCGTAGCTTACCCCGCGCTTGGCAACGATCTCCTCCACTGCAGCCGGTATGCCCAAAGCAGCGCGGTATGGCCGATGGGACGCCATCGACTCGACCACATCGGCGACCGCAACGATCCTTGCCTCCAGGCAAATCTCCTCGCCCTTGAGCCCCTGCGGGTAACCGGAACCATCCATGCGTTCATGATGCTGGTGAACGATATCGGTTACCGGCCACGGGAAATGGACGTCCTTGAGGATATCGAACCCCATCTCGGCGTGCCCTCGCACAAGCTGCAATTCGGTCGACATCAGCCGGCTCGGCTTGCTGAGTATTTCTGCCGGAACGGCGATCTTGCCGATATCGTGGATCGTCGCCCCCATGCGGATACCCTTGATACGCTCCTCATCCAGCCCCATCACCTGCGCAATGGCGACTGCCAGTTCAGCCACCCGCCGCTGGTGACCTGCCGTATATGGGTCGCGCAGTTCGACTGCCATCGAAACCGTGTGGATCGTGCCTTCCAGTGCCTGTTCCAGCAAATGGTGCTGTTCGCGCAAGGCGATCTCGGCGAACTTGGTCACAGTCACGTCCTGCACCGTTCCCAGTGAGCGCAGCGGCTTGCCCTCGTCATCGAAGCTCGATTCGCACTTTTCCAGCACATACTTGATACGACCGTCCTTCATCAGCAGCCGGTGCTCGATCTGATATGGAGAGCGGTTCTTCAGCGAGTCGGTATAGGCCCTGTTCACCGTATCTCGGTCATCCGGATGAATCGCTGCGAGGAATGCATCGTAAGTGGCGCCGAACTGCTTCGGGTCGATCTCGAAGATGCGATAGATCTCGTCCGACCATTTCAATGCGCTGGTTTTCTGGTCGAGCTGCCAATGCCCCAGATGGGCCATGCGCTGTGCTTCCGCCAGCCTGGCTTCGCTCTCGCGCAGATCATCTTGAGCATGCTTGTGCGCAGTGATGTCCACGGAAATGCCAAGCAGGTGAGTCGGCTCGCCTTTTTCGTCATACAGGCCGATCTTGAACGTATGCAGCCATTTCTCGCTGCCGTCGGCCGTCTTGATCGGTTCCTCCGGTATCTCCAGCAAGCGACGGCTTTCCAATACCGCAATATCTTTCTGGGCAAAGAAATCAGCCTGCTCTTCGGGGAAGAAATTGTGATCGTTCTTGCCCAACAGGTCGGCTCGGGAATATCCCAGCAATTCTTCACCGGCGCGGTTGAACAGCTCAAAACGCAGATCCCTGGCGCTCTTGAGGAAGATCATGGCCGGGATGTTCTCGACGATAGCCGCCAGCAAGGCCTGCGATTGCTTCAATTCATTCTTGACGCGCAATTGTTCGGTGATGTCGAGAAAGGTCACCACTGCGCCCTGCGCATGCCCCTCGACCATCACCGGATAGGACCAGTAGGCAGCCGGGAAGCGGCTGCCATCCTTGCGCCACAGGAACTCGTCTTCGACATAGAACGACCTTCCATCCCGGATGGACAAGAAAGTCGGGCACTCCGCATAAGGATAAAGGGAGCCATCCGGGCGGGTATGGTGTACCAGTGCATGCATATTCTTGCCCAGCAGTTCGGAAGCATCCGCGTAACCGAGAGCTTGCACACAGGCCGCGTTGGCAAAGGTACAGTTGCCATCAACATCCTGCCCGTATATGGAATGCGCGATGGAATTCGCCAGCAGGGTGACCTGCGCTTCGCTTTGCTCGACCTGCCGCATCGCTCGCCGCTGCTGTTTGCCGCGCAGGAACAAGCCAAACAGGCCCAGCCCCCAGATCAGGCCATGCCCGCCGATCAGCGCATTGCGTTCGTTTTGCTCGTCGCGCAGCTCTTCATCGACCGGTATCGAGATGCTCACCCCGCCGTGTATACCCCCCAGCTTGTCGCCATATTTGGCATGGCACTTCAGGCAATCCCGTTCCGTGACCATCGGCTTCATGAAGCGGTAATAAGTCTTGCCGTCCGCCATCAGTTCGACCGATGCCAGTTCCTTGCCGCCTTGGGCGAAGCTTTCCAGCGCCTGGCGCTCCCACGCATCCGCCGCATTGGCCGGATTGATCGGCCGCAGGCTGGCGATATGCCCGCGCAATTCGCTGCTGGCGGCCATGCCCTCATGCACCAGCCTTACGACATAAGAAGAATTCAGCAAAGTGAGATGCTTGCCGGACGGCGTGGTGATGTCTCGCTCCGGCACATGGCTCAGCCAGGGACTGGGGATGACATTACCCCCGACCGGAACGTACACCCCGCCGTTGTGTATGACCCAGTTGCGGTATTCCAGATCCATGGTATGGATGGCTTGTGCTTCGGCATGCAGCTCTGCTTCAATTCCACGATTCTGGAAATACAGTGTCCAGCCCAGCGAAACGAAGACGATCACGCTCCATACCGCCACAAGGAAATGGGTATTGCGGCGCAGTAAGACGTTCCTGAGTTGTTCGGCGTTTCGCATCGTTAGGTGGGCTGTTTGTCATCATCCCTGCCGGAGGATGATACACGCGTCCCGCCCATGACAAGCGCATCGTCGTCGCATCGCATCGCATCGCATTGTCGAGGGTATAATGCGCGCCTTTGTTTCAGGCCGTTCCCATGCTGTTCGACTCCACCCATTCCCGCCCGCGCTATTCGAACCTGCAAGGTTCGTCCGATGCCTTGGCTTTGGCGCAATACGCTGCGCAGCTGGCGCCGCCGGGCAAAACGCCGCTCGTCATCATCGCCGCCAACGCATTGGAAGCGCAGCGGCTGGTGGAAGAAATCCCGTTCTTCGGTCCCGGGCTGCGCGTGCATCTGCTGCCGGACTGGGAAACGCTGCCATACGACCACTTCTCGCCGCACCAGGATCTGGTCTCCGAACGGCTCGCCACATTGCACCATATCCGCAGCAATGCCAGCGATGTCGTCATCGTACCGATCACCACCGCGCTGTATCCGCTGCCGCCGGTCGAACACCTGGCCGCCTACACCTTCTTCCTCAAGCGCGGCGAGAAGCTGAACCTGGCGCAATTGCGCGAGCAGCTCACCTTCGCCGGCTACAACCACGTGCAGCAGGTGCTCACCCCCGGCGAGTACTGCGTGCGCGGCGGCATCATCGACCTGTTCGCCATGGGCAGCGTGCTGCCTTACCGCATCGACCTGTTCGGCGACGAGATCGAAACCATCGCCACCTTCGACGTCGACACCCAGCGCACCCTGTATCCGGTGCCGGAAATCCGCCTGCTGCCCGCGCGCGAATTCCCGATGGACGAAAAAGGCCAGGCCACCTTCCGCCAGAATTTCCGCGACCGTTTCGAGGGCGACCCGTCCAAGTCGCGCATCTACAAGGATGTCAGCAAGGGCATCGCCCCCGCGGGCATCGAATATTACCTGCCGCTGTTTTTCCACAAGACCGCCACGCTGTTCGATTACCTGCCGAAGAACGCCACGCTGTGCCTGCACCACGACGTGGACGAAGCCATCGCCACCTTCGGCAAGGATGCCGCCTCGCGCTACAACCTGCTGCGCGGCGATCCGCAGCGCCCGTTGCTGGAGACCAAGGAATTGTTCCTCGATGCGGAGCAGTTCTTCATCCGGGTGAAGGAGTTTGCACGGCTGGACATCGTCACCAATGAGGCTGGTGCGACACTGACAGCCTGCCCCACCGCCGCCATCCCCCCCATCGCCGTGGACCGCCGTGCCGAAGTCCCCACGCAGAAGTTCGAAGACTTCCTGCGCGGCTACCAAGGCCGCGTGCTGCTGCTCGCCGACAGCCTCGGCCGCCGCGAGATCATGTCCGGCTACCTGAGGGAATACGGCCTCATCCCGTCGGTGTGCGAGGACTACGCCTCGTTCCTCGCCGGACAGGACAAATTCATGCTCGGTGTCGGTCCGGTGCAATTCGGTTTCGCGCTGCCCGATGACAACATCGCCATCGTTACCGAAACCGAGCTGTATGCCGCGCAACCCAGAAATCGTGCCGCCCGCGCCACGAAGAAAAGCAACGTCGAGGGCATGCTGCGCGACCTGTCCGAGCTCAAACCGGGCGACCCGGTGGTGCACGAGCAGCACGGCATCGCGCGCTACCAGGGCCTGGTGAACCTCGACCTCGGCGAGGGCGAGAACGAATTCCTGCTGCTGGAATATGCCGGCGAGGACAAGCTGTATGTGCCGGTATCGCAGCTGCATGTGATCAGCCGCTACAGCGGGGGGGCGCCCGAGGCCGCACCGCTGCACAAGCTGGGCAGCGGTGCCTGGGACAAGGCCAAGCGCCGCGCCATGCAGCAGGTGCGCGACACTGCCGCCGAACTGCTGAACCTCTATGCCCAGCGTGCCACGCGCAAGGGCCACGCGTTCAAGTTCACCTATCACGACTACGAAGCGTTCGCCGCCGGCTTCGGCTTCGAGGAGACCGCCGACCAGGCTGCCGCCATCGAGGCGGTGCTGCTCGACCTGCAATCGGGCAAGCCGATGGACCGGCTGATCTGCGGCGATGTCGGTTTCGGCAAGACCGAGGTCGCGCTGCGTGCGGCCTTCGTCGCGGCCAGCGAAGGGAAACAGGTCGCCGTGCTGGTACCCACCACGCTGCTGGCCGAGCAGCATTTCCAGAATTTCTCCAACCGCTTCGCCGACTGGCCGATCAAGATCGCCGAACTGTCGCGCTTCCGCTCCAGCAAGGAAACGACGCAGGCCCTGCAAGGCCTGGCCGAAGGCAAGATCGACATCATCATCGGCACGCACAAGCTGATCCAGAAGGACGTGAAATTCCACAACCTCGGTCTGGTGATCCTCGACGAGGAGCATCGCTTCGGCGTGCAGCAGAAGGAACGCCTGAAGGCGCTGCGCGCCGAGGTGGACGTGCTGACGCTCACCGCCACGCCGATCCCGCGCACGCTGGCGATGTCGCTGGAAGGCCTGCGCGACTTCTCGGTGATCGCCACCGCGCCGCAACGCCGCCTGTCGATCAAGACCTTCGTCAGCAACTTCAGCCAGGGCGTGATCCGCGAAGCGGTGCTGCGCGAACTCAAGCGCGGCGGCCAGGTGTACTTCCTGCACAACGAAGTCGACACCATGCCCAACATGCTGGAGAAGCTGGAGACGCTGCTGCCGGAAGCACGCATCCGCATGGCGCACGGCCAGATGAACGAACGCGAACTGGAAGCGGTGATGCGCGACTTCCACCACCAGCGCTTCAACCTGCTGCTGTGCTCGACCATCATCGAGACCGGCATCGACGTGCCCACCGCCAACACCATCATCATGAACCGCGCCGACCGCTTCGGCCTGGCTCAATTGCACCAGCTGCGCGGACGCGTCGGCCGTTCGCACCATCAGGCTTATGCCTACCTGCTGGTAGACAGCATGGACGGCCTCACCGCACAGGCAAAAAAACGGCTGGAAGCGATCCAGGCGATGGAGCAGCTGGGCAGCGGTTTCTTCCTCGCCATGCACGACCTCGAGATCCGCGGCGCGGGCGAAGTGCTGGGCGAATCGCAAAGCGGCGAGATGCAGGAAATCGGTTTCAGTCTCTACAACGACATGCTCAACGCCGCGATCAAGTCGCTCAAGGCGGGTCACGAGCCGGACATGGCGCACCCGCTGGGCGTCACCACCGAGATCAACCTGCACACGCCGGCGCTGCTGCCGAACGACTACTGCGGCGACATCCACCAGCGCCTGGTCATCTACAAACGGCTGGCGAACTGCGACACCCAGCAAGACCTCGACGACATGCAGCAGGAACTCATCGACCGCTTCGGCCTGCTGCCCGCCCCCGCGCAGACCCTGCTCGACAGCCATCGCCTGCGCATCCTGGCGAAGCCGCTCGGCATCAGCAAGGTGGATGCCTCCTCCGAGGCCATCGTCATCCAGTTCGTGCCCAACCCGCCGATCGATCCGATGAAGATCATCACCATGATCCAGAGCAAGCGGCACATCAAGATGGCGGGACAGGACAAGCTGCGCATCGAGTTAAAATACGGCGACCTGCAGCAGCGGGTACTCGCCATCAGAAATTTTTTCAACGAATTGAAGTGAACGCATGAACCTCATCATCCAGGCAGTACACGACATCCCCGCCGCCCATCTCGACCGCCTTGCCAGCCTGTCGCAGGCTGTGCGCGCCGAGCAGATCTCGCCCCATGCCTATCGTTTGCGCGCCGCCAGGCCGCACGATGCCGTGGCAGGGTTCTGCCATGAGCATCAGCTCGATTTCGGCTATGTGGACGGCGAGCAGCAGCTTGCCCATTTCGGCCTGCTGGTGATGGACATGGATTCGACGCTGATCAGCATCGAGTGCATCGACGAAATCGCCGACATGCAGGGGCTGAAGCCGCAGGTGGCGGCCATCACCGAATCGGCGATGCGTGGCGAAATCGATTTCGCCGAGAGCCTGAAACGCCGCGTGGCGCTGCTGGAAGGATTGGACGAGCAGGCGCTGAACCGAGTGTACGACGAACGCCTGCAGTTGAATCCCGGTGCGGAGACGATGCTGGCAGCGCTGCAGAAGCACGGCATCAGGACGTTGCTGGTTTCCGGCGGCTTCACTTTCTTCACCGACCGCCTGAAGGCACGCCTCGGTCTCGATTTCGCACACGCCAACACGCTGGAGATCTTCGGCGGCAAGCTCACCGGCAAGGTGCTGGGCAAGATCCTCGATGCGCAGGGCAAAGCCGACTGGCTCAACCACACGCGCGAAGAGCTGGGACTGAAGCGCGAGCAGGTGATCGCGATGGGGGACGGCGCGAACGACCTGAAGATGATGGCGCAGGCCGGCGTCAGCATCGCCTACCACGCCAAGCCGGTGGTGCGGGAACAGGCCAGTTATGCCCTGAATTTCGTCGGGCTGGACGGCCTGGTGCAGTTGCTGGACAACTGACCGGTTTGCCCGGGGCGTCCCGCGGCATCATCACGGTATGCTACAGTGCAAGCGCTTTTCTAACGCATCTCGACAGAAAGGATAGCCATGCAAGATGTCATCCTGAGGCTGGTGGACGTACCCATCGCGCGCATGTTCGTGCTCGGGGGATTCATCTTCCTGATGGTCGCCGTGCTGGGCAGGATCGAGGGCAAGATCGAACCCGGCAATTTCGGCCGTATCGGCGCTGCCATCCTGGGTGGCGTGCTGATCGCCATCGGCATCGTCATGCAATCGAGCGAGACGCATGATGTGTATACCAGGGTGCCGCAAAATATGGTGGCCTCCCTGCCCCTGCAGAACGTTGCTGCCGTCGCCCCTGCCAGTACGCCCGCCAATGCGGAAACCGTCGCCATCAAGGTAGTCTCGGGCAGCTATGGCCGCAACTGCAATGTCAAACCGGGCAATGTCACCGCGCAAGTGGCCAAGGCATGCGACGGACGCGGCAGTTGCGACTTTGTCATCGATACGGCTGCGCTGGAAGATCCGGCACCGAATTGCAGCAAGGATTTCGCCGCCGAATGGAAATGCGGCAACGGCAATGCAGTGTATTCCGCCGCGCTGTCCAGCCTGGCCGGCAAGAACGACAAGTTGCGCCTGAGCTGTTCGAATTAGTCGCGGCGACCGCCAAACCGGGCCGCTTCTTCCATGCCGCAGCATGGCCGGACCAGATATCCAATATTTCGCTTGAAAATTAATTCCAACCCCCTACAATTAGTCAGAATTCAACGACTGACTACTAGATATAGTGGTTTTTGCTTATCTTGATGAAGTAGCCAGTACAATCAAGGGGGTAGCAAAATGTTCGATACCGAAAGTGTTTTGCCCGCAATGTCCGTCCGCAACGATTCCGAATCCGGCACCACCTCCAATACCCCTTCCGATCGACACCGAAAAACCCGCTCCAGGACTCAAGTACCCCAGGCCGGACCCGAAGGTGCACCAACCAGGAATCCGGCAGATGGATCTGCCAACAAAGGAACCATCGCAATGACGCAAGAGATCAGCACTGAAGTCCTGTTGGAAAAATACGCCGAGGCAGACGAGAAATCCGTACAGGACGTGCGTCGCCGGGTAGCCCGCGGACTGGCACAAGCCGAAAAGCCGGATCAGCGCGCCAAATGGGAACAAGCCTTCTTTGACGCACAGGAGAACGGCTTCGTACCGGCCGGCCGCATCAATTCCGCAGCCGGCCTGAAGATCCAGGCAACGCTGATCAACTGCTTCGTGCAGCCGGTGGGCGATGCCATCTCCGGCACCACCGACGGCAAGCCCGGCATCTACGATGCCCTGCAACAGGCCGCCGAAACGATGCGCCGCGGCGGTGGCGTCGGTTACGACTTCTCTTCCATCCGCCCGGAAGGCGCGCATGTGAAAGGCACCAACTCGCGCGCCAGCGGCCCCATCTCCTACATGCGCGTGTTCGACCGCTCCTGCGAGACGGTGGAGTCGGCCGGCGCGCGGCGCGGCGCACAGATGGGCGTGCTGCGCTGCGACCACCCGGACATCGAGAAATTCATCAGCGCCAAGGACCAGGGCGACCTGCGCAACTTCAACATCTCGGTCGGCGTGACCGACACGCTGATGCAGGCCGTGGAGAAAGACCAGGAGTTCGAGCTGGTGCACGCTGCCGAACCCTCTGCGGCACTCAAGGAAGCTGGCGCAACAAAGCGCGCGGACGGCAAATGGGTGTACCGCAAAGTGCGGGCCACCAACCTGTGGAAGCAGATCATCGCCAGCACCTACGACCACGCCGAACCCGGCGTGCTGTTCATCGACCTGATGAACCGCGACAATAACCTGTCGTATTGCGAACTGATCGAGGCGACCAATCCTTGCGCCGAGCAACCGCTGCCCCCCTACGGCTGCTGCTGCCTCGGCTCCATCGACCTGACGCGCATGGTGAAGAACCCGTTCTCGAAACACGCCAGTTTCGACCATGAGCCTTTCAGGCAACTGGTGCGCGTGGCAGTGCGCATGCTGGATAACGTGCTGGACGTGACCGCATGGCCGCTGCCGGAACAGCAACTGGAAGCGCAGAACAAGCGCCGCGTCGGCCTGGGCTTCACCGGGCTCGGCGATGCGCTGGTGATGCTGGGCCTGCGCTACGACACCGACGAGGCGCGCGCCTTCGCCGCCGACATCACGCGCGTCATGCGCGATGAGGCGTATCTCGCCTCGGTCGATCTGGCCGTCGAGCGCGGCAAGTTCCCGCTGCTGGATGCGGAAAAGTATCTCGCCGCACCGCGCTTCGCCTCGCGCCTGCCGGAGGAGATCAAGAGCAAGATCCGCAAGCACGGCATCCGCAACAGCCATCTGCTCTCCATCGCTCCCACCGGCACCATTTCGCTGGCCTTCGCCGACAACGCCTCCAACGGCATCGAACCGCCCTTTTCGTGGTTCTACACCCGCAAGAAGCGTATGCCCGACGGCAGCAACAAGGACTACCAGGTTGAAGACCATGCCTGGCGCTTATACAAACAGCAGGGCGGTGACGTAGACAAACTGCCGCCCCCCTTCGTCACGGCGCTGGAGATCTCTGCCATCGACCACATGAAGATGGTGGCCGCCGTCGCACCGTTCATCGACACCTCGATCAGCAAGACCGTCAACGTTCCCGCCGATTATCCGTACGAGGATTTCAAGGACCTTTATACCGAAGCCTGGAAGGCCGGCTTGAAAGGCCTGGCGACCTATCGCCCGAACAGCGTGCTGGGCTCGGTGCTGTCGGTCACACCTGAGAAGAAGGCAGAAGAACAACCGCAGGATTTCGTGTTCGACCAGGACCGCCGCATCGTGCTGGAAGCCACGCCCAATCCGGCGCTGGCCTCGTTGCGCTGGCCGGGCCGTCCCAAGCTCACCGCCGGCAGCGAGGGCTGGGTGTCGCAAGTGGTGAAGCATCCGCTCGGCAGCTTCGTGACATTCGTGTCGCACACCACCAACGGCCACAACCATCCGTTCGAGGTGTGGGTGAACGGCGCGGAGCAGCCGCGCGGACTCGGCGCGCTGGCGAAGTCGCTGTCGATGGATATGCGCACGCGCGACCCGGTGTGGGTGCGCATGAAGCTGGAGATGCTGATGAAGACCGCCGGCGACGATGCCTTCGACATGCCGATGCCGCCGGATGGCGAAGTGAAGCGCATGCCCAGCCTGGTTGCCGCCTTCGCCCATCTCCTGAAATACCGCATCGAACAGCTCGGCGCGCTGGAGGTGACCGAAGGCGTGACCACGCCGATGATGGATGCATTGTTCGCCAGGAAGGAACCGAAGACCGGCACCGACGGCACCATGAGCTGGACGGTGGACATCTCCAACGCCGGCACCGGCGACGACTTCGTGCTGGGACTGAAGGAACTGGTGCTGCCAGATGGCCAGCGCCGCCCCTACTCGATGTGGCTGTCCGGCGTGTATCCGCGCTCGCTCGACGGCTTGTGCAAGGTGCTCAGCCTGGACATGCGCGTGATCGATCCGGCCTGGATCGGCATGAAGCTGCGCAAGCTGCTGAACTTCGGCGAACCGCTGGGCGACTTCATGGCGCGCGTGCCGGGCGGCAACAAGATGGAAAGCTACCCGTCGACGGTCTCTTACGTCGCCAAACTCATCATCCACCGCTATGCCATGCTCGGCATCCTCGACGAACACGGCTACCCCGTGCAGCAAATGGGCGTGCTGGAAATACCGGAGGGACAGGTCAAGCCCACCTCGGCGCTCAAGCCCATCGTCGGCAAACAGTGCAAGGAATGCGGCAACGCCACGCTGATCAAGAAGGACGGCTGCGAGTTTTGTACGAGCTGCGGGGCGATCGGGGCGTGCGGCTAGAACTGAGAATCTTCACATAAGGCCGAAAATCGGAATTTCCCGATTAAGCGCTATTTCCTGAAAATTCTGCCAGGCCATATTCATCAAAACGTTCTGACCCAAGGGAGCTTTTTAGCTCCCTTTTATTTTTCCAGCAACAGTACCAATGTACTTGCCCGCTCATAACGGTCGCTCAGGAAAATGAATTTTTATTAATCATGCATTGCGATGGCAATGTTTATATTGCCCATCCGTATCGCAACATCCGGGTAAGTCGATTCTCTTTCTGACTGCGAGGTGCCAAATGAATAAATTGATATTGATGGGCGCGCTGGCGTTGGCGCTGTCTGGTTGCGGAGGCATGCCCATGGAAGGCGGGTACGCCAATTACCAATCCGCTTACCCCGGATTCGAGCCGGGCTTCGGCCCCATGGGTTTTCCGGGCATGGGGTTCGGCGGGATGGATGATGACGGCTTCGGCGGAATGGATGACGGCGGTTTTGGAGGTTTCGGCGACGGCGGCTTTGGCGGGATGGGAGATGACGATTGAATCGGGCAACGGTCTGCAGTATCGGTCCGGCGTATGGGCCGGCATTTTATAAATTCTGAAGGAGTGATTCATGAAGAGAATGCAACTTGTGACAATGCTGATGTCGTCTCTGTTTATGGCAAGCCTGACCACAACGGCATGTGCAGAGGAACCCGCGTCGAACACCGAATCCGGCTGCAAGGCACGCCAGCATGCCGACCCGGTTGCCAATTCGGAGAAGCATCTTGCCGCATTCAAGAAGGAACTGAAGATCACAAGCAACCAGGAACCGACCTGGGGCATTTATGTCGAGAAGACCAGAAGCAGCGTCAAGGACATCCGCGACCGGATGAACGAGGCAACGCATGAGCAGCCGCAGACCGCGCCTGAGCGTTTCGACCGCCATATCGAATTGATGAAGGAACGTCTGGCCAACTTCGAAAAGATGGATGAGGCGCTCAAGCAGCTTTACGCGGCGCTGACCCCGGAACAGAAAGCCATAGCCGACCGGCATTTCTCAAGACTGCGTCATTGAATCGAACCTGAGCGGTGCCGGAGTTCAGGCGGGCTGAAACTGATATAGCCACGTTTCGGTGATCGTCTGCTCTCCGCTGCGCAGGAAAAGACGTATCTCGACCGGCTCTTTTGACGTACCCAGTTCTCCCAGGTCAAAGAATGTGTGCCAATGCCCCGGGATGCCGTCGGGCACCGCCTCGGCCCTGATCCGGCTCAGCGTGCCGCGCGTGGCCGACACAACTACTTCGGGAGTGACGCCCGCGGCAAGCTGGTCGAGCGCTCCGCCCTTGAATTCGACCACGAATTTATGCACCCCGGGCGGACGCTTGGCCGGCTCGCCGCCTCGTCCGATACGGGTCGCCACGCAACGCGCGAGGGAGGTCTTGAACGGCTCTTGCGCCGTCCAGTGCAGGCGATAGCGCAAACGGTAACTGGAGCCTGCCGTCGCTTTTTCGCGCGGGACCCACATCGCGCCGATGTTGTCGTAGAGTTCCTCGTCGGTGGGCTGTTCGACCAGTTGCACCGAACCTTCACCCCAGCCTTCGAGCGGCTCGACCCACAAACCGGGGCGGCGCTCGTAATGAACGGCATCCAGGTATTCGCCGAAATCGCGTTCGCGCTGCATCAGGCCGAATCCGCGGGGATTGTTGTCGGCAAAGGCCGATACGGTGATACCGTCGGGTGCGTTGAGCGGGCGCCAGATATGTTCGTTGGCGCCGGTCCACAGTGCGAGGCCGTCGGAATCGTGCACTTCCGGCCGCCAGTCTGTCTGCTTCGCCTTGTCTCTTCCGGAGAACCAGTACATCGAAGTGAGCGGCGCGATGCCGAAACGCGCAACGTCGCGCCGCAGGAACAGGTTGGCTTCGACGTCCATCACCACGCCCTTTTCCCGGGTCAGGACGAAGCGGTAGGCGCCGGTGATGCTCGGGCCGTCGAGCAATGCATAGACGACCACCGAATTGGATATGTCGCCGGCGGATTCAAAATAGAAGCGGGTGAATACCGGAAATTCCTCCGTCTTGCCGAACTCCACCGTATCGATGGCAATGCCGCGTGCCGACAGGCCGTATTGGTATTCGTCGCCGATGGCACGGAAATAGGAGGCGCCCAGGAACGCGGCCCAGTCGTTGTGCTGCCAGTCGAGGCGCGACTGATCGCCGAGCCGGCTTTCCTGGATGCGGAAACCGGCGAAATGCGTCTGCGCCCCGAGGCGTTGGGCAGGACTGTCCGCCGGCATGTCGAAGTGGCGCTTGTCGAACAGGATCTCGCGCGCCAGGGTGTGGGGCTGTTTATCGCTCAAGGCACGGTCAAGCCGGTACATCCTGACCGAGTCCTGGAAAAATCGCCCCGGATGGAAAAATTGCACGGGATACTGTCCGGGACCGCCGGCGAAGAGCGCATCATCCGGCTTGAAGTGGATCTTGCCGTGCGCCTCCCAATCGATCTGTTCCAGGATATCGCGATCCGGCTGGGGATCGGGCTGATACGGCTGCTTCGACTGGCGCCGCGCTTGTTCGACCAGCCCCGCCCAGGAGAATGCCGCGGCGGAGCCCAGCGCCAGGCCAGATTCGGCGGCCATGACATTGGACCAGGGTAATGCGGTGGAAGCTGCGGCGCTGGCCAGCAGGCCCAGAAATTTTCTGCGGTCGAATTCTGACGACATGGGAGTCTCGCTGCTCGTTCGGAAATGCCGGTATGAGAACCGGCATTCTAGCTTATGCCCAGGCGCGCACCAGCACGTAGGGAGTACTGCGCTCCTCGGGGGTGAGCAGCCAGTGGTTGCGGCGCAGCGAGAGCCCCCACCTGGATTCGCTCGTAAACACGGTGATCGGGACGGCCAGCAACAACGGCAGCCCCACCGGCAACAGCCACCACACGGCATTGCGCTGGAACAGGAAGATCGCCAGCAATGCCGCAGCAACGATGGCCATGACCGGCATGAAGCGGCGCAATGCGTCGCGCCACTGGACCGATTGAGCCTCGCGGCTGGGAGATTTCCACTCCAGATTCAGGCCGGTCAGCGCACCGATGACGAACAGGGTATGGGCCACCATGCGGATCGGCGCCTGCAATGCCGACAGCCCGGCTTCGAACAGAGCGCTCTTGATCAGTGCCGCACTGCCGCCGTATGCCGCCTGTTCACCATGCTTCATGATCGCCACCACAGCCAAGACCCTGGGCAGGAACAGCATCGTCAGCGTCAGCGTCCACAGCAGCCCCAGCGTGGACGAAAGACCCAGCCACGGGAACATCAATGCGGGGGCATGCTGCTCCAGCAGATGCAGGCCCAGGCTGGTCAGCAGGAAACAGAGCCACAACGGTGCCGACACATAGGACATGGCGCCCGTGAACAGCATGGCACGGTGCACCGCCTGGAAACCTGGTTCGGTGATCAGGCGGAAGTTCATCAGGTTGCCCTGGCACCAGCGACGGTCGCGTTGCAGTTCTTCCATCAGGTTGGAAGGCTGTTGCTCGTAGCTGCCCTCCAGGTCGGTCGTCAGCCAGGTATGGTAGCCGGCGCGCCGCATCAGGGCCGCTTCCACAAAATCGTGCGACAGAATCTCGCCCGACAGGCCGCCGCGCCCCGGCAGCAAATCGAGCGCGCAATGCTGCATGAACGGCTCGACGCGGATGATGGCGTTATGTCCCCAGTAATGTGATTCGCCCAGCTGCCAGAACTGCATGCCGGCGGTGAACAGGCGTCCGGCCACCCGACCGGCAAATTGCTGCGCACGGGCATGCAGCGTCTGCACCCCGCAAACGCGCGGAGCAGTCTGGATGATGCCGGCCTGCGGATTCGCCTCCATCATGCCCACCAGGGTGGCGATCGATTCCCCGCTCATCACGCTGTCGGCATCGAGCACCACCATGTACCGATAGTTGCGTCCCCAGCGACGGCAGAAATCCGCTACATTGCCGGCCTTGCGGCGGGTACGGCGCTGGCGCAGCCGATAATAGATCCGGCTGCGGTCGCCCAGTTGTGCCTGTAACTCCGACCAGGCGGCCAATTCTTGCGCACGCAGATCAGGATCGCAGGTGTCGGAAAGCACATAGACATCGAACAGCGCAGCTGCCCCGCTGGCGGCCAGGGATTCGCAGGTGGCGCGCAATCCAGCAAACACGGCCGCAACCGGCTCATTGCATATCGGCATGATGACGGCGGTGCGCGCATCTCGATCCAGGGTGCGCGGATCGAGCGCAACAAATGGCAGCGCATGCGGGTCAGGATGCGATTGCACCCAGAAACCCATCATGGCGGTAACGAAGCCTGCAGTCACCCAGCCAAAGAGCACGACGAAGATGGCAAGCTGGATGAAGTGCAGGACCGGATGCATGCCATTCGCGGCCTGGGTATGAAAGAGCAGGCTTGCCGCGATGACCGTGCTGGCGAGCACGATGGCCACCAGCGCCGCCCGCCGCCTGGAAGCGGCAGCTTTCCAGCCCGGCGTTTGCACATCCGGCTGTACATTGCTCGCGCCAAACAACGCAAGCCACAAGCCGCGCCAGAATCCTGTCCATGGTCGCGGCACCATGCTGCCACGACAGAGGGGTGGAGTCGTTCTTGTCGACCTGATCGCATCCGGAATATCGCAAGGTTTCATCTATGGTGTCATGCAGTAATTGTCATGCCACCAAGGTGAGCAACTATCGTGCCGCGCCCAGACGAAATGTTCACGGCCCTGATTTATAGAATATTTGGTTCATGTCGAACGGGAAATGTCGGCCTTATTCCGCAACCACATGTCGCCTGATGGCGACACAAAACATGAACATATCCGACTCGATGCGATAAGCAGGTGATCGCTAATGGAAATGCCGTGTCGCCTACAGGAGACAGCGCTCGCAACGAAACGAATCAATACATGGGAACGGGTGTGCGGGCATTGAAACAATGCGCGACAGCGTGCGAGAATCCCCGCCGGGATTCAATCCCGCGACACAGATTCATCAACCCGATCGAGAATGCGCATGGACGAAACTGTCAAAGAAGACCTGAAAGCAATCCAGGCCCAACTGAAAACCTTGAACGGCTACCTGAGGATCATGCTGGTCTGCATCGCAGCCGTCACGGTCACCCTGGTGTCCGAAGTCGTGCGTCACTGGTAAACAGCTTCCACCGCCTGCCAACCACAAGCAGCGCGCCGGTCCGGTTCGCCATGCGAACTGGGGCGCGGATCAGCCCGACCTGCGCACGAATAACGCGGGGATCTGCGCCTTGGGTTTGCCTGCCGGCGGCTCGACCGCTTTCTTTGCCGGCGGTGCAGCGCTGACGCTCGGTTCGTAAGGCTTGTCGAACCAGGGATCATGGCTGGGCTTCTTCGGTGCGGAAGCGTGATATTCGCGCCTGTGTTCGGATGCTTCGCCGCGCTGGGCACGGTGCGTTTTCGCACCCGGTCCCGGTGAGCTTACGCGCTCCTTCTGGATCTCCGTCTTGATCAGTTTCTCGATCTCCAGCAGGTACTTTTCCTCTTCCGGCGACACCAGCGAGATCGCGGTACCGGATGCGCCTGCACGGCCGGTGCGGCCGATGCGATGCACATAGTCTTCTGCCGCATGCGGTATCTCGTAGTTGATGACCATCGGCAAACTGTCGATATCCAGTCCCCGCGCCGCCACATCGGTGGCGATCAGTACGGAGACCTTGCCTTGCTTGAAGGATTCCAGCACCTGCATGCGCTCCAGCTGGCTCTTGTCGCCGTGGATGGCATCCGCGGATACGCCTTCGCGCTGCAATTCCCTGGCCAGGCGGCTGGCCGTCAGCTTGGTCTTGGTGAAGACGATGACCTGTTTCGCATCGTCGCCCTGCAACAGCTTGGCCAGCAATTGATGCTTGTTCGCCTGTTCGACCAGGTAGACCTTCTGCGTGATGTTCTCGGCAGAGGCATTGCTCCGCGCCACCTCGATCAACGTCGGGTAATTCATGAAATCTTCGGAAAGCTTCTTGATCTCGCTCGAGAAGGTCGCGGAGAACATCAGGCTTTGCCGCTGCCTCGGCAACAGCGCCAGGATGCGCTTCAGCGCCGGCATGAAGCCCATGTCCAGCATGCGGTCGGCCTCGTCCAGCACCAGCATCTGCACCTGGTTCAGCAAGACCGTCTTCTGCTCGATATGGTCCAGCAAGCGTCCCGGTGTCGCCACCAGTATCTCCACCCCCGCCTTCAGGTGCGGCGTCTGTTGCTTGATGTCCACCCCGCCGAACACCACCAGCGAGCGCAGGTGTGTATGCCTGGCGTAGGTCTTGATGTTCTCCTCGACCTGGATCGCCAGTTCGCGCGTCGGCACCAGGATCAGCGCCCGCACCGGATGCCTGGCGGGCGAGGTGCTGGAACTGGCGTGCGGCAACAGCTTCTGCAGCATCGGCAGCGCAAATGCAGCCGTCTTGCCCGTTCCCGTCTGCGCCCCTGCCATCAGGTCATGGCCCTCCAGCACGGCCGGGATGGCTTGTGCCTGGATCGGGGTGGGAGTGGTGTAGCCGGCTTCGGCCAGCGCCTTGAGGATCTCTGGAGACAGCTTCAGATCGGTAAAACTGACGTTATTCAATTATCTTCTCTTCATCGTAATTCTGGCTTGGATGCATGACATTATACGCTCCTGCGCCAAGACCGGCCGCGACCGTCATGAAGCCGTATAATCACCTGCTTTGATTGAGACTTTTCCCCACATGCCGCTTCCCGACCACCGCCCGTTCCCCACCATCGCCATCATCGGTGGCGGCCCTGCCGGGTTGATGGCCGCAGAAGCGATCTCGCAAGGCAATGTCCGCGTCGACATCTACGACGCAATGCCCAGCATGGGACGCAAGTTCCTGATGGCCGGCAAAGGCGGCATGAACATCACCCATGCGGAGCCGTTCGATGCCTTCCTCACACGTTTCGGCGCGCGCCGCAACGACATCGAACCGTTGTTGCTCGGTTTTCCGCCGGATGCCTTGCGCGAGTGGGTGCACGGCCTGGGTATCGCCACTTTCGTGGGCACGTCCAATCGCGTCTTTCCTGTCGACATGAAAGCTGCACCGCTGTTGCGTGCCTGGCTGCATCGCCTGCGCGAACGCGGCGCAGGCTTCCACGTCCGGCATCGCTGGAACGGATGGGATGCGCAAGGCGACCTGCGTTTCACCACTCCCGAAGGCGAACGCATCCTGCACGCCGATGCGCTGG
The DNA here is from genome assembly GCF_021654335.1 of Sideroxyarcus emersonii. Taxonomy (NCBI): domain Bacteria; kingdom Pseudomonadati; phylum Pseudomonadota; class Betaproteobacteria; order Nitrosomonadales; family Gallionellaceae; genus Sideroxyarcus; species Sideroxyarcus emersonii. The sequence continues at coordinate 2,035,696 of NZ_AP023423.1, forward strand.
TGCTGGCGCTGGGCGGCGGCAGCTGGCCGCAGCTCGGCTCCGACGGCGCATGGGTGACACTGCTCGCGCAGCACGGCATAGAGATCAAGCCGTTGCGCCCAGCCAATTGCGGCTTCGACGTCGTCTGGAGCGATTTCTTCCGCGAGCGATTTACCGGCGAACCGCTGAAATCGATCGCCGCCACTTTCGGCGACCTGCGCAAACAAGGCGAATGCGTCATCACCGAACATGGTGTCGAAGGCAGCCTGATTTATGCGCTCTCGGCGGTATTGCGCGACGAGATCGCTCGCCACGGCCAGGCCGTGCTGCATCTCGACCTGTTGCCGGACTGGCCGTTGCAGCGCGTGCAGAAAGAGGTGTCGCATCCGCGCGGATCGCGCTCCCTTTCCAGCCATCTGCACAGCAGGCTGGGATTGAAAGGCGTGAAAGCCAGCCTGTTGCGCGAGGCGCTGGATGCAGACCAGATGCACGACACGGCACTGCTGGCACGCACCATCAAATCCCTGCCGTTGCGCTTGACCGGTACGCGCCCCTTGAGCGAGGCCATCAGCACCGCAGGCGGCGTTGCATTCGAATCGCTGGATGAAAGACTGATGCTGACCAGGCTGCCCGGCGTGTTCTGCGCGGGCGAGATGCTCGACTGGGAAGCTCCCACCGGCGGCTATTTGCTCTCCGCCTGTTTCGCCAGCGGCCTCGCGGCCGGGAAAGGCGCGCTGGATTGGCTGCAGCATCGGGATCAAATGCCGGCCTGAGGTGCCCGGCAATTTGGCAAGCCGTACTCATGCGCTACAATGCGCAGAATCCCTCCCGAACGACAAGGAAAAATCATGAAGCAATACAGCAAACGCACCGCGCTCATCCATTGGCTGGTCTTTCTGCTCGTGATCGCCGCCCTGTTCCTTGGCCATGAACTGGACGAGAGCAAGAACACCGCACAGAAGATCTCCATGTTCCCGGTACATTTCCTGATCGGCGACCTGGTCCTGCTGCTGGTGCTGTTGCGCATCTATTTCAGGAAGAAAGACGGCGAGCCCGCACCGGCCAATGCCAACCCGCTGCTGAACAAGATCGCCGCCGCCACTCATGTGCTGCTGAACCTGTCGCTCATCGCCGTCGCGGTCTCCGGCATCGTCACAGCAGTGACTTCCGGCGTGATCGAAGCAATCAAGAAAGGCGACCCGAACCTGATCCCGGATTTCAGCAAGGTCGACGCCAAGGAATTCCATGAGTTGTTCATCGGCATCATGCTGTTGCTGGTCGCATTCCATGTCGTCGCTGCGCTGTATCACCAGTTCGTGGTGAAAGACCATCTGCTGCGCCGCATCATGGTCCGGCGTTTCTGACACGTTTGGCCGGCGGCCGGGCGAAACACTCGCCGCTCATCAGCAACTTGGATACAGCATTACTGAAATTCATCCATATCACCTGCGTGGCACTCAGTTACGCGCTGTTCGTCCTGCGCGGCATATGGATGCTGCGCGACCGGGCATCCTGGCATGCGAAATGGATGAGGTTCGCGCCGCACATCGTGGATACGGTGCTGCTCGCCAGTGCCGTCACGCTCGCCTGGCAGCTCGGCCTGTCGCCGTTGTCCACACCGTGGCTGGCTGCCAAGATCGCGGCACTGCTGTTGTATATAGCGATCGGCGCGGTGGCGCTGAAATACGGCAAAACCCGGCGTATCCGCCTGTTTGCCTGGCTGGCGGCACAAATGGTGTTCTTTTATATGATAAGCGCGGCCGTGACGCACAACCCGGCACCGTGGAAAACTTGATAGGAAATAACAGATGAAGATTCCGGCTCGTTACAGCAACCTGCTTTTCGGCGGCATGCTCTCCGTCATCATGGTCACCATCATCTCCGGTACGGTGACCTTCATCAACCAGGGATATGACGCAGACTTCTTCAGCCGCTGGTTCAGGGGATTCGCCACCGCATGGCCCATCGCCTTCCCCTCGGTGCTGGTGGTTGCGCCGTTCGTGCGGCGCGTGGTGTCCAGGATCACCGTGTGATCAGTTTTTCTTCCAGCCGACCGCCAGCGCAAACATACCCAGCAACACGAACCAGAGCAGCGACCACTCCGGGATGCCCAGCGTGAGGAATGTCCAGCCCTTGGCTGCGCATTCGCCGGAGCCATGCATCAGCTCCTGCAGCACGTCCGACATCGGGAAGTTCTTCAGCATGTAATCGAGGCCGGGGCCGCAGGCCGGCACTTGATCCTTGGGCAGGTGCTGGATCCAGATATGACGCAACGCCACCGCGACGCCAGCGATGGCGAACAGCCCGATCAGCACGGCATAAATCCTGGCGCCGATCTGCCTTGCGTTGTGCAGCGCGGCAAGGCCGAACAGCACGCCGATCACGATGAAAATCACCCGCTGCAGCATGCACAACGGACAGGGATCCTGGCGCAGCACGTATTGCAGATAGAGCGCAGCGCCGAACAGCCCTGCCACGATCAGGGCACCGGCAAGATACAGCCAGCGCCTGGAAATAGCGTCCCAGAGTCTCAGCATGTCACGCCGCCTCGTCCATCCATGCGGCCTGGATGGCTTCCAGCACCTTCTCGCCGCCGCGGCTGTGATCGTCATCGAACCCGTCCAGATCGACCACGTAGTTGTGCAGGTCGACGAAGCGCACCGTGCGCGGGTCGATGTCGGGATGCTTCTCACTCAGCGCGATGGCGATATCGCGCACGTCTATCCATTTCATTTGCTGTGCCCCTCTTTTGCCATGTTGATGGTGTACTTGGGTATCTCGACCACCAGTTCCCGTTCACCCACGATGGCCTGGCAACTCAGGCGCGAGTTGGCTTCCAGCCCCCAGGCCTTGTCCAGCATGTCTTCTTCCAGCTCGGTCGCCTCTTCCAGGCTGTCGAAGCCCTCGCGCACGATGACATGGCAGGTGGTGCAGGCGCAGGATTTCTCGCAGGCATGCTCGATCTCGATATTGTGCTCCAGCAGTGCGTCGCAAATCGAGGTCCCCGGCGCAGCTTCGAACAATGCCCCCTTCGGGCATAGCTCCTCATGCGGCAAAACGATGATCTGGGTCATTTCACTTTTCCAGTTCCGATAACTTGTGCCCGGTCAGCGCATGCTTGACGCTCTGGTCCATGCGCTTCTGGGCGAATTCGGTGGTAGCCAGGTTCAGCGCCTCCACCGTGCGCTTGATGGCCTGGTGGTCGCTGCCGTCCAGCGCCGTGCGCAGCGCATCCATACTGGCACGGATGCGCGCCTGCGCAGCCGCATCGAGCAGCGCATCGCCGTCCTGCTGCAGCGCATTATCCACTGCCTCCAGCAATTGCTTCGCCTCGGTCTGCTGCTCGCGCAAGGCGCGCGCCTGCATGTCCTCGCGCGCATGCTGTGCCGAGTCTTGCAGCATGCGGGTGATCTCCTCGTCGCTGAGGCCGTAGGATGGTTTCACCGTGATGTGCGACTCGACCCCGCTGCTCGTCTCTCGCGCCGAGACGCTGAGCAGTCCGTCCGCGTCCACCTGGAAAGTGACGCGGATGCGTGCCGCCCCGGCCACCATCGGCGGAATGCCACGCAACTCGAACTTCGCCAGCGAACGGCAATCGCTCACCAGTTCGCGCTCGCCCTGCACCACGTGGATGCTCATCGCGGTCTGGCCGTCCTTGTAGGTGGTGAATTCCTGCGCCCGCGCATTCGGGATGGTGCTGTTGCGCGGGATGATCTTCTCCACCAGCCCGCCCATGGTCTCGATGCCGAGCGACAACGGGATCACGTCCAGCAACAGCCAGTCGTCGCCGCTGCGATTGCCTGCCAGCACGTTGGCCTGGATGGCGGCGCCCAGCGCCACCACCTTGTCCGGGTCGAGGTTGTTCAGCGGGATCTGGCCGAAGAACTCCCCCACCGCCTGCTGTACCTGCGGCATGCGCGTAGAGCCGCCGACCATCACCGTACCTTTGATGTCTTCCACCTTCAGCTTGGCATCGCGCAACGCCCGGCGCGTGGCCTGCAGCGTGCGGGCAACCAGGTTCTGCGTCATCTCGTAGAACGCTTCGCGCGTCAGCGTCAGATCCACCAGCTCGCCGGTGCTGAGCACCGCAGTGATCTGCGTCTGCGGATATTCGGTGAGCTGCTCCTTGGCGATGCGCGAATGCGTCAGCAGCAGGCGCGTGTCATGCGGCCCCAGCGCCGACAGGCCGGCATTCTCCAGCACCCAGCAATAGATGCGGCGGTCGAAATCGTCGCCGCCCAGTGCCGAGTCGCCGTTGGTGGCCAGCACTTCGAACACGCCTTTGGACAGCTTCAGGATGGAGATATCGAAAGTCCCGCCGCCGAGGTCGTATACCGCATAGACGCCTTCGGCGGCATTATCCAGGCCGTAGGCGATGGCTGCCGCCGTCGGTTCGTTCAGCAGGCGCAGCACATTCAGTCCGGCCAGCCTGGCAGCATCCTTGGTGGCCTGGCGCTGCGCATCGTCGAAATAGGCCGGCACGGTGATGACCGCGCCGACCAGTTCGCCGCCCAGCGAAAGCTCGGCCCGCTCGCGCAGCACCTTGAGTATCTCGGCCGAGACTTCGACCGGACTCCTGGTGCCTGCGGCCGTGCGCAATTGCAGCATGCCCGGCGCATCGACGAAGCGATACGGCAAGTTGCCGACTTCGCCCACGTCCTTCAGGCCGCGTCCCATGAAGCGCTTGACCGAAACAATAGTGTTCTGCGGATCGTCGCTTTGCACCGCCTGGGCCTCGTGGCCGACCTGGACCTTGCCGTCCGCAGCATAGCGCACCACCGAAGGCAGCATGGCGCAGCCCTGGATGTCGTTGAGCACCGTGCTGATGCCGTTGCGCACCGTGGCGACAAGGGAATTGGTCGTACCGAGGTCGATGCCGACTGCCAGACGATGTTGATGGGGAGCGGCGCTGAGGCCGGGTTCTGCGATTTGCAACAGGGCCATGTTCAGGAGTCTATTTCGTCGAATGCGGAGCCGATCTCTTCCGCAAGTTTCTCAAGGAATTTGAGTTTGCGCACTATACCCGATGCGCCAGCGTAATCGCGAGCCTCGTCGATGACGGCGGCGAGCTGCCGTTGCAGGGTATGTTCCTCATGCTGCACGCGCTGTTCCAGCGCTTCCAGCGCATCGGCATCCCTGGCCTGCTTCGCCTCTTCCAGCGCTTCCCGCCATTCCATCTGCTGCATCAGGAAATCGGTCGGCATCGAGGTGTTGAGTTCCTCCTGCGTATCGACGCCATGCAGCGACAGCAGGTAGCGTGCGCGGTTCAGCGGATTGCGCAGCGTCTGGTAGCCTTCGTTGACGCGTGTCGCCCACTGCATGGACAGGCGGCGTTCCGACTCGGGCAGATGGGCGAACTTGTCCGGATGGACATGCACCTGCAGTGCCCGATAGCTGCGCTCCAGCGCATCTCCATCGATCAGAAAGCGGACTGGAAGATTGAAGAGATGAAAATAATCCTGCTGGAAATCCGAGGTCAGGATATCCATCAAACCTTGAAGCTTTCCCCGCAACCGCAAGAATCCTTCACGTTCGGATTGTTGAACTTGAACCCTTCGTTCAACCCTTCGCGCGTATAGTCCAGCTCCATGCCGTCGATATACGGCAGGCTGTGCCGATCCACCAGCACGGTCACGCCGTTGCTGACAAACTGCAGGTCTTCGCTATCCACCATGTCGGCGAATTCCAGCTTGTAGGCCATGCCGGAACAGCCGCTGGTCCTCACGCCCAGGCGCAGGCCGACGCCCTTGCCGCGCTTGGCCAGGAAATTCTGCACATGTTTCGCCGCATTTTCCGTCAACGAGATCGACATGCCGCCTCCTATTTGTTTCCGTTGCAGGCGGCGGTCTCCACCGTTGCGCCATGCTTGGCCTTGTAGTCCGCCACCGCCGCCTTGATGGCATCTTCCGCCAGGATCGAGCAGTGTATCTTCACCGGCGGCAACGCCAACTCTTCGGCGATATGCGTATTCTTGATCGCCAGCGCCTGATCCACCGTCTTACCCTTGACCCACTCGGTGACCAGCGAACTGGAAGCGATGGCCGAACCGCAACCGTAGGTCTTGAACTTCGCATCCTCGATGATGCCGTCCTTGCCGACCTTGATCTGCAGCTTCATCACGTCGCCGCAAGCGGGTGCGCCGACCATGCCGGTGCCGACGAAGGCATCGTCCTTGTCCAGCGACCCGACGTTGCGCGGGTGTTCATAGTGATCCAATACTTTTTCGCTATAAGCCATTTGTTGCTCCTTTCAGAAGCGGGGAAAAACCGCAGGCGAACCGCTTGCCGGTAATCACCCTGGTTGCCTTGCCGCTTTTAATGTGCGGCCCACTGTACCGAATTCAGGTCGACGCCATCCTTGAACATCTCCCACAGCGGGGACAGGTCACGAAGTTTGGCAATCTTGTCCTGCAACAGTTTCACCACGTAATCCACTTCTTCCACGGTGGTAAAACGTCCCACGGTGAAACGGATCGAACTGTGCGCCAATTCGTCGTTGCGACCCAGGGCACGCAACACGTAGGACGGCTCCAGGCTTGCCGAGGTACAGGCCGAGCCGCTCGACACCGCGACATCCTTGACCGCCATGATCAGCGATTCGCCCTCGACGAAGTTGAAGCTCACGTTCAAATTATGCGGCACGCGATGCTCCATGTCACCGTTCAGGTAGACCTCTTCCATGCCGGACAACCCCTTCCACAGGCGGTCGCGCAACATGCGGATACGTTCATTCTCGGTCGCCATCTCTTCCTTGGCGATACGGAACGCTTCGCCCATGCCGACAATCTGGTGCGTCGGCAATGTGCCCGAGCGGAAGCCGCGCTCGTGCCCGCCGCCGTGCATCTGCGCCTCCAGGCGCACGCGCGGCTTGCGGCGCACATACAGCGCACCGATCCCCTTGGGGCCGTAAGTCTTGTGCGCGGAGAACGACATCAGGTCGACCTTGAGCTTTTGCAGGTCGATCGCCACCTTGCCGGTCGCCTGCGCCGCATCGACATGGAACAGGATGCCGCGTTCACGGCAGATCTCGCCGATGGCGGCGACATCCTGGATCACGCCGATCTCGTTGTTGACCAGCATCACCGACACGATCGAGGTATCCGGACGCAGTGCTGCCTTGAACTTTTCCAGGTCGAGCAGGCCGTTCGGCTCCGGGTCAAGATAGGTCGCCGAGAAACCCTGGCGCTCCAGCTCGCGTACGGTGTCCAGCACCGCCTTGTGCTCGGTCTGCACCGTGACGATGTGCTTGCCCTTGTCGGCATAGAAATTCGCCGCACCCTTCAGCGCCAGGTTGTTGGATTCGGTCGCGCCCGAGGTCCACACGATCTCTTTCGGATCGGCGTTGACCAGCGCCGCGACCTGCTCGCGCGCACGCTCCACCGCCTCGTCCGCCACCCAGCCGAAGGAATGCGAACGCGAAGCGGGATTGCCGAATTTCTCGGTGAGAAACGGAATCATCGCTTTCGCCACGCGCGGATCGACCGGCGTGGTCGCGGAATAGTCCATGTAGATCGGCAGTTGCAACGTCATTTCTTTCCTCCTATAACCACAATAGGCTCACCCGGCCTGCGCCGGTCAGCGGATGGTCAGTTGTACCGATTCAGGCAGGCACGCGTTCCGAGCTGTCGTGCTTTGCCATCATGATGGATGCAGGCATATCAGCACCGTTCCTGCTGGTCTGGCCATCCACCAGTTGCTGGAGATTGATCTTGCTCAGGTATTCGTGGATCGCCTCGTTCAGGCCGAACCACAGGTCATGCGTCATGCAAGGCTTGCCGTTATCGCAATTGCCTTTGGTGCCGCATTGGGTGGCATCCAGCGCTTCATCCACCGCAGTGATGATATCGACCATGCTGATCTTGTTTGCGGGACGCGCCAGGCAATAGCCGCCGCCCGGGCCGCGTACGCTGGCCACCACATTGTTGCGGCGCAGCTTGCCGAACAGCTGCTCCAGATAGGACAGCGAAATCTTCTGCCGCTCGCTGATCCCGGCCAGCGTCACCGGCCCTTTGCCGCTGCGCGTCGCCAAATCCACCATTGCCGTTACCGCAAAACGTCCTTTGGTTGTCAGTCGCATAACCTTACCCCTCTCAAATTTAAACTGTCCCGGCGCATCGCCGCTCGTTACCCCTTTTACTCATGAGGGTGTTACCCCTCCAACATCTGAGGGAATCATAGAATACCTGATTCTTTTAATCAACAATTTTATTTAGATGGTTGGGATCGAACTTATCCGCCGTGGCACGCTCCTCTTCCACCCGCACCCCCATCTTTTCCAGCTGCTGCAGGATGAAATCGATGCGCTGGTCGACCGTGACGCTATGCCCCAGCAATCCGTGGATGGCCTTGGCGAGCGGATCGTTCTGGTCGTTGCCGATGCCGTAGGCGTTAAAACCGTGCGCGACCTTCTTTTCCTCGTCCAGGATGCGCGCGGGGATGCCCGCAGCGGTGGCGCCATCCGGCACGTCCTTCACCACCACCGCATTGGAGCCGATCTTGGCGCCATTGCCGATGTGGATCGGCCCCAGCACCTTCGCCCCCGCGCCGATCACCACGCCATTGCCCACGGTGGGATGGCGCTTGCCCTCCTTCCAGGAAGTGCCGCCCAGGGTCACGCCGTGGTACATGGTCACATCGTCGCCGATCTCGGCCGTCTCGCCGATCACCACGCCCATGCCGTGATCGATGAAGAAACGCCGCCCGATGGTCGCCCCCGGATGAATCTCGATGCCGGTGAACCAGCGTGCGAAGTGCGAAACGAAGCGCGCCAGCCATTTCAATCGCAAGTGCCACAGCGTGTTGGACAGGCGATGAAAGAGGCGCGCATGCAGGCCGGGATAGCAGGTGATCACCTCGAAAGTGGTGCGCGCCGCCGGGTCGCGATCGAATACGCTGCTGATGTCTTCTCTAATGTTGTTGAACATCTGGGTGCTCTTCCGCATAACGTTTCTTCAGACGGGCATTGTACTCGGTTGCCACAGTCAGCATACCGCGCAGGATGTTGATCTCCTCATCCTCCAGACGGGTACGCGAGTACAAGCGGCGCAGCCGCTGCATCAGCCGCGCCGGGTTTTGCGTGGTGAAGAAACCGATCTCGAACAGGGTCTTTTCCAGATGCGCATACAACCCCTCCAGGCGCTCATGCGTCGCAGGCTCGATCTGCGGCACGCGCGGCACGAAGCTTTCCGCCGCCGCCACCAGTTCGTAGGCCATCACCTGCACCGCCGCCGCCACGTTGAGCGAAGAAAACTCCGGATTGGCCGGGATGTTCACCCCCAGCTGCGCCTTGCCCATCTCCTCATTGGTCAGGCCGGACATCTCGGTACCGAAGAGCAGCGCCACCGGTCCTGCCTGCGCTTCCTGCAACAACTGCGGCATCGCCTCGCGCGGCGTCCGCACCGCGATGGAGATATCGCGCAAGCGCGCAGTCATTGCCACGGTAAACACCACGCCCTGCAATGCCTCGTCGATGGAACCGCACACCACGGCGTCCTGCAGGATGTCGTCTGCCCCGGCCGCCATCGCCGTGGCCTGCGCGTCCGGGAAATGGCGTGGATTGATCAGGTACAGATGGCGCAGGCCCATGGTCTTCATCGCCCGCGCCGCGGCGCCGATGTTGCCCGGATGGGTGGTATGGCTCAGCACCACGCGGATGCCGCTCAAAGGATTAGGTTTATTCAAAACGCAATACCAACTAAAATACGCGCCGGATTTCCCCAGCTCATTAAAAAGGTCGTACTGATTATGCACCCCATGCTCAACATCGCGGTGAAGGCCGCGCGTCGTGCCGGAAACCTGATCCACCGCGCCGCCGACAACCTCGACCACCTCACGGTGACCAAGAAATCCCACGCGGATTATGTCAGCGAAGTGGATCGCGCCGCCGAGCGCATCATCATCGAGACCTTGCTGGAAGCCTATCCAGGCCACGCGATTCTAGCAGAAGAGAGCGGCACCCAAGGCCAGTCGGAATACGTCTGGATCATCGATCCGCTCGACGGCACCACCAACTTCCTGCATGGCGTGCCGCAGTATGCCGTCTCCATCGGACTGCAGCACAACGGCGTGCTGACCCAGTCCGTGGTGTACGACCCGACCAAGAACGACCTGTTCACCGCCACGCGCGGGCGCGGCGCTTTCCTCAACGACAAGCGCATCCGCGTCAGCAAGCGCAAGGAAATGATCGACAGCCTGATCGGCACCGGCTTCCCCTACACCCGCTTCGAACACATGGATGCCTACATGGCGATCTTCCGCGAACTGATGCAGAAGAGCGCCGGCCTGCGCCGCCCCGGCGCCGCCTCGCTCGACCTCGCCTGGACCGCTGCCGGCCGTTACGACGGCTTCTTCGAGACCGGCCTCAAGCCCTGGGACATCGCTGCCGGGGCGCTGCTCATCAGCGAAGCGGGCGGCATCGTCACCGACCTCGCCGGCAACCAGGACTATCTCGCCAGCGGCCATGTGTGCGCGGGCAACCCGCACATCCACGAGCAACTGCTGCAGGTGATCGGACCGCACCTCACTCCAGGCTTGAAGGGCTGACCCACGACAGGCATCGGCAGCCCCCGGCATGGATTCCACCCTCCTCGTCCTGACGATCTCGACCATCGCCATCGTCCTGATCTTCGAGTACACCAACGGTTTCCATGACGCCGCCAACATCATCGCCACGGTGATCGCCTCGCGCGCGATGACGCCGGTACAGTCGGTGCTGCTGGTCGCCTTTTTCGAGTTCCTCGGCCCGCTGCTGGGCGGTACGGCGGTGGCCAACACCATCGGCAAACTCATTACGCTGGACGACCTCGATCGCGAACTCGCGCTCACCATCGTGCTGTGCGGACTGGTCGGCGCCATCGCCTGGAACCTGCTCACCTGGTGGCGCGGCATCCCCTCCTCCTCTTCGCACGCCCTGGTGGGCGGTCTGGCCGGGGTGGTTGTGGTATCCGCCGGTTCCAGCCATGTCGCCTGGGGTTTCGCCGAATTGCTGCACGGCGAACTGAACGGCGTCGCCAAAGTGGTCGCCGCACTGGTGCTCTCGCCGGTCATCGGCTTCCTGGTCGGCTATGTGCTGCACAAAACCATGCTGCGGCTGCTGCGCGGCACGCACCCTTCGATCAACCGCGACCTGCGCCACCTGCAGTTCGTCACCTCGGCCGGGCTGGCCTTCTCGCACGGCGCCAACGATGCGCAGAAGAGCATGGGCATCCTGACGCTGGTGCTGGTGCTGGGCGGCTTCATCCCGACCTTCGACGTGCCGTTCTGGGTGATCCTCTCCTGCTCGCTCGCCATCACGCTCGGCATCCTCTCCGGCGGCTGGCAGATCGTGCGCACGCTCGGCTTCTCCATCTACAAGATACGCCCGGTGCATGCGCTGGATTCGCAGATGACCGCCGCCGGCGTGATCTTCAGCTCCTCGCTGTTCGGCGCGCCGGTCTCCACCACGCACGTGGTCGCCTCCTCGATCATGGGCATCGGCGCCTCGGAACGCCCGAAGGCCGTGCGCTGGGGCAAGGCGCTGGAGATCGTCACCGCCTGGCTGATCACCATCCCCGGCGCGGCACTGATGTCGATTTGCTGTTATCTTCTCGTCCAATCGTTCATCTGAGTGACCGCCATGCCCGATGCCTCCAAAACGCTGCTCGCACGCATCCTCGACCGGGTGTTTCCCAAGGTGCCCGATTTCTTCCAGATGCTCACCGAGCAGAACCTCAAGGTCGTCCACACCGTCGACCTGCTGGTCGAATACATGGAGCACGACGGCCCCGCAGTGGCCGATGCGCTCAAGCTGGACGTGCACGAGGCCGACCTGATCAAGGCGCGCAACCTGCACGAACTGAACGACGCCTTCTCCACCCCCATCGACCGCGAGGACATCTACCGCGCCATCACGGCACTGGACGATATCGTGATGTACTGCAAGACCACCGTGCACGAGATGGACGTGCTGGGCGTGGCGCCCGATGCCTTCATGCGCGACATCTCGCAGAACATCAAGGACGGCGTCAATGCATTGGCCAAGGGCTTCGCCCTGCTCGGCAACAAACCCGCCGAAGCCGCGCAATATGCCGATGCCGCGCGCAAGGCCGAACGCCATGCCGAGAAGCAGTACCGCATCGCCCTGTCCACGCTGTTCGAGGGCAACGACTACGTCAACATGTTCAAACGACGCGAGATCTACCGCCACCTGACCAACGCCGCCCATCACATGGCGCAATGTGCCAACACCCTGCACGACATCGTGGTCAAGATCAGTTGAGGCCTGGCGCATGAGTACCGCGGAAAAATCCACCCAGACCCCGATGATGCAGCAGTACCTGCGGCTGAAGTCCCAGCATCAGGACATGCTGCTGTTCTACCGCATGGGCGATTTCTATGAACTGTTCCATGACGACGCGGTGCGCGTCGCCAAGCTGCTCGACATCACCCTCACCCAGCGCGGCGCCTCCGGCGGCCAGCCGATCAAGATGGCCGGCGTGCCCTACCACGCGGCGGAGCAATACCTCGCGCGGCTGGTGAAGATGGGCGAGTCGGTCGCCATCTGCGAACAGATCGGCGACCCGGCCACCAGCAAAGGCCCGGTCGAACGCAAGGTGGTGCGCATCGTCACGCCCGGCACGCTCACCGATTCCGCATTGTTGGAAGAGAAACGCGACAACCTGCTGCTGGCACTGCACCAGAGCCGCAACGAAGTCGGCCTCGCCTGGCTCAACCTCGCCTCCGGCCAGCTCACCATCGCCGAAGTGGATGCCAAACAGTTGCCCGCCGAACTGGAACGGCTGCAGCCTTCCGAGATTCTCTACGCGGAAGGCTCCCTCTCCCCCCGGGAGAGGGGGGAGCAAATTGCAAGCAAGACACTCCCCGAGTGGCACTTCGACCGCGACGCCGCGCACCGCGCGCTGTGCCAGCAGTTCGGCACGCGCGACCTCGCCGGTTTCGGCTGCGAGGAGTTCACGCATGGCCTGAGTGCCGCCGGCGCGCTGCTCGGCTACGCCAAACTGACGCAAGGGCAGAGCATCGCCCACATCCGCAGCGCGCAGGTCTACAGCGCCGATCAGTTCGTGCGCATGGATGCCGCCACCCGCCGCAATCTGGAGATCACCCAGACCCTGCGCGGCGAGCCCGCGCCCACCCTGCTCTCGCTGCTCGACACCTGTGCCACCAACATGGGCAGCCGCCTGCTGGCGCACTGGCTGCACCATCCGCTGCGCAACCGCGAGGTGTTGCGTGCCAGGCTGGATGCGGTGGACGAACTGGACGAGAAATACGCCGCCGTGCACGACCAGCTGAAACCCAGCGTGGACGTGGAGCGCATCACCGCACGCATCGCCCTGAAGAGTGCGAGGCCGCGCGACCTCTCCGGCCTGCGCGACACGCTCAAGCAACTGCCGCAACTCTCTGCGCTGCTGGCGAATGTTGCCGCGCCGCGCATCCGCCGACTCACGAGCGACCTGCAAGCCGATGTCGCGCTGGTCGAGTTGCTGCAGAAGACCCTGAAGGAAGAACCCTCCTCCGTCCTGCGCGAAGGCGGTGTGATCGCCGCCGGCTTCGATTCCGAATTGGATGAACTCAGAGGCATCCAGAACAACTGCGGCGAGTTCCTGCTGGCACTGGAAAGCCGCGAACGCGCCCGCACCGGCATCGACAAGCTCAAGGTGGAATACAACCGCGTGCACGGCTTCTACATCGAAGTGAGCGCGGCCAATGCCAACAAGGTGCCGGACGACTACCGCCGCCGCCAGACGCTAAAGAACGTCGAGCGCTACATCACGCCCGAGCTGAAAGCCTTTGAGGACAAGGCGCTCTCCGCCAACGACCGCGCCCTGGCGCGCGAGAAATTCCTTTACGACCAGTTGCTGGAAAGCCTTGCACCTTCCATCCCGCAACTGCAAGGCATCGCCGCCGCCATCGCCGAGCTGGACGTGCTCGCCACCTTCGCCGAGCGCGCCGCCACGCTCAACTTCTGCGCACCGCAATTCAGCGACGAAGCCCAACTCGTCATCAAGCAAGGCCGTCATCCAGTGGTGCAGGCGCAGGTGGAACAGTTCACGCCGAACGACACCACGCTCAACGCCTCACGCCGCATGCTGCTGATCACCGGCCCCAACATGGGCGGTAAATCGACCTACATGCGCCAGACCGCCATCATCGCGCTGCTCGCGCATGTCGGCTGCTTCGTCCCCGCAGAAGAAGCGGTGCTGGGCGAGATCGACCAGATTTTCACGCGCATCGGCGCATCGGACGACCTCGCCAGCGGACGCTCCACCTTCATGGTCGAAATGACCGAGGCCGCCAACATCCTGCACAACGCCACCGACAAGAGCCTGGTGCTGGTGGACGAGATTGGCCGCGGCACCAGCACTTTCGACGGTCTCGCCCTCGCCTGGGCCATCGCGCGCCACCTGCTGGAACTCAACCGCAGCTACACCCTGTTCGCCACGCACTACTTCGAACTCACGCGGCTGGAAGAAGAATTCAAGCAACTCGCCAACGTGCACCTCGCCGCCGTCGAGCACCAGCACACCATCGTGTTCCTGCATAGCGTCAACGAAGGCGCCGCCAGCCAAAGCTACGGCCTGCAAGTCGCCGCGCTGGCCGGTGTGCCCAATGGCGTCATCCGCAATGCGAAGAAACAGCTAGTGAGATTGGAACAACAGAGCGCCGCGCAGAACCCGCAAGGCGACCTGTTCGCCGCTGCGCCCGAAGCGCCGGAGCCGGAAGAGCATCCGCTGGTGTCGGCGATGCGTGATGTGCAGCCGGATGATCTGAGCCCGAAGGCGGCGTTGGAGAAGATTTATCAGTTGAAGAAGCTGGTGTAGCATAGTCGACACAGGAGGTTCCAATGAGCACAGCCACCCTTTCGAATGACTTCCAGATCGCCCTTCCCAAAGAAGTGCGCGACACCCTCCACCTCAAGCCCGGCCAGGAATTCGAACTCGTCTCCTCTGGCTCGGTCATCCAGTTGATCCCCAAACTTTCAACCGCAGAATTAAAATCCGCCATCGCCGCAGGGATCGCCAGCGGCAAAGGGCACCCGGCAGACGAGGTGTTCGACCGGCTGGAAAGCAAATATCGCCAGCAAACAGGAAAATAAGTAATGGCGCGCTTTTGGATTTCGCCGCTTGCCGAACAAGACCTGGAGGCAATCGGCGATTTCATCGCGCAAGACAATCCGCACCGAGCCATTACCTTCATCGTTGAGTTGCGCAATCAATGCGCCAAAGTCGCCGCCAATCCAAAAGCCTGCCGACTGAGGCCTGAGCTTGGCACGAATATCCGCTCATTCGCTTATGGGAACTATGTGATCTTCTTCCAGGAGAACCGGGATGCACTTTGCATCGTGCGCGTTCTGCATGGAGCGATGGATATTGAAAGCAGGTTTGCGGAAAAATAATTCGAGCCTGGAACCTATAATTATCCTGGAGAAGATTTATCAGTTGAAGAAGTTGCTCTAGGTTCTTCTGACGGCGCGCAGAAGCAAATCCAAAGATTTACTCAATAGCGGAGTCAAGATGCAAGGAGATCCCAGAGTAATAATTAATTACCTGCACGTGAATACCGCTCGATGTCTTGGTACTTATCGGGCACTTATGGTTTATCAGGATACCGAACTATTCCAGAATAACTTCTGGAGAATTTGCGCCAACTCAGCGCACGACTCAGGAGTCGTTCAATGGTGCAGTCTGTTTGGTTCAAATGGTGAAGATAATCCGACGCACTGGTCGCGATCTGGAGTAAGTAATATATCCAATAGAGACGAGTTTATAAGTAAAGTGCTAAGTCCTATAGCTATACCTTTTGACCAGTGGCAACAACAGCACTCTGCTCTGCTGGAATACAGAAATAAGAACATTGCACACATTGAGTTGGACGACTGGTACAGGGCGATTCCAAGTTTTGATATGGCTATTAAAGTACTATTTCAAAGTTACATTGTTTTCATGAATAGCACCGACCACAACCTAAGAAACGAATACGATCGGACGATCGAAAGAGCAAATTCTACGATCTCGCAATTTATCAGAAACAACTAAAACAGCTAAAGGGGTCAGATTCGCATTTGATTACCGGTAGAGTAATCAGAGACAGACCACTGTTTCCCGCGCTGCTGCGGCTACACCAGCAGCGCATCCCAACACCCCTACTACCCGTGCCCATTTTTATTGCCCGAGCACAGGCGTACGATCATGCGCAGATAAATCTGCGCTCGATCCCACCATAGACATCATGCCAACCCAAGATACACAGACCGGCTTGCAGCTGGATAATCAATTTGCCCGCGAGGTGCCCGGCATGTGTGTGCCCTGGCGACCTGCGCCCGCTCCCGCACCGCGCTGGTTGCAGTTCAACGAGGCACTGGCGCATGAGCTGGGGCTGGATGCGCAGGCTTTGCGGGGCGATGCCGGGCTTGCGGTGTTTTCGGGCCAGCAGATTCCCGAGGGGGCCGAGCCGGTGGCGCAGGCGTATGCCGGGCATCAGTTCGGTCATTACTCGCCGCGTCTGGGGGATGGTCGTGCTTTGCTGCTGGGCGAGATCGTCGCGCCTTCCGGGCAGCGTTTCGATCTGGCGTTCAAGGGTTCCGGCCCCACGCCGTTTGCGCGCAACGGGGATGGCAAGGCGGCGGTGGGGCCGGTGCTGCGCGAGTTTCTGGTGGCCGAGGCCATGCATGTGATGGGCGTGCCGACAACGCGGGTGCTGGCCGCGGTGGCGACGGGTGAAGTGATCCGCCGCGAAAGGCCCTTGCCCGGTGCGATCCTCGCCCGTGTCGCGGCCAGCCATCTGCGCGTGGGCAGTTTTGAATATGCAGCGCGTGCCCGTGATACCTCATTGCTGGGCCAACTTGCCGAGCATGCGATCGCGCGCCATGCCCCGCAGCTATCTGGCCAGCCGCAGCGCTATCTCGGCTTGCTGGAACAGGTGGTGGAACGACAGGCACAGTTGATCGCGCAGTGGATGGGGCTGGGTTTCATCCACGGGGTGATGAACACCGACAACATGACCATCTCGGGCCAGACCATAGACTACGGGCCGTGTGCGTTCATGGAGCATTTCGATCCGGAGACGGTGTTCAGTTCGATCGACCAGGAGGGACGCTATGCCTGGACCAACCAGCCCGCCATCGCGCACTGGAACCTGTCGCGCCTGGCCGAGGCGCTGTTGCCGCTGATCGATGAAGACGAAACTCGCGCAGCTGAACTGGCAACGGCAATCCTCAATAGATATGAATCCCATCTGTCGACCTGCTGGTCTGATCTGCTGCGCAGCAAGGTGGGATTGCCGGATGGTGCAGACGGGGCAAGCCGGCTGGCGGCCGAGTATCTGCGCTTGTTGCAGCGCAGCAAAGTGGATTTCACGCTGGGCTGGCGCCGTCTGGGCGAAGCTGCCGCGGGTAACGATGCACCCTTGCGTGCCCTGTTCGGCGAGCATGTCGCCGCACTGGATGAGTGGCTCGCCCGTTGGCGCAAGCTGTTCGGCAACGTGCCGGGAAGCGAACGTGCGCAGGCGATGGCGAAGGTGAACCCCATGGTCATTCCGCGCAATCATCTGGTGGAACAGGCGCTGGAAGCGGCCACTGATTACGATGACCTTGCCCCGTTCGAGCGCTTGCTGGCCGAGGTGCGCCGCCCCTACGATACGCGTGCCGACGACGATCCTTACATCCAGCCCGCGACGCGCGAAGCGACGGCAAACTACCAGACTTTCTGCGGGACCTGAAGGCTGACTATCAGCGCCCGCTTTGCCTCCCCGCCACCGCTTCAATCAACCGGCGCGAAACGCGGTACCGTTCGCCCCTCATGCTGCACCGACTCAAAGAACACCTCCTTGGGGCGCGCCCAGATCAATCCCTCTTCCGATTTGTAGATCATCAGGGTGACGTTGGGGTCGGCCTCCAGCTTCGCTTCGCAGACGATCTCGTAGATGCCTCCCTTGTAGTGCCGGTATTTCATTGCTCCTCCCTGACAAATTCCAATGCGCGGATTTTACTGCCTGCGGCTCACGCCGCCCGCTCTGCCGGCAGCATTTCCGGCCTGAAGCTCAAATCCATCTCTTCGTTGTATATATCACTCCCGTCAGGGGCATTTTGGCGGATACGCCATCTCCCGAATAACGGCGTAAGATGTATCAGTGATGTTGGTGATTCACTCCACGTACTTTGAAGCAGCAGGTTGCGGACGCGCTTCCGGCAAGATGCCTTGCGCAAACCTGACGATTGAAAGGAACGGACATGAAACACTCCAAGTATCTCATCGTCGGCGGCGGGATGACGGCCGATTCGGCGATCCGCAGCATCCGCAACATCGACCCCGGCGGTGCCATCGCGCTGTTCAGCGACGAGCATGACCCGCCCTACGACCGCCCTCCGCTGTCCAAATCCCTGTGGAAGACGCAGTCGTTCGACACCATCTGGCGCAGCCTCAACGGCCTCAATATCGACCTGCATCTGGGCCGCAAGGTGGTGGCGCTGGACGCGGAGGAAAAGACGGTGACGGACGATGCCGGCCGCGATTTCACCTACGAGAAACTGTTGCTGGCCACCGGCGGCTCGGTACGGCGCCTGCCGGATGCCGACGACAGCGTAATCTACTTCAGGACACTGGCAGACTACCGCAAGCTGCGTTCACTAAGCGAGCACGGGACGGATTTCGTGGTGATCGGCGGCGGTTTCATCGGTTCGGAAGTCGCCGCGGCACTGGCCATGAACGGAAAACGGGTAACGATGCTTTTTCCCTCCAACGCCATCGGCTCGCGCGTCTATCCGGCCTCCCTGGCAACGTTCCTGAACGCCTATTACCAGGAAAAAGGCGTGACGCTGCTCGCTGCCGAAACGGTGAAGTCGGTGCACAGGTCTGGCGACAAGGTCGTCGTCACCACGGGCAAGGGCCGGCAGCTCGTGGCCGACGGGGTGGTAGCGGGGCTGGGCATCCAGCCCAACACGCAACTGGCCGAGCAGGCCGGCCTGAAGGTGGACAACGGCATCGTGGTCGACGAGTTGCTGCGCACCAGCAATCTCGACATCTATGCCGCCGGCGATGTGGCGAACTTCTACAGCGCCGCGCTGGACAAGCGCATGCGCGTGGAGCATGAAGACAATGCCAACGTGATGGGCGAGATGGCCGGTCGGAACATGACCGGACAATCGGACATCTACAGCCACCAGCCGTTCTTCTATTCCGACTTGTTCGATCTGGGCTATGAAGCGGTGGGCGAGCTGGATTCCGCTTTCGATATCGTCGAGGACTGGCAGGAGCCGTTCCGCAAGGGGGTCGTCTACTACCTGCGCGACGGCCGCGTGCGCGGCGTGCTGCTGTGGAACACCTGGGGACAGGTCGAGGCGGCCACCCAGCTGATTGCGGAGAAAGCCGAACACTCGCGTTCGACCCTGCTGGGGCGCATCAGCGATTAGGCCGCTCGCGGCCTCCGGCCCGATGCACGGGTGGGCTTGCGCCGGTGCCGGCTACTCCCTGGCGGGCAGCGAGACTTCGTTGCTGGCCAGGTCGATGTGGTTCTTCTTCAGGTAGGCGAGGAATTCCAGCGCGGTGGCACTGGCGTCCAGCTTGGCCGCATCGTTGGGCAGCAGGAAGATGGAGATGTCGCGCTCCACGATCTGCAGGCCGCTTTCCGATGCCGTATCGACGATGTACTTGATCTTGTCGAGCAGCTTCTCCTCTGCCGGGGCAAACGGCAGCAGGATCCAGAAATCGGCCCCCTCGCGCGACACCAGGTCGGTCTTGCGGAAGGAGCGGCGCAGGGAATGCGCAACCTCGTCCAGCTTCTGTGCCGCTTTTTGCGCGCCGTAGGTTTCGCCCAGCAGACGCGAGGTTTCGAAATTGATATGGGCGAGGCCGAACTGCAGCCCGCCGGAGTAACGCTTGGTGACTGCCAGCAGCCATTCCAGTGTGAACAGGAATTTGTCGCGGGCTTCAAAGTCTTCGTGTGACATAAGCACCTCCGCCTGGATGTTTCGATTACACCGCAGATCACTGCGCCAGTGGCGCCCGGTGACTGCCCTGCAATGCATATTCAAGAACCAGCCGTTCGATCGATCTTTGCCCTTGAATTGTTATGAGCACCGATCACAATCCGAAAAAACCGCTGTGCATCGACATCCTCCTGCGATCACCATACCATAAAGCAAAACCACATCCAATCGGATGGATCATCAGGGTGTGCCCGGCAATTCCGGGAGACGCGGAAAATTCCGATAATCAACCTGTTGCAGGAAAGTCCCAAACCGACAAGGAGCCGACACATGAGCGAGCGTTACTTCACGAAGCAGACCTTCTCTTTTCTTGCCGCGCTGGCAGAGAACAACGAGCGCGAATGGTTCGCGGCACACCAGCAGGATTACGAGGATTTCGTGCGGACACCCGCGCTGGATTTGATCAGCGACATGTCGGACGAGATGCCGGCGATCTCGCGCCACTTCCTGGCCCAGCCGAAGAAAGTGGGCGGCTCGCTGATGCGCATCCATCGCGATACGCGCTTCAGCCGCGACAAGACGCCGTACAAGACCAATATCGGTATCCAGTTCCGCCACGAGGCGGACAAGGACATCCATGCGCCCGGCTATTACCTGCACATCGAACCGGGCGAGTGTTTCGTGGCCATCGGCCTGTGGCATCCGGACGCCGATGCGCTGTTCAAGATACGCGAGGCCATCGTGCAGAACGGCGATGCCTGGGTGGCAGCACGCGATGACAAGACCTTCAACCGCCATTTCACGCTGGAAGGCGATGTGCTGGCCAACGCGCCGCGCGGGTTCGCCAAAAACCATGCGCTGGTGGAAGACCTGAAGCGCAAGGATTTCATCGGCCTGGCCAGCCTGAGCGAGGCGACGGCGACTTCGAAGAACCTGCGTCCGCAGGTGGTGGAGCGTTTCAGGCAGGCAGCGCCCTACATGAGTTTCCTGTGCAAGGCGCTGGAATTGCGTTTCTAGGCTGGGCTAATAGCTGGACGAATCGGGCTGTGCAGGTGCCGTAACCGGACCGACCGGCGATTGCATCGAGGTGTCCCTGGGCTGCGGTGCGGCTCGCGGAGCCACCGCAGCAGGGCTGCTTGCCGCAGCTTGCGCGGCGCGTTGCGGAGTGCGGGGAACGGCGGATACCGCGCCGGCGGATTGCGTTGCCGGCAACGGTTTGCGCGGCAAGCCGACGTAGGGCATTCCCGGCTGCCTGGGCTGTGCCGGTTGCGGTGCCACCTGGCTTGCGGCAAGGGGCCTGGCCGCCTCCACCATCGATGCGCTGGCGGCCTCGGCCGGTGCCGGCTTGCTTGCCAGCGGCGGCCTGACAGGGAACGGCCTGTGGATCGGAGTGGCGGGATGCACGCCCGATGCCGGTTGCGGCGCACTCCTGGCGACGAGCTCCGGTTTGGCGATCTCTGGTTTGATCGTTTCGGTCTGCGCCGGAACTGCCGGCACGCGCTCCATCGGCGGCGCTACGACAGGTGCGGGGGCGGGGGCGGGCGCCGGCTCGGGCTGGAAGGGCCGCGCCATCTCACGCTCGTCCATGCCGGCATGCGGCAGCGAGTCTGCGCTCTGCAAGGCATCGACCGGACGGAAGGCGAGCCAGCCTTGCCAGGCGATGGCGGCGACCGCCACGATGACGACCAGCCACAGCGCGCGGCGGACATTGTCGTGCTTGCGGATGATGCGGACCTTGGCCCGGCCGAAGATGTTGTGGGTGATCTCTGCCTCGCCGATCTCGGTCCAGACGCTAGGCGAGGCGGGGGGCAGCAGCTGGCGGTCTGAAATATCGAGTTGGCTGTTCTCGTGGCTCATTGTCTGCGCTCCCTGAATATTGCAGATCGACGGTGACATGATAACAAGTAATCGTCATGCCCGCGCGTGCCGGGATCGCCCCGGGCGCGCGATCCCCGCTACTCCAGCGACAGCTCGATCTTGTCCAGCACGATGGGAGGTTGCTGCGGCTTTTCCGCCTGCGCCAGTTCCTGCTGCTGTTTTTCCTGCTGCTGCTTGGCCAGTTGTGCCGCCTCGTACTGGCGCTTGTGCTCTTCCTGCGCGGCCAGTTCCTTCTTCCGTTCTTCTTCCAGCTCCTCCGGCGTCTTGTGCACATGCAGCGACAGCTCGATACCCGATGCGTCGCCCGGTTCGCCGCGCTTGCTCTTGAGCTTGATGTTCAGGCGCAGTTCGTTGGCGGAGTCGGCGTTGCGGATGGCCTCCTCGTAGGAGATGTAGCCTTCGTTGTACAGCTCGAACAGCGACCAGTCGAAGGTACGCATGCCGAGTTCGCGCGATTTTTCCATGATGCCCTTGATCTCATGGAATTCGCCCTTGAATATCTTGTCGGCGATGATCGGCGTGTTGAGCAGGATCTCGATGGCGGCCTTGCGCCCCTTGCCATCCTGGGTGCGCACCAGCCGCTGCGAGATGAGCGCGCGCATGTTGGCGGAGAGGTCCATCAGCAGCTGGTTGCGGCGCTCTTCGGGGAAGAAGTTGATGATGCGGTCGATGGTCTGGTTGGTGCTGTTGGCATGCAGCGTACCCAGGCACAGGTGGCCGGTCTCGGCGAAGGCGATGGCGTGCTCCATGGTCTCGGCATCGCGGATCTCGCCGATGAGGATGACGTCCGGCGCCTGGCGCAGCGTGTTCTTCAGCGCGTGATGCCAGCTGTGCGTATCCACGCCCACTTCGCGGTGGGTGATCAACGACTGCTTGGACTGGTGCACATACTCGACCGGGTCCTCGACGGTGATGATATGTCCCTTGGAGGTGCTGTTGCGATGGTCGATCATCGCGGCCAGCGAGGTGGATTTGCCGGAGCCTGTGCCGCCGACCACCAGCACCAGCCCGCGCTTGTGCATGATGACTTCCTTGAGCACTTCCGGCAGGCCCAGCTTCTCGAAATTCGGGATCTCGGCGGCGATGGTGCGGATGACCATGCCGACGTTCTG
Organism: Sideroxyarcus emersonii; assembly: GCF_021654335.1. Classification (NCBI taxonomy): domain Bacteria; kingdom Pseudomonadati; phylum Pseudomonadota; class Betaproteobacteria; order Nitrosomonadales; family Gallionellaceae; genus Sideroxyarcus; species Sideroxyarcus emersonii. The sequence goes on from NZ_AP023423.1 coordinate 2,058,582, forward strand.
CTGCTGCACGAACACGTTGACGCGGAAGCGCGACACGCCAGGCACGGAGATGGCGAAGTTGCATTCCATCTCCTTCTCGAACTCCGCGCGCTGCCCCTCGTTCATCAGCGCATACGCCAGCTGGCGGGTGATCGCCCCGTTGAGCTTCTGCGAGGTCATCGGCGTCATCTCGCCGTGCGCCTTCATGCTGGGCGGAAAGTCGTTCGAGATGAACAGGTCGGAGCCCCCTGCCCTGCTCATGGCAGTGAGCAGTTTGATGATGTATTCGTATGCCTGCTGGTCGGAGAGCCCTGATGACATCGCATTTCCTCGCTACGGTTGTTCCAGTGGGATGAGCGGCGCATTTTAGCAGCCCGCGATGCGGGTTTTGTGTTTTTAGGATATCGTCCGCCTATCTCGTTCGGGGAGCAGACATGAGGCAGCGCGTGTTGATTTTGGGTTACGGCAAGATGGGCCATGCCATGGAGAGCCTGGTGGCCGACAGGCATGATGTCCGCATCTGGAACCTGGGCACCGTGGTCAAGGGCGGACATGCGACGCTGGAGGAAGAGGTCGCCGACGCCCAGGTGATCCTGTTCTGCCTGCCGGTGAATCCGCACCACGAGATCGCCAGCCGCATCGCCCCCTATCTGGCGCAGGGCAGCCTGTGCCTGACCATCGCCAAGGGGCTGGACGAATCGGGGCGGACCGCGGCACAGATCTTCGAGCGCGTGCTCACGGGCGGGCGTCACTACGGCGTGGTGTACGGCCCGATGATCTCGGCGGAGATTCTGGCGGGGCGGCATGCCTTCGCCGATGTGGTGCTGTCCGACATGGGCGATTTCGACATCATCCAGAGCCTGTTCCACGGCGGCAAGCTGGTGTGCCAGCAGGCCTCGGACATGCATGGTCGCAGCTGGTCGGTGATCCTGAAGAACGTGTACGCCATCATGTTCGGCGTATCGGACGAATTGAAACTGGGCAACAACATGCGCGGCCACCTGATGGTCGCCGCGATCTCCGAACTGTCGGGCATCGTGCAGTCGTTCGGCGGGCAGGCACATACTCCCTACAGTTACGCCGGGCTGGGCGACCTGCTGACCACGGCCACCAGCGAGGATTCGCATCATCATGCGCTCGGGCGGCAGCTGGTGCGCGGCGAGTGGTCGGACATCTCCGGCGAGGGCGTGCACACCTTGCAGATGGTGGAGAAGTTCCACCCGTTCGAGTGGCGCGCCTATCCGCTGTTCTCGCTGGCGCACGACATCGTCACACAGCCTGCGACGCTGCGGGAACGGGTGGAGGATTACCTGAAGCAGCTGCGGGAGATGGAAAGCTGCGCGATCTGAGGGCGGACCGGGGGAACGGTCCCTAGCCTGGCTTTGCCATCGCGGCAAAGCTCGATATCTTGCTGAGCAGTTCGCCCATGTTTTTTGCCTTGGCTTCCAGTTCCGCCGACTTCGCCTGTTCCTGCCTGAGGCTTTCCTTGTGCTGTTCGACGGTACGCATGAGTTCGAGCGATTTCTTCCGCTCTTCTTCAAGCTGCGCGTTCTTCTTTGCCATCTCGCCCGCCTCAAGCTCAGCCAGTGCCTTCACCTTGGCTTCCATCTCGGCCATCTTCTTCGCAAGCTCGGCCGATCTGGCCTGTTCCTGCTTGAGGCTTTCGCGCAGCTGGACGATGGTCTTCAGGTGTTCGAGCGACTTGCTCCGCTCTTCTTCGAGCAGCGCACTGATTTTGGCGAGCTCAAGGGATTTCTTCTCCTCTTCCGCAAGACTGGCCTGCGTGGCGACGCTCTTGGTCTCGCCTGTATATGCCCGGAGCTTTAATGTCTTTTCCATGGGGGCTATTCTCTTGAATTCGGGTCGGCAGCGCAACACCCGGCTTCGCCGAACGGTCCGGCGGGATTTCTCCTTATAATGCCTGCCTTGATACCTGCATAACCCGATCGCATTCGATGCCCCATCTCGTCGTCTCCATCTCCGGCCACGGTTTCGGCCATGTCGCACAGACCGCTCCCATCCTGAACCTGCTGCATGAACGCATGCCGCAGCTGCGCCTCACAGTGCGCTCTGCGGTACCGCCCATGCACCTGAAATCGCGCATCAAGGCGCCGTTCCAGCAGCTGGGCAGCGAGGGCGACATCGGCATGATGATGTCGTCGGCGCTGGATGTGCGTGCCGAGGAGAGCCGGGACGCCTATCGTGCCTTCCATGCCGACTGGGATGCGCGCGTCGCCGACGAGGCGCGCCTGCTGCGCGAGCTCGGTGCGGACATGGTGCTCTCCAACGTAGGTTATCTCGCGCTGGCGGGGGCACAGCGTGCAGGCATCGCCAATGCCGCGCTGTGTTCGCTGAACTGGTTCGACATCTACCGCCACTATTGCGGCGACGATGCCATTGCGGCGCAGATACGCGGCTGCTACGCCGGAGCGGATGCATTCCTGCGCACCACACCGGGTATGGCGATGGATACGCTCCCCAACCTCGTCCCGGTCGGCCCCATCGCGGCCATTGGGCACGACAGGCGCGACGATCTGCGCCGCCATCTGCGGCTTTCCCGCGACGAACGCCTGGTGCTGGTGAGCATGGGCGGTATCGCCAGCCGCTTGCCGATGGAAGGCTGGCCGCACATCGACGGCGTGCGCTGGCTGGTGCAGGACAGCTGGCAGGTGCGGCGCTCGGATGCCGTGGTGCTGGAGTCGCTGCCGATGGGGTTCGACGACCTGCTGGCCAGCTGCGATGCGCTGCTGTGCAAACCGGGTTATGGCAGCTTCGTCGAAGCCGCCTGCAGCGGCACGCCGGTGTTGTTCGTGAGCCGCGAAGGCTGGCCGGAAGCGCCGCCCCTGGTCGAATGGCTGGGACGGCACGGCGTATGCCGGGAAGTCCCGCGCAGGCAGATGGAAAGCGGGGACATCGCGGATGCGCTGTTCGGCCTCTGGTCCGCGCCTGCGGCCATGCTGCTGCAGCCGGACGGCACGGCACAGGCGGCGGACTGGATCAGCCAGCGGCTATCCCTTTCGGGGGATTGATTTCACCCCGCCTGAGCGGCAGGATGGGCTTTCTCAACCAGCTGAAGGGATTGCCATGATCGAGTACATCTTCTTCGATATCGCACTGCGCGATAAATTCGTGTCCTATGTGGAAAAGCGCGGCGTGCCCTACACGGCGCCCGAGGACAACATGGGCATGGTGGTGGCGATCCCCGAGGAGATTCCCGAGTTGGTGTCGGACGATATCGAGGAATACTACAACACGCTGGAGGACGAGCAGGAAGCGCAGAGCGAGACCGAAGGCGACCTGAAACGGCTGGCCGGCTTCCGCTTCAATCTACCGAACGGGGAATCGCGCATGCTGCCGCTGCAAACGGCGTTGGCCAACCGCCTGCTGGCGAGCTTCTCGCTGGAGGAGATCCAGGCCTTGTTCGATGCCGTGGCATACTGTACGCTGAACCCGAACGACGAGCATCTGTGCCACATACTGGCGGCCCAAAAAGGCAAAGATTAAACCGTCGTTCGCCCGATAAAAAAGCCCGCTCAAGCGGGCTTTTTATTCGCGGCACGGTCGCTCAGTGATGGTGGCCGCCTTCGCCGTGCACGTGCCCGTGCGACAATTCCTCTGCCGTGGCGGGACGCACGCCGGTGATGACACCGGAGAAGATGAGGGTCTTGCCGGCAAGCGGGTGGTTGCCGTCCACGGTGACTTCGTCGTCGGTGACTTCGGTGACGGTATAGAGCATGTAGTCTTCGTCGTCGTCACCTTCGGCGCCGCCTTCGAACTGCATGCCGACGGCGACATCCTTGGGGAACATGCTGCGCGGCTCGGCACGCACCAGTTCGTGTTCGTATTCGCCGAACGCATCGTCCGGGTCCATGCTGACGGAGAACTTGTCGCCGATGGCTTTGCCGTGCAGCGCCTCTTCGACGATGGGGAAGATACCGTCGTAACCGCCATGCAGGTAACTGATGGGGTCGGCATTCTTCTCCAACAGCGCGCCGCTGGCATCGGTCAATTCGTAGGTCAGCGAGACAACGGCGTTCTTTTCGATCTTCATTTCATTTCCTTTATCAATTTAAGAATCTCATGGGCATGTCCATGGGCATGGACGCCGTACAAGACGTGGCGCAACTGGCCCTCTTTCCCGATGATGAAAGTGGAGCGCTGGATGGAGAGTTTTTTCTGGCCATCCACTTCCTTCTCGTACAACACGCCGTATTTCTTGCAGATGCGTCCATCGGTATCGGACAGCAACTGCACCGAGAGGCCGTACTTGTCGCGGAAACTGGCGTGGCTGATGCAATCGTCGCGGCTGACACCCACCACGATGGTGTCATGCCTGGCGAACTCGTCTATATGATCGCTGAATTCGTTCGCCTCCATCGTGCATCCAGGCGTGTCGTCCTTGGGATAGAAGTAAAGCACGACGTTCTTGCCGCGCTGCCCGTTCAAGCTGAACATCTGCATGTCTGCATCAGCCAGCTCGAATTGAGGTGCTTCTGTTCCAACCTGTAATGGCATAGCCGCCCTCCTGCTTGGGACATTCTAACCGAGTTTTATTTTGTGCCAAACGATTTTACGAGAGAATATAATCCTTGCATGAATACCAAACTTGCCCTGCTCGGGGGATTGAGCGTCAACGAATTCTTGCGCGATTACTGGCAGAAAAAACCTTTACTGATCCGCCAGGCCATCCCCGGTTTCAAGGGCTTGCTGGGTCCGCAGCAGTTGGTCGAACTGGCCTGCCGCGACGATGTGCAGGCGCGCCTGGTCACTTACCAGCGCAAGCAGTGGAAATTGCGCCATGAACCTTTCGAACCCGCAGATTTCGAAGGGCTTTCGAAAAAAGGCCAATGGTCGGTGCTAGTGCAGGGCATCAATCACTTCCTGCCGCAGGCCTCCGAACTCGTACAGCGTTTCAACTTCATCCCGCATGCACGCCTCGACGACCTGATGGTGAGCTACGCCCCCAGGGGCGGCGGAGTCGGCCCTCACTTTGATGCTTACGATGTGTTCCTGCTGCAGGGGCTGGGGCATCGGCGCTGGCAGATATCGACGCAGAAAGACCGCACGCTGGTGGAAGGGGCGCCATTACGCCTGCTGCAGAACTTCAAGGTGGAGCAGGAATGGGTGCTGGAAGCAGGCGATATGCTGTACCTGCCGCCGCACTGCGGACACAATGGCATCGCCGAAGACGACTGCATGACCTATTCCATCGGCTTCCGCACGCCGTGGTACCAGGAACTGGCGGAGCAGTTCCTCGTCTACCTGCAAGACCGCATCGAGATCGAGGGTACTTATGCCGACCCCGACCTGAAAGTGCAGAAACATCCTTCGGAACTCGGCGCAGACATGCTGCAGCAGGTTGGTCGCGCCATCCGCAAGGTGAAATGGGACGACGAGGACGTGGCGAACTTCCTCGGCAGTTACCTCTCGGAACCCAAATCGCACATCTTCTTCGATGCACCCGCCAGGCCCCTGAACGAAGCGCGTTTCGCGCAGGCGTTGCTGCAGCGCGGTGTCGTGCTCGATCTCAAGACCCAGATGCTGTGCCACAGCAATACCATCTTCATCAACGGCGACGCATATCCGGTCGGCCAGGGCAGCTATCGCATCCTGCGCGACCTGGCCGACGCAAGGCGCCTGCCGCCCTCCTGCAAACTCACGCGCGAGGCTGCAGATCTGCTATACCAATGGTATCTGGATGGATATCTGGCGCCGCGTACCAGATAATTTCAGGGACGGACAGACATGAGTGACGATACCTTGCAACATACCCAGTTCGACGGCGTGGCGGATTACATCGCGGCACTGGATACGGTGTGCGCATCCGCGCAGCACACCCTGAACATCTTCGAGCAGAATTTCGAGGAAATCGGCTTCAATTCCGAAGCCCGTTACGACACCTTGCGCCGCTTTCTGCTGGCCAGTGCGATCAACCGCCTGAACCTGCTGGCGCATGATCCGCAGCACCTGATCCGCTACTGCCCGCGCATGATGATGTTGCTGCGGCAGTTCGGCCACAGCATGTATATCTACCAGACGCCACAGAGCCTGCAGCACATTTCCGAGCCATTCGCCGTCGCCGACGACGCGCATTATGTGCGCCGCTACCATTTTGACGATACGCGCGGCCTGCTGGCCATGCACGATCCGGAAGAGGCGCGCCGCCTGAATTCGCGTTTCCACGAGATGTGGGCCTCGTCCCATCCCTGCGCTTCCGGTACCACGCTAGGCCTTTAACGCCATTACAGGCCTAGCAATTTCCGGAAGAATTGATAGAATGCCGCGTCTTTCGCAACGGGGGAGGCTGTAGCGACGGATATGAAACAACTCTGACACTCCCTAAACTCATCTCATATTGAAGGAAATAAAATGAAATTCTCTGCTCTGATCGCCGCCCTGCTGGCTCTGTCTCTGTCTGCTTGTGGCAAGGAAGCCGCTGCTCCTGCCGCTCCCGCTGCTGCTCCGGCCGCTGCCGCTCCTGCTGCTGAAGCCGCTTCTGCTCCTGCTGCCGCTCCTGCTGCTTCCGAGCCAGCCGCTGCTGCTCCGGCCGCGAAGTAACAAGCCGAACACGCTTGATAAAAAAAGCCGGCGCAAGCCGGCTTTTTGTTTTCCTTTCCCACCGGACTCAGACGATCTCGCACCAGTCCAGCCCCTGCTCCTGACTTGCCACGGCAATCTCGCCCGGCGTGCAACCAAGCACTCCGCTCAGCGCCGTCACCGCCAATTCGACTGCATTATTCTTGCGGCTCAGGTGCGCTGCGACGATGTGCTGCAGGCGGCTGTTGTCCAGGCGCCCCAGCAATGCTGCGGCATCGTCGTTGTTGAGGTGGCCGAAGCGGCCGCCCACGCGCTGCTTCAGGCTGTAGGGATAATCCCCCTCGGCCAGCATGGCTGCATCGTGATTGCACTCCAGCACCAGCGCATGGCAACCGCTCAGCGTCGTTTCGATATGCGGCGTCGTGCTGCCGACATCGGTCAGCACGCCCAGCCTGCGGGCGCCGTCGCTGAACACATATTGCACCGGCTCCGCCGCATCATGCGGCACCGGATAGGGCTGCACCTGCACATCGCCGATGGCGAATTGCAGGTGCGGACTGATCTCGGTCACGGACAGGCCGGAGAATGCCTGTCCTTGCGTGCGCAAAGTACCGTGGGTAAGCCAGACGGGAAGGTCGAATTTGCGTGCCAGCCTGGCGACACCGGAGATGTGGTCGCCGTGCTCGTGCGTGACCACGATGCCGTCCAGCTGTTCGGCCTGCAAATCGAGCCGTTCCAGCCGGGCAACCGTCTCGCTCAGGGAGAAACCGCAGTCGAGCAGGACGCGCGTCTGGCCGGCTTGCACCACGAGGGCATTGCCCTCGCTGCCGCTACCGAGCAGGGCGAACCGCATCCCCGCGGGAAGGGCGGCTTGCGTCGCCGCCATTGTTCTTGTCCAGGTTCTGGAATATGGTTTCTACGAGTTGCGTCGTTTCTGCGCTGCTCTTCCCGCTCTGGTCGACCACCGTGACTTCGCTGCCTTCGGCGTTCTCGCGCACGACGACCTGGTAGTCGGCTTGCTTCTTCTTGTCATCCTTGCCGGAAACGGCGGCAACGAAGTAGATACCCTTGCTCCGGTCCTTGTCCGTTGTGGCGAGTCGTGCATGATCCAGCGCCAGGCCAACCCGGCGCCAGCTGCGATCGAACGGCTCACCCAGCTGGATGCTCTTGGTGCCGTTGCCTTCCTTCAAGCTGGCTGTTGGCGCGACGGCTGCCGGCGCCGGGTTGGCCGCTGCGGGGGCGCTTGCCGCAAGCGTGGCCGCCGCAGCAGGCGCACTGGCAGTCCCCACGCACGGCTGCTCCATCTTCTTCTGTGCATATTCGGAATAGCTGGCAACCTTCGTTCCGTCAGAGCCTGGAATTACATAGCGCTGTTCGGTTTCGGGAACTGTCAGGTCGGGCGGCACTTCCAGCGGCGGAAGCTGCACTGCGCCCGCCTTGTAGTCCACCGGCTTCTGTTCGAACACGCTGCATCCGGCGAACATGGATGCGGCGAAGAACCCTAATACGACATGCCTTAACTTCATGTTTTTCCCTATCATATGACACCGGCCTGGCGCATGGCCGCCTCCACCACCGGCTGCGCTGCCGCGGTAAGCGGGGTCAGCGGCAGGCGCAGGACATTCTTCATCTTGCCCAGACGCGCCACCGCCCATTTCACCGGAATCGGGTTGGGCTCGACGAACAACTGGCGATGCAAGCCGAGCAGGCGGAAATTGATCTCGCGCGCCTTGGCCACCTCGCCATTCAATGCCGCCATGCACATCTCATGCATCAGCCTGGGCGCGACGTTGGCGGTCACGGAAATGGTGCCGTGCGCCCCCAGCAGCATCAGGGCCAGCGTGCTCGCATCGTCACCGCTATAGATGGCGAAATCCTTGGGAGCGCGCTGCAGCAGGTCGCTGCCGCGATCGATACCGCCTGTCGCATCCTTGATGCCGACGATGTTCCTGATCTGCGCCAGGCGCAGCACGGTGTCGTTGCCCAGGTCGGCGCCGGTACGCCCCGGCACGTTGTACAGGATGTGCGGCATGTCCACCGCTTCGGCGATGGCCTTGAAGTGCTGGTACAGGCCTTCCTGCGTAGGCTTGTTGTAGTAAGGCACCACGGTCAGAGACGCATCGGCGCCCGCTTTTTTCGAGAAGGTGGCCAGTTCGATGGCTTCCTTGGTGGAGTTCGCCCCCGTGCCTGCAATGACGGGGATGCGCCCGGCCGAGTGTTTCACCGCTTCGGCGATGAGCAATTCGTGCTCCTCCACGTCGACAGTGGGGGATTCGCCGGTCGTGCCGACCACCACGATGGCATCGGTACCTTCGGCGATGTGAAAATCGATCAACGCGCGGAAGGCCGCCATGTCCAGGCTGCCATCCTCTTGCATCGGCGTGACGATCGCTACGAGACTTCCCTTGATCATGTTCGCTTGCCACAAAAATAAAGGCTGCATTCTACCTCAATCCCCCCGCCTTACGCGACAAGAGCCGCGCCCCTGTGGAATAATGCAAGCAACTGGAATCCATTCGACCATGTCATCACTCACCCTGGCCCACCTGCAACCCGGCGATGCCGCCACCATCGTCTCCATCCAAGCCGAAGAAGCACTGCACCAGCGCCTTCAGGCCCTGGGTTTCCGCAGTGGCAAACATCTTGAGCTGATCCGCAAGGCCAGCTTTTCCGGGCCGCTGCAAGTGCGCATCGGCACCACCGACATCCTGCTGCGCCGCAATGAGGCGGCGAAAATCACGGTGTGCCGCGCATGAAACGCATCGCGCTGCTGGGCATGCCCAATACCGGCAAGTCGACCCTGTTCAACCGCATGACCGGCGGCGCAGCGCGGGTCGGCAACTGGCCGGGCATCACGGTCGAGCTGCTCAGCGGGCGCATCCTGCTGGGCGGCGACATGGTGGAGATCATCGACCTGCCGGGCATCTATGACCTGCACGGCTTTTCCGACGACGAGCAGGTGGTGCGCCACTTCCTGCACGACAACGTGCCCGACCTCGCGCTGGTCATCCTCAATGCGACGCAGATCGAGCGCCAGATGAGCCTGCTGCTGCAACTGAAGCAGCTCGACATGAACATCGTGGTGTTGCTCAACATGGCGGACGAGGCGAAAAAATACGGCATCACCATTGACAGCAGAAAGATGACCGAGATGCTGGGCATCCCGATCTTCCTGCTCAGCGGGAAATACGGCACCGGCTACCAGGAAGCGCTGCAGGCCATCACCAAGGCATTGCGTTATCCCACCCCCGGCATGGCGGAAGAGCTGCGCAGCCAGCTGGAACAGGACGAACACCTCGAAGCGGAGATGGCCCGCGTGCTGCAGCACGCCGTGCAGGTTCCGGCACAACTGCCGGAGAATCTTTCGGACAGGCTCGACCGCCTGATGCTGCATCCATGGCTGGGACTGCCCATCTTCTTCGGCATCATGTACCTGCTGTTCCAGGGCATCTTCCTGCTCGGCCAACCGCTGCAGGCGGGGGTTGGCGACCTGCTCGGCTGGTTCCGCACCGCCGCGCTCGATCCCATGCTATCCGGCCTGCCCGCCTGGCTATCCGGCCTGTTGCTGGATGGCATCTATAACGGTGTCGCAACGGTGGCCGCCTTTGTGCCCATCATCATCCTGTTCTTCCTGTTCATGGCGATGGTGGAAGACAGCGGCTACCTGTCGCGCGCCGCCTTCCTGATGGATGCGTTGATGGCGAAGATGGGACTGGACGGACGCGGCTTCGTCATGCTGCTGATGGGTTTTGGCTGCAACGTGCCTGCGCTGATGGGCACACGCGTGATGCGCTCGCGCAGCCTGCGCCTGCTCACCATGCTGGTGATCCCGTTCTCGCTGTGTTCGGCTCGCCTGCAGGTGTTCGTCTTCATCACCGCCGCACTGTTCTCGCCCAAGGCCGCACCGGTGGTACTGTTCAGCCTGTATCTGTTCAGCTTTGCGACGGCCATCCTGACCGCAGTGCTGTTCAAGAAAAGTTTCCAGAGCAACGAGCCCTTCGTGCTGGAACTGCCGCCCTATCGATTTCCAACCGTGCGCCAGATGCTGCTGCGCGGCTGGCTGGAAGTGAAGCATTTCTTGCGCCGCGCCACGCAGTTCATCATCGCGGGAGTGGTGCTGGTTTGGCTGCTAACCCACCTGCCGCCTTCCGCCGCCCCCGCCAGTGCCGGCACGCTGGCCGGGATGATAGGCGGCGTGCTGCACCCCATCTTTACGCCTGTCGGCATCAACGACCAGCTCACCATCGCGCTGATCTTCGGTTTCGTGGCGAAAGAGATCGTTATCGGTTCGCTGTCGGTGATCTACGGTTTGAGCGGGGACGCGCTGGGCGGCGCATTGGGGCAACAGCTGGATTGGGTGCAGGCTTACAGCTTCATGCTGTTCACGCTGATCTATACGCCATGTCTCTCTGCCGTCGCCACCTTGCGCAGCGAATCCAAAGATACGCGTTACACGCTGTTCGTTCTCGCATGGTCGCTGGTGCTGGCATGGACTGTCAGCTTCATTTTCTATCAGGGAGCGCGCGCGCTGGGTTATTGAGCACGCGTCAAACGGGATCTACGGCTGTTTCCAGGCCTGATCGAGCAGCTCTTGTGCTCTTGTGTATTTCGCCCTGGCCTCGTCCAGGCTCTTTTTCGAGGCTTCCGCTTTCTGGCGGTCTTCGGCCAGACGCTTCTGTGCTTCCGCCAGGCGCTCCTCGGAGTCGGCCACCCGCCTCAGATTATCCTTGTGTTCGGCTTCGGCCTTGTCCAGGTTGCCGCGTGCGTATTCCACACCGACTTGCTGCGCCGAGACATCCTTGGCCTGAGCCCAGGATGTCATCGAAAGCAATACCGCGAAAACCAGATATCGCTTCAGCATGGCGTCAGTTCATTCATCAGAACGAGAGTTGCACGCCGACGACCGGCCCGTTGATCGGGGTCACATCGACATTGGTTGTCTTCATGGTGAACTGCACCCTGCGATATCCGGCATAGACTTGCACCTGAGGAGAGACCGAGAACTCGGCACGTGCACCGTATTGCTGATACTGCTTGGCATCCCCGAAGGTCGTGATGTCCGGCCCGAAGTAGAACTCGCCAGCGAAGGCGACACGGCGCTCGACCGGCAGTTCATAGCGAACCTGCGCACCCAGGGCAACCGCAGAGGCGTTCGTCCTGGTCGGCGTTTCCCTCATCGTGGCAACAACAGCCTTGGCGCCGACGCCGATGGTCAGTCCAGGCACTTTCAGTTCGTCATTCGCCACCAGCAGCCCTACACCACCGACCAGGCTGTTGAGATTGTTGTACATCAACTCGCCATACATCTCGGATTTGCCGGCAATTCCGCTGGGGACGCCATATTTGAACTGCGCCGTCGAATTGCTCAAACCGGCGTCCAGCGTATCCGCCGCCGCCAGAGTAGTCACAGACATCAAAGAAACTGCCACGATTTTGCGCAACATAGTTTTCACTCCTGAACGATTACAACAAAATGATTCGATTTTGGCGGAGGCGGTGAGATTCGAACTCACGAACGACTCGCATCGTTGCCAGTTTTCAAGACTGGTGCATTCAACCGCTCTGCCACACCTCCAAAATCCACAAGGTGCCGACCTACGGTTCTGTTTTCACTCGAAAGTTCCCCTGAACCACGAACAGCCTGCACGCAATGCCGCGCATGATACCTGAAATACCCTGCATCCCCAACGAGCATGGTTGCAACTTTTACACCGCTTCTGTAGTCTCACGCCCGCTGCGGGGGATATTGCCCATTACCGCTGGAACAGACTCGTTTTCTTAGGAGGAAAATATGCAATACGAAACCACTTCCGTGACACAAGGCACGACGCTTGCCGCCGAACAAAACAAGGTTCTGCGCAACACCTACCTGATGCTCGCACTGACCATGATCCCGACGATCATCGGCGCTTTCGTCGGCACCTCGATCAATTTCTCTTTCATGGCGCAACACCCGATCATGTCCTCGCTGCTGATGTTCGGCGCGATGATGGGGCTGCTGTTCGCCGTGACAGCCCTGCGCAATAGCGTATGGGGCATCGTCGCCCTGCTCGGCTTCACTTTCGTGGCGGGCGTCTTCCTCGGCCCCATCCTGCAAGTTGCGCTGCACCTGAAGAATGGCGCCCAGCTGGTCGGCATGGCCGCCGGCGGAACCAGCATCATCTTCTTCTCGCTGGCCACCATCGCCACGACGACCAAGCGCGATTTCAGCTTCCTGGGCAAATTCCTGTTCATCGGCGTGATCCTGCTGATCGTCGCCTCGCTGGCCAACATGTTCTTCCAGATCCCGGCGCTCAGCCTGACCATCTCCGCCATCGCCGTGATGATCTTCTCCGCTTACATCCTGTTCGACGTGAGCCAGATCGTGCACGGCGGAGAAACCAACTACGTGATGGCCACGCTGGCCCTGTATCTGGACATCTACAACCTGTTCGTCAACCTGCTCAGCCTGCTGATGGCATTCAGCGGCGAGCGCGAATAGGCGAAAATGTCCCTGGAATAAAAAAGGCGGCGCAAGCCGCCTTTTTACTGCACACCGGAACTGGAACGATGGAACTGGAATCTTTTTTGCAACGCCTGAGCACCGCCCCCGAGAACGTCACATTCGATGAAACGATGGCCATCATCGATGCGCATTACGACTTCATCCCGACTGCTTTCAGGAACGGCCAGCTGAACAACGCGGCCGGACAGAACAACGGTTCATGCAAGCTGTTCTCGTTCGCCCGCCTGCACGGCCTGCCGCAACAGCAGACTTTGCACTGCTTCGGCAAATATTACCGCGATGACGTGCTCAAGCATCCGGACGGCAGCGATCACCAGAACATCCGCAATTTCATCAAGACCGGCTGGGCCGGGATCGAATTCGGCGGCGACGCGCTGACACCGAAGAAATCCTGACCGGATTCGCTATTTGGGTTTGCGCTGCTCAGGTTTCACGCGCGGTGCCAGCAGTTCGTCGCCGTCGTCCGCATCCAGCTCTTCGCCTTTCGCATTCGTCAGCGGCTGTTCGTAATCACTCCAGCCGCGCACGCCGGTCTTGAGCGAAACCACATTGGTGTAACCCATCCGCTGCAGCATATCGGCGGCCAGCACCGAACGCTTGCCGGAACGGCAGATGACCACGATCTCCCGCTCGCGTCCGTTCGCCAGCTCCGGCACCGTCTCGTCGTAGTCCCACTCGCAGGACTGCTCCAGCACGCCGCGCGGCACATTGATCGAGCCGGGAATGCGCAACAGGTCGAATTCGGACGGTTCGCGCACGTCGAGCAGGATCGGTCTGCTGCCTGCCGCCAGCGCCCTGCTCAGGTCCCACGGCATGATCTCTTTTACGCGCGTGAGCGCCTCGGCAACCAGATCGTCGTATCGCTCCATCCCCAGCCCCCTTCCCGCTATTCCAGAGCAAACACCGCGATCGACTCCACATGCGAAGTCTGCGGAAACATGTTCATCACGCCGGCCGACTTGAGCTTGTAGCCTTTCACATGCACCAGCACCTCGGCATCGCGCGCCAGCGTGGCAGGATTGCACGAGACATAGACGATGCGCCCGGGAGCAGTTTCGTCGCTGATGGACTTCATCAGCTCGATTGCACCATCGCGAGGCGGATCGACCAGCCACTTGTCGAAACGGCCTGACTTCGCCAGAACGGCTTCATCCATCTCGAACAGGTTCATCATCTGGAATGTCGTATTGGCGGCAAGGCCGTTGTATTCTGCATTCTGCCTGGCTCGCTTCACCAATGCATCGCTGCCCTCCACACCCAGCACTTGCGCACCGCTACGCGCGATGGGCAAGGTGAAGTTGCCCAGTCCGCAGAAGAAATCAGCGATGCGTTCACCGGCTTGCGGCGCCAGCAGGCGCATTGCGCGACTGATCATCAGGCGGTTCATGTCGCTGTTCACCTGGGTAAACTCGGTTGGCGCAAACGGCATGGTGATGCCGAATTCCGGCAGGCTGTAGCTCAGCTTCGGCGCGTCCAGCGGGTAGAACGGGGCAACCGTTTCCGGCCCCTTGGTCTGCGTCCAGAACTGCACGCTGTGCTTGTCGGCAAACTCCCTGATCAGCACTTCATCCGAGGGCGAGAGCGCAGCAAGGATGCGCAGCACCAGCACATCGACGAACTCGCCGACCGCCACTTCGATCTGCGGGATGATGTCGCGTGCGGTGAATTTCTCGTTCAGCTCGCCCAGCAGCGGCAGCAGGCTGGCGATCTTCGGCGTGAGTATCTCGCAGTGCTGCATATCGGCCACATACTTGCCGTTCTGCTCACGAAAGCCAACCAGGGTCTTGTCCTTCTTCAGCACATGCCGCACTGACAGCCGCGCACGCTGGCGATAGCCCCAGGGCTGGCCGTAGATGGGCGGCAGTACGACTTCTGGCCTGACCTTGCCGATGCGCTGCAGATTGTCTTCCAGCACACGCTGCTTGACGGCCACTTGCGCACGCGCATCCAGATGCTGCATGGAGCAGCCGCCGCACACACCGAAGACCGGACACTTCGGCTGCACGCGCATGAACGACTGTTTCAGGATCTGCCCGACCTTTGCCTGTTCGTAGTTGTTTTTTTTGCGGTATGAGGAATAGGTGACCAGTTCGCCGGTCAGCGCACCTTCGATGAAGATCACCTTCCCATCGGCATGGGCGATGCCGCGACCTTCGTGGTCGAGCGATTCAATGATTACGGGATTCATACGGATTTCTTTTCAGGCCACTGCGCCAGGAATTCCTTCCAGTGCGTTTCATCGGATTTACCTAACGTGTCGCGCACCAGGTCCAGCTCCTGCTCGTAGCGCGCCTTGGTGAATTGCCCGCGCATCAGCTGGAAGCGCGCGAACACCAGATACGTGTTGACCACGTCGGTCTCGCAGTAGTTGCGGATCTCCACCAGCCTGCCCTGCTGGTAGGCTTCCCACACCTTGCTGCCGTCCATGCCCAGCTTGCCGGGAAAGCCGATCAGCTTGGCCAGTTCGTCCAGCGGCGCATTGGCGCGGCCGGTATACATCGCCAGCAAGTCCATCAGGTCGAGATGGCGCGAATGATAGCGGCTGATGTAGTTGTTCCACTTGAAGTCCTTGTCGTCCTCGCCCTGATCCCAGTAACGCGGCGACTGGATGCCGTGGATGAGGCCGCGATAGTGCAACACCGGCAGGTCGAAGCCGCCGCCGTTCCAGCTCACCAGTTGCGGCGTATATTTCTCGATGCCGTCGAAGAAACGCTTGATCAGACTGCCCTCGTCCTCATCCGGCTCGCCCAGTGTCCATACCTTGAAGTTGTCGCCTTCGCGCAGCACGCAGGAGATTGCCGCAACGCGCTGCAGATGATGCGGCAGAAAATCGCTGCCGGTCTTCTGGCGGCGCATCTGGAACGCCATCTCCGCCACTTCGGCGTCAGCCACCGCATGGTCGAGTTCATACAGCGCACGCAGCCCGGCGATGTCGGGGATGGTTTCGATGTCAAAAACCAGGGTCGGATTCATGGCAGGCATTCAAAATAACAGAGGGGTGATTTTAGCAAACCCCGGCCGTGAACCGCAGACGAATTGCCCGCGGAAACTGCATTTGACCCGTCCCGCCGACGCGGGCGGGGTGAGGAAACGCGCTACTTGTACTTGCGGATCAGGCCGACCAGCACACCGAATATCTCCAGCGACCCCTGCGGACGGATCACCGGATAGGCCGGATTGGCCGGGCGCAGGATGTATTGGCCGCGTTCCTTGTCCAGCGTCTTCAGGGTGAATTCGTTGTCCACGATGGCGACCACGATGTCGCCGATGCTGGCGATGTTGCGCTTCTCGACCACGGCGATGTCGCCATTGTGAATGCCCGCATCGATCATCGAATCGCCTTTCACCGGCACCAGCGTGGTGGTGGATGGCTTTTCGATCAGCATCTCGTCGATGACGAAATAATCGCCCTGCGTCGCACTCACGGTGACCGGCATCCCGGCCGGAACGGAAGATTCGGCCAAGGGACGCGCGAAGAAATCGCGCGTCGGGATCAGCATGGCATCCGGCGTGCGCTCCAGGAAGCCCGCCTTCACCAGCCTATCTAGGATCGCCTTGACCCAGGATTTTGAGGCGATGCCGAACACCTCGCACAGCGCGGCATAAGAAGGGATACTCTTCCAAGAAGCGTAGTAATCCTGCAATTTGGCCAGATACTCCGCATCTCTGGCGCTTGGATCTGAATCGGACATGGCACCCCCGGCAAGAACGAACGTTCTCGCATCCTAAAGAACGAACGTTCTGATGTCAATACATCCAGGCGCACGGGCGAACCGGACAGAATGGATGCAGCCTGCGCGGCATCGCTTGCTAGAATGCCGCGCATTCCACGGAGACGATCCCTTGCAAAGATTCAAACGCCTGCTACTCATGCCGCTCACATGGCTCGCCGCCATCGTTTTCCTGATCGAAGAAGCCATCTGGGACTGGACTGCGGCGCTCATGGCCAGACTGGGGGCCATCCGTTTCATCCATGCAGTCGAAGCACGCATCGCGGCACTCCCGTCGCGCTGGGCACTGTTCGCATTCCTGTTGCCCTCTGTCACCCTGATCCCGGCCAAGCTGATCGGCCTGCACGCGATCGCTGCGGGACACTGGCTCATTGGCAGCGGCGTCTTCCTGCTGGCCAAACTGCTCGGCATGGCGCTGTTCTCGCGCATCTTCAACCTCACCCGGCCGGCGCTGATGCAACTCGCCTGGTTCGCCCGCCTGTATGCAGCCGTGATGCATTACCGCAACCGGATCCACGCCTATCTGGACAGCTGGCCCGCCTATCAGCGCATCAAACTGCGCAGCGTTGCGCTGAAGACCTCCTTCAAAGCAGCCTTCCAGCGCAAGGCATGAAAAAGCCCGGCACAAGGCCGGGCTATCCTGCATCCCGATCAGGGAAAAATCACGCGAAGTTCTTCGCCGCGAAATCCCAGTTCACCAGGTGATTGAGGAAGGTCTCGACGAACTTGGGACGCAGGTTGCGGTAGTCGATGTAGTAGGCGTGCTCCCACACATCGACCGTCAACACTGGCTTGCCCTCGCCGCTCTTCAACGGCGTGCCGGCCGCACCGAGGTTGACGATATCGAGCGAACCGTCGGCCTTCTTCACCAGCCAGGTCCAGCCGGAACCGAAGTTGCCCACGGCAGAGGCCTGGAAAGCCTTCTTGAATTCATCCAGCGAACCCCATTTCTTGTTGATGGCCTCAGCCAGCGCACCCGTCGGAGCGCCCCCGCCATTCGGCTTCATGCAGCTCCAGAAGAAGGTGTGGTTGGAAACCTGCGCCGCATTGTTATAGATGCCGCCAGATGATTTCCTGATGATGTCCTCAAGGCTGGCGTTCTCGAATTCCGTACCCTTGATCAGGTTATTCAAGTTGGTGACGTAGGCCTGATGATGCTTGGAGTAGTGGTAATCGAATGTCTCTGCAGACATGTGCGGCACGAGCGCGTCTTTGGCATAAGGCAGCGGGGGCAACTGGTGTTCCATGGCAATCTCCTGATCTATGTTGGTAAAGGAAAAATGGCGTAGCCACTGGCATGCAATATACCATACCTTTATAGTTGGGTATTACATATCCGCACATGCTACAGGGCTTGATGACTTATTAGAACCAGCCAGCGCATCCGGATGTTTTACAATCCACGCCATGAACGACACCAACAAACAGACCGGAGCGGCAAAAACCGCTCGCAACCCCATCAAGATCGTGCCTTTGCAGGAGCGCTTGCGCAAGCCGCAGTGGATACGCGTCAAATCAGGCAGCGGCGCCGGCTATCACGAAGTGAAGCGCATGCTGCGCGAGCACCAGTTGCATACCGTATGCGAAGAGGCCTCCTGCCCCAACATCGGAGAATGTTTCGGCAAAGGCACCGCCAGCTTCATGATTCTGGGTGACATCTGCACCCGCCGTTGCCCCTTCTGCGACGTGGCGCACGGCAAACCGCTGCCGCCCGATGCCAATGAGCCCGGCAACCTGGCCCATTCCATCGGCTTGCTCAAACTCCGGTACGTTGTCATCACCAGCGTCGACAGGGATGACCTGCGCGATGGTGGCGCGCAACATTTTGCCGCATGCCTGCGCGCCATCCGCTCATCGTCGCCCGGCACCAAACTGGAAACGCTGGTGCCTGATTTCCGCGGACGCCTGGATATCGCCCTGGATGCCCTCGCCAGCGAATTGCCCGACGTGCTGAACCACAATCTGGAAACCGTGCCGCGCCTGTATCCTCTGGCACGCCCCGGGGCGGACTATGCACACTCGCTCAAGCTGCTCAAGCAATTCAAGGCGCGCTTCCCGCAGGTGATGACCAAATCCGGGCTGATGCTCGGTCTGGGCGAGACCGATGAAGAAGTGCTGCAAGTCATGCGCGACCTGCGCGAGCACGATGTCGAGATGCTCACGCTGGGCCAATACCTGCAACCTTCCGATGGACACCTGCCGGTGTTGCGTTATGTGCCGCCGGAAACGTTCGCGATGTTCGAGGATGCGGCAAAAAAAATGGGGTTTTCGCATGCCGCCTGCGCACCGATGGTCCGCAGCAGCTATTTCGCCGACATACAAGCGGAGCAGGCCGGCGTGTAACTAACCGGCAGAAAAGCAAACGGGCGCAGCCTTCTGGCTGCGCCCGTTTTTTATGCCTGCAATGAGTCGTCAGGCTTTGACGTTAATGATCGCCCCTATCGCCTGCCCATTGGTGTTGACGGTGGGCTGAAGCTGCTTGCTGGCAGCGGCGGCGGCAGCCTTTCTGCTGTCGTCGTTGTCTTTGTCGTTCTCCACCTCGGTTGCGCGTTCAGCCTGCGTTTGCGGCTGCGGCTGCACCTGCGACACATAAGTATAATTACTTCCAGAATTCAATGAGTTGACTGCCATACCAACCTCCTTTATCACCACCTCGGACAGGATTACCGCTGTCTGCTGTTTTGTTTATCGGCAAGAACGGCGACAACTTTAGTGGTTTTTTTGAAATTTTTAAAGATGCGAGGAAATCGATGCCGGCCGCAATCGCTGTGCCGGCGGTGCGCGGCAAGATTGCGGCAGCCGACATCTGCCGCGATAATGCCCGGACCGGAATATTGCCACGGCACCACTTGCAAACATCAGCTCCCCATCCACTCAATTCACCGTCACCCTCAAGGAACCGATACACAATGACCGCACCGTTGCTCATCGCGAAGAACGATAAGACAGAACTATTGCTGTTGCCACAGATGGCGAATCGCCACGGCCTCATCACCGGCGCGACGGGAACCGGCAAGACCGTCACCCTGCAATCGCTGGCGGAGTCGTTCAGCACCATCGGCGTGCCGGTGTTCATGTCCGACATCAAGGGCGACCTTTCGGGTATCGCAAAAATCGGCGGAAGCAGCGCCAAAGTCGAGGCACGCATCAAGCAGCTGAAGCTGGCCGACTACTCGCACCGCGCTTATCCGGTGACGTTCTGGGACGTGTTCGGCAAGATGGGCCATCCGGTGCGCGCCACGGTGTCCGACATGGGACCGCTGCTGCTGGGACGCATGCTGAATCTGAACGACACGCAACAGGGCGTGCTGACGCTGGTGTTCAAAATCGCCGACGACAGCGGACTGCTGCTGCTCGACTTCAAGGACCTGCGCGCCATGGTGCAGCACGTCGGCGACAACGCCAAGGATTACACCACCGAATACGGCAATATCTCCACCGCCAGCATCGGTGCGATCCAGCGCGGATTGCTGGAACTGGAAAGCCAGGGCGCGGAACAGTTCTTCGGCGAACCGATGCTCAACATCGACGACCTGATGCAGACCGACAGCAAGGGCGCGGGCATGGTCAACATCCTCGCCGCCGACAAGCTGATGCAGGCGCCCAAGGTATATTCGACGCTGCTGCTGTGGCTGCTGTCCGAGCTGTTCGAGCACCTGCCGGAGGCGGGCGACCTCGACAAGCCCAAGCTGGTGTTCTTCTTCGACGAGGCGCACCTGCTGTTCAACGACGCGCCCGCTGCACTCATCGACAAGATCGAACAGGTGGTGCGCCTGATCCGTTCCAAGGGCGTGGGCGTTTACTTCGTCACGCAGAACCCGATGGACGTGCCGGACAAGATCCTAGGCCAGCTTGGCAACCGCGTGCAGCATGCCTTGCGCGCT
This sequence comes from Sideroxyarcus emersonii, assembly GCF_021654335.1. Classification (NCBI taxonomy): domain Bacteria; kingdom Pseudomonadati; phylum Pseudomonadota; class Betaproteobacteria; order Nitrosomonadales; family Gallionellaceae; genus Sideroxyarcus; species Sideroxyarcus emersonii. The sequence goes on from NZ_AP023423.1 coordinate 2,079,218, forward strand.
TTCTCGCCGCGCGACCAGAAGGCCGTGCGCGCCGCCGCCGAGACCATGCGCGACAACCCAAAACTGGACGAAGCCGCCGTCATCACCGAACTCGGCGTGGGAGAAGCGCTGGTATCGCTGCTGGACGAGAAAGGCAGCCCGCAGATCGTGGAACGCGCTTTCATCGTGCCGCCGCAGGCGCAGATCGGTCCGATCAGCGACGCCGAACGTCAGGCCATCATCCAGTCCTCGCTGCTGGCAGGGCATTACGAACAAGTCATCGACCGCGAATCCGCCTATGAAAAACTCAAGGGGCGCACGGCGCAGAAACAGGGGGATACCCCCTCCTCCGCAACAGCAGGTGCGGGACTCGGCGGCATGCTGGGCAGCATCTTCGGTGGCGACACGGCCACCCGCCGCCAGAGCGTGGGAGAAGCGCTGGTCAAGAGCGTGGTACGCACCGTCGGCGCGGAACTCGGCAGGCAACTGGTGCGCGGCGTGATGGGATCGCTGATGGGTAGCGGCAACAGCCGGCGCAAGTAATGGCAGCGTCGGCCACTGCGATCGGCAAAGAACTGCGCGCCCTCGCCTCGCCCGAGACGGCGGCCATCCTGCAGCGCTTCTTCAAGACGGCGCCGGGGCAATATGGCGAGGGCGACGTGTTCCTCGGCATCAAGGTGCCGCCGATGCGTGCGCTGGCCAAACACCATACCGATACCGACCTCGCAACCATCTCCACTCTGCTGCATTCGCGCTACCACGAAGAACGCCTGTTCGCGCTGTTGCTGCTGATGCAGTTCTACCGACGCAGGCAGGATCAAGACCAGGTTGCCGCCTACGACCTCTACCTGGCGCACACGCACCGCATCAACAACTGGGACCTGGTCGACGTCAGCGCGCCGCACATCGTCGGCCGCCATCTGCAGGATCGCCCGCGCAAGGTGCTGTACCGGCTGGCAGGATCGGCCTCGCTGTGGGAGAAACGCATCGCCATCGTTGCCACCTTCCATTTCATCCGCCTGCACGATTTCACCGACACCTTGCGCATTGCAGAGATGCTGCTGCAGGACGAGCACGACCTGCTGCACAAGGCGACAGGCTGGATGTTGCGCGAAGTGGGCAAGCGCGACATGGCTGCCGAGGAAAGTTTCCTGAAACGGCATTACCGCGACATGCCCCGCACCATGTTGCGCTACGCCATCGAGCGCTTTCCGGAGCCGGCACGCAAAAACTACCTGCACGGAAAGGTGTAGAATCCCGCCGAGGCAGCAAATCAAGATACATCCGGCCGGAAACGCTGAAGCAACATAACAAGAACACGATGTGCTGCAAGCAGGAAGGATGGCGAGTCACAGCATGTTCCGCGCACTGCAAAATCTGAGCCTGAAAGCCAAGGTGACATCGTTCACCCTCGGCCTGTTCCTGCTCTCGATCGGCGTGATCACCTACAAGTTCTCGTCCCATATCCGCGAAGAACTGGTCGTCTCCTTATCCAGGCAGCAATTCTCCGAAGCTACCTTCATGGCAGAACATATCGACAGCGGCCTCAGGCTGCGCGTGGACTCGCTCGAACTGGTGGCCAGTTCCATCACGCCGGAACTCATGGGCGACCGCACACACCTCTACTCCTTTCTGGCCGGGCGCAAGGCCATCTACAAGCTGTGCACCCTGGGGGTAGTCGTCATTTCCGGGGACGGGCGCGGCATTGCCGATTTCCCCCAAGCCGACGGCAGGGCAGGCGCAGATTATTCCCGGACCGACTACTATCATCAGGTGATCGCTACCGGAATGCCGGCCATCTCCAAACCCAGCCTCGGACGCTTCGTGAAATATCCGCGCCTGGTCATCGCCGTACCGATCTTTGACCGGCACAAACGCATCGCCGGCGTCCTCGCCGGCGAGACCAGCCTGAGCGACAACAATCTGCTGAGCGGCTTCGAACTCAAGACGCATCCCAATGGCAGGGCTTACCTGATCGTCTCCCCGCGCGACAAACTGGTCGTTGCCGACACCGAACACATCCTCACTTTGCAGCCGCTGCCCGCCCCCGGCACCGACCAGATGCTGGACCGCTACCTGAAAGGATTCGAGGGTTCCGGCATCACGACCAACGCCCAGGGCATCGAGGAACTCACGTCCGCCAAATACATCCCCAGCGCTGACTGGTTCGTCATGAGCCACATGCCGACTTCCCTGGCGTTCGAGCGCATCACCCACATCCGCAACGAAGCGATCGAAGTGGCGACCATCGTCTCCCTGTGCGGCATCGCACTGCTGTGGCTGTTCCTGCGCCACGAACTCTCCCCGCTGTCCAGATCGGCGGAGCTGATCGAAAAGCTCGCCAGCGGCGTGCTTCCGCCGTTGCGCCGCATCCCGCTGGAAGGAAGCGCGGAGATCCGGAAGCTGCAAACCAGCTTCAACCATCTGCAGAAGCAGCTGCTGCACGATGAGGAGATCCTGCGCGAGGACAAGGCGCTGTATCGTTCGATGTTCACCAACAACACCGCGGTCAAGCTGCTGATCGACCCGTCGAACAACGCCATCGTGGATGCCAATCCCGCTGCGGCTGCCTATTACGGCTGGCCGGTGGAAGAATTGCTCAAGATGCGCATCACCGACATCTACACCATGACGCCGGAATTGCTGAAACAGGAACTGGAACTCGCCCTGCGCGAACACCGCCAGGTCTTCCATTTCCGGAATCGACTGGCGTCGGGCGAGATCCGCGAAGTCGAGGTGCACTCCGGGCACGTCAACTACCACGGCAAGGATCTGCTCTATTCCGTCGTCATCGATGTGACCGAGCGCGAACGCGCGCTGCACCGCGAACATATCCGCAGCGAAGTGCTGGAAATGCTGGCACGGGGCCGGGAGCTGAAGGACATCCTCGATGCCATCGTGCACCAGGTAGAAACGGAACAACCGCAGGTGTTGTGTTCCATCCTGCTGCTGGACAAGGATGGCCGGCACCTGCTGGTCGGTGCCGCCCCCAGCTTCCCCGACTTCTTCAACCAGGCGGTGCATGGATTCAAGATCGGCATCGGGCACGGTTCATGCGGCCACGCTGCCGCGACCGGCATGCGTACCATCGTTTCCGATATCCAGAGCCATCCCAACTGGGCGCCTTACAAGGACCTGGCGGCGCAGGCCGGCCTGGCGTCCTGCTGGTCCGAGCCGGTATTCTCGTCCAAAGGCAGCGTGCTGGGGACGCTTGCCCTGTATCAGCGGCAGATTGCCTCTCCCAGCAAGTCGCAGATCCGCCTCATCGAGGAGATGGCCAAGATCATCGGCATCGCCATCGAACGCAAACTGGACGAGGATGAGCTGCAACTCGCCTCGACCGTGTTCCAGGCCAGCCCCGAAGCCATCATCATCACCGATTCGAACAACAGGATCGTTGCGGTCAACCCCGCTTTCACCCGGATCACGCAATACGAGGCGCAGGAAGCCATCGGCCGCGACCCCAAGCTGCTAAGCTCGGGACAGCAAGGCAAGGATTTCTACCGGGCGATGTGGTCCACCATCCAGACACTGGGCAGTTGGCAGGGCGAGATCGTCAACCGCCGCAAGAACGGCGAGATCTATTCCGAATGGCTGACCATCAATACGGTACATGACGAAAACGGCGAGGTGCGCCAGCGCATCGCCATCTTCTCCGACATCACCGACAAGAAACGCAGCGAGGAGATCATCTGGCGCCAGGCCAACTACGACATCCTCACCGGCTTGCCCAACCGCCGCCTGTTCCATGACCGGCTGATGCAGGAGATAAAGCGCGAAGGGCGTGACCAGCATTCGCTCGCGCTGATGTTCATCGACCTCGACCACTTCAAGGAAGTGAACGATACGCTGGGACATGAAGCGGGCGACAATCTGCTGATGCAGGCATCCAAGCGCATTGCCGGATGCATCCGCGAATCAGACACGCTGGCACGGCTGGGCGGCGACGAGTTCACCATCATCCTGCCCGGACTGGCCGATCCGAAGCGGCTTGGCGCACTGGCCGACACCATCATCCAGGTCCTGTCCAAGCCCTTCATGCTCGGTGAAACCAGCACCTATGTATCGGCCAGCATCGGCATCACGCTCTACCCGCAGGATGCGACCGACCTGTCTTCGCTGCTGAAGAACGCGGACCAGGCGATGTATGTCGCCAAAGCCAGGGGGCGCAACCAGTACAGCTACTTCACCGCATCGATGCAGGAAGCCGCGCTGACCCGCATGAAACTCAGCAACGACCTGCGCCGCGCGCTCGACAGCGGACAGTTCGAACTCTACTATCAGCCCATCATCGAATTGGGCAGTGGCTTGCCCGCCAAGGCGGAAGCCCTGTTGCGCTGGCACCACCCCAAACTCGGCTTCGTCAGCCCCGCCGTCTTCATCCCCATGGCGGAAGAGATCGGGCTCATCAACGATATCGGCGACTGGGTATTCCGCCAAGCCGCACTAAAGGCCAAGCAATGGTGTTCCAGCGAGGACCGGCGCCTGTCGGCGATGCAGATCAGTGTCAACAAGTCGCCGCGCCAGTTCATCACCGGCGACAGCAACCTGAGCCTGCTCAACTGGCTGCGCGCCCTCGACATCCCGCCGAGCTGCATTGTGGTGGAGATCACCGAAGGCCTGCTGATGGACGACCGCGCCGAGGTGCAGGAGAAACTGCTGGCATTCCGCGATGCCGGCATCCAGGTCTCGCTCGACGATTTCGGTACCGGCTACTCCGCGATGTCCTACCTGCAGCGCTTCGACATCGATTACCTCAAGATTGACCAGTCGTTCGTGCGTGACATGGTGACGAATCCGGGCGATCAGGCCATCGCCGAAGCGATCATCGTCATGGCGCACAAGCTGGGCATGAAAGTCGTGGCCGAAGGGGTGGAGACTGCAGAGCAGCGCGACATGCTGCTCGCCGCAGGTTGCGACTACGGACAAGGCTACCTGTTCGCAAAACCGATGTCGGCGGAAGACTTCGACCGCTACCTGAACGATACCGTCACGGCCTAATCGACCACCCTGCCGCGCAGGCTCTTGATCGCCCCGCGCTTGACCTTGCTCTCGACACGCTGTCTTTGTGCACTGCGCGTAGGCCTGGTGGCGATGCGCTGCTTCGGCGGCACCGCCACCGACTGCAGCAATGCCTTCAAACGCCGCAGCGCTTCATTGCGGTTCTGTTCCTGATTGCGGAATTCCTGCGCCTTGATGATGACCACCCCATCCCTGGTGATGCGCTGGTCATTGAGCTGCAGCAGGCGCTCCTTGAATCCTTGCGGCAACGATGAGGCAGCGATATCGAAACGCAGATGCACCGCGCTCGACACCTTGTTCACGTTCTGGCCACCCGCCCCCTGCGCTCGCACCGCCGTCAGTTCAACCTCGCGTTCGGGGATGACGACGTTGTGGGCGATGTACAACATGGCTCAGGCCATCACCCGTATCTGCGCATCGCCCAGCATGACCACCTGCCCGGCACGGATCTTGGCAGTCTTGCGCAGCTCGATTTTTCCATCGACGGACACCACGCCCTCGGCCACCAGCATCTTGCCTGCCCCGCCGCTGGCACAGACCCCTGCCAGCTTGAGCAACTGGTTCAGCTCGATGAAATCGCCGCGCAGATGGAAATCGATTCGTTGCATCAGAGTTTGACCGCGTGCTCGCGCGTCGCATGGAAGACAACCTTGGGCCAGCGCTCCTGCGTCAGATTGAGGTTCACCTTGTTCGGCGCGAGATAAGCAAGGTTGCCCGCCGCGTCGATGGAAAGGTTGTGCGACAGCGCTTTCTGGAAGTCGGCGAATATCTTCGCGTCGTCGCAAGTCACCCAGCGCGCGGTGCTCACCGAACTGCCTTCGAACATCGCGTCAACGCCGTATTCGCCAGCCAGACGGCTGGCCACCACGTCGAACTGCAGCATGCCGACTGCACCGAGGATGAGGTCGCCACCGTCCAGCGGCTTGAACACCTGTACCGCGCCTTCTTCGCCCAATTGCTGCAAGCCCTTGTGCAACTGCTTCACCTTCATCGGGTTGCGGATGCGCACGGTCTGGAAGTGATCCGGCGCGAAATACGGAATGCCGGTGAATTGCAGCAGCTCGCCTTCGGAGAAGCTGTCGCCGATCTGCATGTTGCCGTGGTTGGGCAGGCCGATGATGTCGCCCGCGTAGGCTTCTTCCACCAGTTCGCGCGACGACGCCATGAACGTCACCACGCTCGACACGCGGATTTCCTTGCCGATGCGCAGGTGCTTCATCTTCATGCCGCGCTCGAAATGGCCGGAGCACACGCGCAGAAAGGCGATGCGGTCGCGGTGGTTGGCATCCATGTTGGCCTGGATCTTGAACACGAAGCCGGAGAACTTCGGTTCGTTCGGATCGACCTTGCGCACCGAGGCATCGCGCTCGCGCGGCGCGGGTGCCCATTCCAGCAGCGCGTTCAAAATCTCGCGCACGCCGAAGTTGTTGATGGCCGAGCCGAAGAACACCGGCGTCTGCTTGCCGGCCAGGAAGGCCTGCAGGTCGAAAGGATGCGATGCACCATGCACCAGTTCCACTTCCATCTTCAGTTGCTCGATCTCCAGCGGGAAGCGTTCGGCCAGGATGGGGTTGTCGATGCCCTTGATGATCTCCACCTCGCCGTCGGCGCGTTCCTCGCCCGGCGTGAACAGCAGGATCTCGTCGCGCAACAAGTGGTACACGCCGCGGAAGCTCTTGCCCATGCCCAGCGGCCAGGTCACCGGCGCACACTGGATCTTCAGCACCGACTCGACCTCGTCCAGCAACTCCAGCGGATCGCGCACCTCGCGGTCCATCTTGTTCATAAACGTGACAATGGGCGTATCGCGCATGCGGCACACGTCCAGCAGCTTGATGGTCTGCGCTTCCACGCCCTTGGCGGCGTCGATCACCATCAATGCCGAGTCCACCGCGGTGAGCACGCGGTAGGTGTCTTCGGAGAAATCCTGGTGACCGGGCGTGTCGAGCAGGTTCACCACATGGTTGCGGTACTCGAACTGCATCACCGAGCTGGCCACCGAGATGCCGCGCTGCTTCTCGATCTCGAGGAAGTCGGAAGTCGCATGGCGTCCGCTCTTGCGCGCTTTCACCGCACCGGCCAGCTGGATCGCGCCGGAGAACAGCAGCAGTTTTTCGGTGAGCGTGGTTTTGCCGGCGTCGGGGTGGGAAATGATGCCGAACGTGCGGCGGCGCGCCACTTCGCGCGCGATCTTGTCGCTGGGCACGGCGGCAGGTTCATTCGATGTCGGTTCGATGTCAGCGGACATGGTGCTTGCCTGTCAAAAAAGTGCGCAAGTCTAATGGCTTAGCGAGGGATTGTCTAACTGCCGCCGGTGCCGGCGCGGGGGATGCTTGACAAGCAATGGCGCACAAGCGTAATTTACCAAACGGTTAATTATAAAACTGGAACGAGAATGCCCGCCGACAGGCTCAGCACCACCTTTGCCGCCCTCGCCGACCCGACGCGCCGCGCCATCCTCGCGCGGCTGGCGCTGGGCGAAACCTCCGTCGCCGAACTGGCCGCCCCCTTCTCGATCAGCCCGCCTGCCATCACCAAGCACCTCAAGGTATTGCAACGTGCGGGACTCATCACCCAGGGCCGCCAGGCACAGTGGCGCCCCTGCAAACTGGAGGCCGCGCCGTTGCAGGAAGCTGCCGGTTTCATCGAGCAGTACCGCCAGTTCTGGGAACAAAGGTTCGATCGCCTCGACAACTACCTTCAGAAGTTGCAAGCCGCCGACAAATCCCAAAAGGAGAAGAATGGACGCACCAGCACAAAGCGCAAATAGCATTGCCGGCCGCGAGATCGTCATCAAGCGCGTCTTCGACGCACCGCGCGAACTGGTATGGGCAGCATGGACCGACTCCGGACACATCATGCAATGGTGGGGACCGGCGGGCTTCAACAACGAAACGTGCGAAAGCGATCTGCGGGTAGGCGGACGTTTCCATCTGGAGATGCGCGCGCCGGACGGCAAGGTGTATCCGTGCATCGGCACGTTCCGCGAAATCGTCGAGTCCGAACGCATCGTGTATGAAGGCGAAGCCGCGGAGGGTCATCCCTGCGGGGCAGGCATCCCGCCACGTGCCACGGTGACGGTCAGTTTTGCGGAGCAGGCCGGCAAGACGCTGCTGACCCTGCACACCCGCTTTGCCAGTGAGGAACGCAAGCAGGCTGCCTCTGCCGCCCGTTTTGTCGTCAGCTGGGAAGACGCGCTGGGCCGCCTGGCAGATACCTTGCACACATAGCAATCCCGTCTTCAAACCGCCAGATCATAAGGAGAAATACATGAGCAAAGTCAGAGTGGAGAGTTTCTCGATTTCGCTGGATGGCTACGGCGCGGGGCCGGACCAGGACATCAATAATCCGCTGGGCGTCGGCGGGCGCGAGTTGCATCAGTGGTTTTTCCCGACCCGGACCTTCCAGAAAAACGTGCTCGGTGCCGAGGGCGGCACAACCGGGGTCGACGACGATATCGCCGCGCGCGGCTTTCACAATGTGGGCGCCTGGATACTTGGGCGCAACATGTTCGGTCCGATACGCGGCCCGTGGCCCGACATGGACTGGAAAGGCTGGTGGGGTAACAACCCGCCCTACCACGTGCCGGTGTTCGTACTGACACATCACGCACGCCCTGACATCACGATGGAAGGCGGCACCACCTTTCACTTCGTCACCGGCGGCATCCGCGAGGCGCTGGACCGGGCGCGCGCGGCCGCTGCGGGAAAGGATGTGCGCATCGGCGGCGGCGCGAACACCATCCGCCAATACCTCGAAGCTGGCCTGATCGACGAGATGCACATTGCCATTGGACCGGCACTGCTGGGCAGGGGGGAACCCCTGTTTGCCGGGCTGGACATGCGCGCGCTGGGTTACGAATGCGTCCAGTTTATGCCCACCGAGAAAGCCACCCACGTCGTACTGCGGCACACCCGCAAACCAGCAGTCAAATAGAACCGGAGGGATCATGGCAACCAACACCATCAAGCTTCACCGGGTACTCAAGACCACACCCGAAAAGATCTACCGCGCGTTTCTCGATGCCGATGCGCTGGCCAAGTGGCTGCCCCCGTATGGCTTCACCTGCAAGGTCCATCACCTTGAGGCGAAGGTCGGCGGCGGCTACAAGATGTCGTTCGCGAATTTCTCCACCGGCAACGGCCATTCCTTTGGTGGCAAGTATCTCGAACTCGTGCCGAACGAGCGCATCCGCCACACCGACGAATTCGACGATCCCAACCTGCCGGGAGAAATGACGACGACCATCACGTTCAAGCCGGTGTCGTGCGGCACCGAGTTGAACATCGTGCAGGAGGGCGTACCCGGGATGATCCCGCCGGAAGCCTGCCACCTCGGCTGGCAGGAATCGCTCATGCAGCTTGCACAACTGGTCGAGCCGGACATTCCGGATTGATGCAACAACACCACTCGGGAGGTAACGCCATGCAGAACATCGCGCCCCATCTGTGGTTCGCCGCAACAGCGCGCACGCGTGACGCAGGCATTCCTCAAGATGAAGAAATTCGATGTCGCTGCGCTCATGCGGGCGTATGAGCGAAAGTGATTCCCCGGACAAGGAGAGAGCCATGAGAAGACTCATTGCATCCACATTCGTTTCGCTTGACGGCATCATGCAAGCACCCGGCGGACCGGAGGAAGACCCGACTGGCGGTTTCACCTTTGG